>PCWJ01000035.1:0-6595 GCA_002787295.1 Candidatus Nealsonbacteria bacterium CG11_big_fil_rev_8_21_14_0_20_37_68
ATATAATCTTGAATTTAGAATAAAAATCAAGAAGGATAAAATTTAAAAAAACCCGAGAGAAAGTATTTTTTATTTTTTGGTTGGTAAATTATGTGTCCGACAATTCATCAATTAATTAAGAAAAAAAGGAAAAAAACAAAAAAACCTTCCAAAAGGCCGGTTTTAACATTTGGTTTTAATGTTTTAAAAAACAGACCAATTAAATATCCTTCTCCATTTAAAAGAGGAGTTTGTTTAAAGGTTTTTACTACTACCCCAAAAAAACCCAATTCAGCCTTAAGAAAAGTAGCCAGGGTTAGATTAACCAATGGAATGGAAGTTACGGCTTACATTCCCGGCGAAGGACATAATTTACAAGAGCACTCGATAGTTTTGCTTCGCGGGGGAAGAGTTAAAGATTTGCCGGGAGTAAGATATCACATAGTGCGGGGAGTTCTTGATACCGGCGGAGTTGAGGGAAGAAAGCAGGAGAGGTCGAGTTACGGTACGAAGCGGGAAAAATAACAATTTCTAATTTATGGCTCGGAGAAAGAAAAAAGCAAAACGCGTAATACCTGCCGATTCTGTTTATAATAACACCCTGGTTTCCAAGTTTATTAATCAGGTGATGAGGCGGGGCAAAAAAAATCTTGCCAGAAAAATTGTTTATGGCAGTTTTGATATTATAAAAGAGAAAACCCAAAAAGAACCTTTGGAAGTTTTTGATCTGGCTATAAAAAACGTTTCCCCGCTTTTAGAAGTGAAGCCAAAAAGAGTGGGGGGAGCGACTTATCAAGTTCCGAGGGAAGTAAAAGGCGACCGAAGAATAAGTTTAGCGATGCGCTGGATAATTAATGCGGCAAAATCTAAAAAAGGAAAGCCAATGAAAGAAAAATTGGCCGAAGAATTAATTAACGCTTTTAATAATACCGGGGTAGCAGTTAAGAAAAAAGAAGATACCCATCGCATGGCGGAAGCCAACCGGGCTTTTGCCCATTTCGCGTGGTAAGTCGCTCGGCAGGGCTGATTAGTTTGACCACGCAGTCGCTCGCTCGGGCATCTTGCCCCAGGGAGCACGCCGTTTATCGCTCGGCAAGCTGCCTCGAAGGACCGCAACAATTCCCACCGAGAATTGTTGCTTAGTCCTCGCTCGCTCTTCGCCTTCGGCGAAACCCTGGCCGCTCGCTGCGGATGTCCATCTCGGCACTTGCCTCGCTTCAAATAAAAATTTTGAATTTTGAAAATTTATGAGACAATATCCCATTGAGAAATATCGAAATATAGGTATTATCGCCCACATTAGTGCTGGAAAAACTACGACAACAGTTTGCGTTTTATATTACACGGGCAGAACTCACAAGATTGGTACTCTGGAAAAGGGAACGACAGTCATGGATTGGATGGCCCAAGAGCAAGAGCGAGCGATGACAATCATGGCCGCAGCCACCTCTTGTTATTGGCAAATTGAAGGTGAGGAATATCGAATAAATATTATTGACACTCCGGGGCACATTGATTTCACGGCCGAAGTCCAAAGGTCTTTGAGAGTTTTGGATGGGGCGGTGGTTGTATTTGATGGGGGGACAGGAGTCCAGACTCAATCGGAAACGGTTTGGCGCCAAGCAGACCAATTCAATGTCCCCAGGATTTGCTTTGTAAACAAGATGGATAAAGTCGGGGCCGATTTTGAAATGGACTTGGAGTCGATCTGGAAAAGACTATCAAAGAATGCTCTTCCTCTGCAATTGCCAATTGGCGAGGAAGATAATTTTTCGGGCTTGGTTGATTTGTTAAAAATGAAGGTTTTGAAATTCGAAGGCAAAGAGGGTGAAATCGTAAAAGAGGAAAAGCTTCCCAAGGAACTTGAGGAAAAGGCTAAGGTCTGGAGAAAACGATTAATAGAAAAAATTGCAGCTGAGGACGAAGGACTTTTGGAAAAATATTTATCGGGGAAAGAAGTTTCAATTGAAGAGATGAGAAAGGGAATCAGAAAGGCAATTATTAAATGTAAATTTTTTCCGGTTTTTTTTGGGTCGCTCTTTAAAAGAATTGGGGTTCAACCGCTTCTGGATGCAATAATACATTATTTGCCCAGCCCCATTGATTTGCCACCAATAAAAGGAATCGATCCAAGAACCGGTGAACTCATTGAGAGAAAACCTTTAGATACCGAACCCTTTTCCGCCTTAGCTTTTAAAATTATGGCTGATCCTTATGTGGGCACCTTAACTTTTTTCCGAGTTTATTCAGGTTATTTAAAGAGAGGCTCTTATTTATTAAACACCACTACTGGAGAAAAGGAAAGAATTGGTAGATTATTAAGAATGCATGCTGACGAAAGAGAAGAAGTGGAAGAGTCATTTACCGGAGATATTTTGGCGACGGTTGGGTTAAAGAATACTTCCACTGGCCACACCTTGTGCGATAGTGATAACCCGATTATCTTAGAAAAAATTACTTTCCCGGAACCTGTAATTTCAATTAGAATTGAGCCAAAAACTAAGGCTGACCAACAAAAATTGGGTCTGGCTTTGAAAAAATTGGCCGAGGAAGACCCAACCTTTACCGTCAAGGGAGATTTGGAGACCGGAGAGACAATTATCTCTGGAATGGGGGAGTTGCATCTGGAAATAATCGTTGATAGGATGAAAAGGGAATTTAAGGTTGAGGGAAATGTTGGAAGACCCCAGGTGGCTTATAAAGAAACGATTAGAGAAACAGCAGAAGCTGAAGGAAAATATATTAGGCAGTCGGGAGGTAGAGGACAATACGGCCATGTTTTTTTGAGGTTAGAACCTAAAAATAGAGGAGAGGGATTTGAATTTGTAGATGAAATTAAAGGAGGAATAATTCCCAAGGAATTCATTTCGGCAGTTGAAAAAGGAGTGAAGGAGGCAATGGAAAAAGGAGTAGTGGCGGGATACCCGATGGTTGATATTACCGTTGCTTTATATGATGGTTCTTTTCATGAAGTTGATTCGTCCGAATTCGCATTTAAAATTGCTGGTTCAATCGCTCTTCAAGAAGGAGCTAAAAAAGCAAAACCTGTGTTATTGGAGCCAATAATGAAATTAGAAGTGATTTCTCCTCCTGAGTTTTTCGGAACCGTCATTGGGGATTTGGGGGCAAGAAGAGGAAAAATTGAGGAAACGGAAGATAGGGGAGAAATGAAAATCATTAGAGCAAAAGTTTCTTTGGCTGAAATGTTTGGCTACGCCACAAGTTTGCGGTCCCTGACTCAAGGCCGGGGGACATTTACGATGGAATTTGACCATTACGAACAGGTACCGGCAAATATTGCCCAAGAAATCATCGAAGGAAAAAGAAAGTAATGGACTAAAACCCGACGTTAGACCATGCGGGGTTGACATAAGATAAAAAAGAAATATAATAAATAAAATGGACTTAAATGAAATTAAGCAAATTATTAAAAATGAAGGGGGGAAGGTTATCGTTGTGGAAAACGGAAAGCCGATAATGGTTATTATAGATTTCGAGGAATATAAAACTCGCAGAAATAATAATTTTGCTAATCTAGCTTCATTTTCACCTGCTAAAATTTCAGAAAATTTAGGCAGGCACTCAGAGCTTAATTTGAAAAGAGAATTTCCCAAGGAGGCAGCCTCGCCTTCGGCGAGGGCTGAACTCCCGAAGGAATTACAAGAAGAAGAGTTAAAAATTGAAGACTTGCCATTCTAAATATTCTAAACATTGACTTATATTCTAAACATTGACTTATATTCTAAACATTGACTTTTATTTTTGGTTTTATATAATTATAATTAGTGTAACCTAAGCTCGACACTAATACACGAATTGCCACTAATGTCACGAATATCTATTAGTGTCATTCGTGTGTCATTAGTGTATTGGTGTCGCTTTTAAAGAATTATGGCAGAAAAAGAAAAATTTGCGAGGGAAAAACCTCATATGAACGTTGGTACCATTGGTCATGTTGACCACGGTAAAACCACCCTATCGGCAGCCATTCTTAAAATAATAGGCATGAAGGGGCTAAGAGCCTCCAAGAAAACAGTGGAAGAGATTGATTCTGCTCCCGAAGAAAAAGCTCGTGGTTTAACCATATCTATTTCTCATCTTGAGTACGAAACAGAAAAAAGGCACTATGCTTTGATTGATTGCCCGGGTCACGCTGACTATATTAAAAACATGATTACAGGAGCGGCCCAGATGGATGGAGCAATTTTGGTGGTCTCAGCTTCTGACGGTCCGATGCCCCAAACCAGAGAACACGTGCTTTTGGCAAGACAGGTGGGGCTTCCGTCTTTGGTAGTATTTTTAAATAAGTGTGATACGGTAGATGACCCCGAGATGATTGGGTTGGTTGAGTCTGAGATTAGAGAGCTTTTAAAGAAATATAATTATCCGGGGGACGAAACCCCAATTATTCGCGGCTCGGCTCTTAAAGCTCTGGAAGCAGATTCTTTGGAAGACGAGAAAGCTAAACCAATTTTAGAATTGATTAAAGCAGTGGATGATTATATTCCGGAGCCAAAAAGAGAAATTGATAAACCATTTTTAATGGCAATCGAAGATGTTTTTTCGATCGCCGGTCGAGGAAGCGTTCCTACCGGAAGGATTGAAAGGGGAGTGATTCATCCTAACGAAGAAGTAGAATTGGTTGGTTTAAGACCAACCGTAAAAACTACGGCAGTTAGTATTGAGATGTTTAACAAAACTCTGGATGAAGGAAGGGCCGGAGACAATGTTGGGATATTATTAAGAGGTCTAAAAAAAGAAGAAATAGAAAGGGGGCAGGTTTTGGCTAAACCGGGTTCAATAACCCCTCATGCCGAATTTGAAGGCGAAGTTTATGTTTTGACCAAAGAAGAAGGAGGCCGCCATACCCCTTTCTTTACCGGTTACAAACCTCAATTCTACTTTAGAACCACTGATATTACTGCCGATGTGACCTTGCCCGAGGGGACGGAGATGGTAATGCCCGGTGACACAGTTAATTTAAAAATCAAGTTGATTGCTCCTATTGCCATGGAAGAAAAACAAAGGTTTGCAATCAGAGAAGGAGGAAAGACGGTGGGAGCAGGAGTAGTGACAAAGATAGTAAAATAATGTTGGAATGTTAGATCGCTCCGCTTTGTTGGATTGTTGGAATGAACATTCTAACAAAGGCCAAAGGCCGATCCAACAATCTAACCTTCTAACAAACGGTTGTGTTCTTTTAAGATGACAGAAAAAAAGAAAGCAGTAGTTGAAGAAGTACCAAAGCCGAAGCTTCGGATTAAGCTCCGGTCTTATGATCATAAAGTTATTGATAATTCTGCTCGACAAATTGTTGAAGCCGCTTTGCGTTATGGAGCTGAAATTTCAGGCCCCATTCCTCTTCCAACCGAGATTCATAAGTATACCGTAAACAAATCTAGTTTTGTTCACAAAGACAGCCGAGAACAATTTGAAATGAGAATTCACAAGAGATTAATAGAAATTTTCAATCCAACTCCAAAAATAATTGATGCTTTAAGCAATTTAAACTTGCCGGCCGGAGTCGATATCGAAATAAAGATGTAAAAATAGAAGCTGAATGACGCTGATAACTACGCCGATAATACGCTGAATATAAAGTTTACATAAATGAGTTTTTATTCTATAATTAAAATGTTAAAAGTAAATTTTAAAAAACCATAAAATTAATTTTAAATAGCCAATGGTTGAAAGCCGGGCTATGCCCGGTTTTCAATTCGGCGTAAATCAGCGTTCTCAATCGGCGTTAATCGGCTTCTACAAATATGAAGTTTATCCTCGGTCTAAAATTTGGTATGGAGATGCGAAAGGACACCGACGGTTTCCTTTCGCCTTTCCTTCCTAGAAGGAAAGGTTTTCATCACTTAATCTAAATAATCTTTGCCAATTGATTTTAATTATGAAATTTATACTTGGATTAAAGTTGGGGATGAGTCAAATTTTTGATGAAAAAGGAAATCAAATCCCGGTGACTTTAATTGAGGCTGGTCCCTGCGAGGTTACTCAGATAAAAAAAAAGGAAAGAGATGGTTATCAAGCTATTCAGGTCGGATTTAAAAAGATTGAAAAACCAAAAAAAATTAAAAAGCCTCAGGCCCAGAAGCCATATAGATATTTAAGAGAATTCAAAGATGGTGAATACAAAGTTAAAGACAAAATTGATGTTTCAATTTTTCGAGAAGGAGATAAAGTTAAAATTTCTGGAATTTCTAAGGGGAAGGGTTTTCAGGGAGCAGTTAAAAGATGGGGTTTTTCGGGAAGAAATGCTACTCACGGAGTAAAACATGAACATCGAACCCTGGGTTCGGTTGGTTCTACATTTCCAGAAAGAGTAATTAAGGGTAAAAAAATGCCGGGAAGAATGGGTTTTGAAAGAGTAACGGTCAAAAATTTAAAAGTAGTCAAGGTTGATAAAGAAAATAATTTATTAGCAATAAGGGGAGCTGTGCCGGGAAGAAGGGGAACGCTACTCGAGATTAGGGGATAACAAATTTTCAATTACCAATTTTCAATTTTAATGAATGTTACAATTTCACAATTTTCAAACATTTGATAATTGAATCATTGAAAATTGATTGAAAATTAGAAATTGAAAATTAAAAATTATGAAGGTTAG
>PCWJ01000035.1:6601-9520 GCA_002787295.1 Candidatus Nealsonbacteria bacterium CG11_big_fil_rev_8_21_14_0_20_37_68
GAAATAGGGACAACTTTATTACCAAAGGAAATTTTTGATGTTAAATTAAATCCTGATTTAGTACATCAAGTGGCGACATCTCAGATGGCAAATCGCAGACAGGTAATTGCTCATACTAAAGACAGGGGAGAAGTTCGAGGCGGCGGAAAAAAGCCCTGGCGGCAAAAGGGAACGGGCAGGGCGAGACATGGTTCAATTCGTTCCCCCTTATGGAAGGGTGGAGGGGTGACTTTCGGTCCAACCAAAGAAAGAAATTTCAAAAAAATAATTCCTAAAAAAATGAAGAGAAAAGCTTTGTTTATGGTTTTATCAGCCAAAGCTAAAGAAAATTTGTTAATTATTTTAGATACTTTAAAACTACCCCTCCCCAAAACTAAGGTCATATCCCAAATTTTAGCAAGGTTGCCAATAGGGAATAATAGTTGCTTAATTGGTTTGCCGGGAATTGATAAAAATATAATTTTGGCTGCCAGGAATATCCATAAAGTCCGAACCATTCAAGCCAAAGATTTAAATGCTTTGGACTTGCTTTCTTTTAAATATCTGCTAATTCCAAAGGAATCGATAGAGGTAATTAAAAAGACATTTTTAGGATAATTTATGGCATTTTTTAATATTTTTAAAAAAAAGGAAAAATCGGAAAGAGAGAAAAAAATAAAAGAAAAAATATCCCCAAAGCCCTCCAAACATCCTAAGGAAGAAAAAGAGGTCAAAAAACCGATAGAGAAAGCAGGGCTTTCCAAAGAGACCCAAAAAGAAAAAGAACCTCAAGCAGGGCCATCGAAAGTTAAAGAAAAAAAAGAAAGTTTGGCTTGGAAGATTTTGAAATCTCCTCACGTGACAGAGAAAGCAACCGATTTGGCTAAAGGAAATCAATACATTTTTAAAGTTTGGCCAAGGAGCAATAAAACAGAAATTAAAAAAGCAATTGAGGACCTTTATGGGGTTAAGGTGGTTTCGGTTAAAGTTATAAAGGTTCCCAGGAGAAGAAGAAGGTTGGGAAGAATTGAGGGGTGGAGAAAGGGGTACAAAAAAGCAATTGTTAAATTAAAAGAAGGTCAGAAGATAGAGGTATTACCACGATAATCACTCGGGAAGTAATTTTCGGGACACGCGATTTTTTCCAGCGAAAAATCGCTGCTACTCGCGAATTGCCGAGCACATAAAGCGTTATGTGCTCGGACCAAGCCAATTCGCTGGGGGATTTTTCCCAAAAATTACTTGCCTCGTTCTAATTTAAAATCTAAAATCTAACCATGAAACAATACAAACCAACTACACCGGGACAGAGAGGAATGAGTAAGGAAGATTTTTCAATACTGAGCAAAAAAAGGCCCGAAAAGAGGTTAGTTATATCTTTGAAAAAAACTGGAGGTAGGGGAAATTCAGGGAGGATTACGGTTAGACATAGGGGAGGAGGAGCCAAAAAGCTTTATAGAATAATTGACTTTGGGGAGGAAAAATTAAATCTACCAGCCAAAGTGATTAGCTTGGAATACGATCCCTATTGTACTGCTTTTATTATGCTTTTGCAGTATCAAGATGGTGAAAAGAGGTATCAAATTTTACCCCAGGGTTTAAAGGTTGGAGATGAAATAATTGCAGCAGATAAAGCTGAAGTTCGCCTCGGAAATCGCATAAAACTAAAAAATATTCCGGTAGGGACGATGGTTTATAACATTGAATTAGAACCCGGAAGAGGAGGAAAAATGGTGAGGGGGGCGGGAACGGCAGCTAAGGTTTTAGCCCAAGAAGGGGGTTTTACTCATTTAATTCTTCCTTCTACCGAAGTTAGAAAAGTAAAAGGGGAATGTTTTGCTTCGGTTGGGGTAATTTCTAGACCGGAACATAAATATGTTAAACTGGGGAAAGCCGGAAAGAGTCGATATAGGGGCAAAAGACCCACTGTTCGGGGAACGGCAATGAATCCCTGTGATCATCCTCATGGAGGAGGTGAGGGTAAAACTTCGATTGGAATGCCCGGTCCAAAAACTCCCTGGGGGAAACCTGCTCGTGGAGTAAAAACCAGAAGAAAAAAATTGACAGATAAATTCATAATTCAGCGCCGAAAAAAGAAAAAATAAAGCAAAAATCACAATAAACTTATTATGGCAAGATCGCTTAAAAAAGGTCCATATATAGATGAAAGACTGCTAAAAAAGATTAAAGGTTTAAAGCCGAGTCCTCAAACCATTATTAAGACCTGGTCAAGATCCTGCACGATTTGTCCGGAAATGGTAGGCTTTACTTTCGGAGTTCATAATGGTAGGAACTTTATTCCGGTTCATGCTACCGAAGAAATGGTCGGGCACAAATTGGGTGAATTTGCTCCCACCACCAAATTTGCCAGGCATGGTGGAAGGATGCAGAGAGGATTAGAAACTAAAGCAAAATTGAAACAATAAAAGAAACTTGTAGAAATTTATTGAATTATGACGGTAACTGCCAAATTAAATTATTTAAGAATAGCTCCACGAAAAGTGAGATTAGTTGCCGATTTGATTCGGGGAAAATCAGTTGAGGAAGCTCAAACTATTTTAAATTTTACAGTAAAAAAGGCAGCCAGATCTTTGCAAAAACTTTTAAGTGGAGCCGTAGCTAATGCCAAGAATAATTTTCAATTAGACCCATCCAATTTATACATATCTAAAATCATTGCGAACGAAGGACCGAAATACAAAAGATGGCAGCCCAGAGCCAGGGGACAAGCTTCTGAAATTCAGAAAAAAACTTCCCATATAACCTTAATTCTTGATACGATTTCAGGTAAACCTAAAAAAGTTAAAAAAGAGAAAAAAGTATCAGTTGCAAAACCAGAAGAGAAAAAGAAACCCCCAAAATTAGAAAAGCCCAAAATAAGACCGGGAAGAGAAATGCCTAAGCCAAAAATCGAAAAAGGAGCACAAAGAATATTTAGGC
>PCWJ01000035.1:9544-9723 GCA_002787295.1 Candidatus Nealsonbacteria bacterium CG11_big_fil_rev_8_21_14_0_20_37_68
GCAGAACCACGCTGAACTTTCCGCGTTGTTCCGCGTAGAAGCGAGGCGAAGCCGAGCGGTTCTGCGTCTGTTCCGCGGGGAGCGAAGCGACTATGGCTCATAAAGTTCACCCAAAAGCATTTAGAATAAAAGAGATTTCTGATTGGAATTCCCGCGGATTTTATAGTAAAAATCTTGCG
>PCWJ01000035.1:9744-11121 GCA_002787295.1 Candidatus Nealsonbacteria bacterium CG11_big_fil_rev_8_21_14_0_20_37_68
AATTAAAAGATTGCGCGGTTGAGAAAATTGAGATTGAAAGGTTCCCGACTAAAATAAATATTATTATCTCGAGTGCCAGGCCCGGTTTGATTATTGGTCGAGGAGGGTCGGGAGCAGAAGAAATTAAAAAAATTTTAGCCAAAGAAATTTTTCAAAACAGCAGAAAAACAAAAAAAACTACCCCTTCGCCAAGGGAAATAAAAATTGAAATTAAGGAAATTAGAAATGTTTGGGCCAGTCCAAATTTAGTGGCAGAATGGATTGCCCAAAGACTTGAGAAGAGGACTCGTTACCGACGCGTGCTTAAACAGGTTTTAGACAAGATTATAGTAACGAAGGGCGTAAAAGGAGCGAGGGTGGAGGTTTCGGGAAGGTTAGACGGAACAGAAATTGCCAGATCTGAATGGTTGGGGGTAGGGAAACTTCCACGGCAGACCATTAGGGCAGATATTGATTACGGTTTTGGCGAAGCCCATTGTACTTACGGAATAATCGGAATAAAGGTTTGGATATACAAAGGCGAAAAATTTTAATAAAAATATGGCTATCTTAATGCCCAAAAAGGTAAAACACAGAAAATGGCGAAAAGGCCGCTCAAAAGGGATTGAAAGCAGGGGGGTAGACCTTGCTTTCGGCTCCTTTGGATTAAAAAGTTTGGGTACCAAATGGATAAGCGCTCGCCAAATTGAAGCAGCCAGACGTTGTATTATTAGATATTTAAGAAAAGGAGGAAAACTTTGGATAAGGATTTTTCCAGACAAACCCATTACTAAAAAGGGAACAGAGGTTCCGATGGGAGGAGGCAAGGGAAGCGTTGAATATTACTGCTTTCCAATAAAGCCAGGCCGAATTATTTTTGAGGTAGAGGGCATAGATGAAGAGACAGCCAAAGAGGCTTTTCGAGAAGCGGCAACAAAGTTGCCGATAAAAACCAAGTTTGTAACCCGACACTAATACACGAATTAGCACCAATGGTCACAAATATCTTATTAGTGTCACTTGCCCGCCTAAATTTTTTTTCGAAAAACTTTGGCGGGTGAATGTGTCATTAGTGTATTTATGTCGAGTTTATGAAAATAACAGAGTTGCGTCCAAAACCAAAAACGGAATTACAAAGTTTACTATCTGAAAAAAGAGAAAGATTAAGATCTCTGAGGTTTGATTTGGCATCGGGTAAGGTAAAAAATGTTCGAGAAATCCGTTTAATAAAAAAAGACATCGCCAAAATCCTAACTCTACTTAAACAACTATGAAAAAGCAACTAATCGGTACTGTTGTTTCCAATAAGATGCAAAAGACGGTGGTGGTTGAGGTAGAAAGATTAAAAGAGCATCCGAAATATAAGAGAAGATTCAGAGTTCACAAGAAATACAAAGC
>PCWJ01000035.1:11131-16722 GCA_002787295.1 Candidatus Nealsonbacteria bacterium CG11_big_fil_rev_8_21_14_0_20_37_68
AATATCAAAAGATAAAAAGTGGAGAGTGATTAGGAAGATAACAACCCATATCGGAGAGGGGTCGGGAGAACCCTCCGGTTCTCCCGTGTAGGAAAACAGGCTTTCGCCGAAGGCGAAAACGTTAGAAACCGTGGGTTTCTAAAGAGCGAGCCCGAACCGAGCACATAATTTATGTGCTCTGGCCAGCCGTAAGGCTGGATGAGGGCGAGCGACTAACTTGTATTACCACTATGATTCAGCCAAGAACAATGTTAAAAGTAGCTGACAATACCGGAGCAAAAATTATCCAGTGTTTTAATGTTCCCGGTGGTAGCGGCCGGCGTTATGCTCAAATTGGAGATGTAATAGTTGGCGCGGTAAAGGAAGCCGAACCAAGAAGAATTGTAAAAAAACATGATGTAGTTCGGGCAGTAGTAATCAGACAAAAAAAAGCATATCGCCGATTCGATGGTTCTTATATTAGATTTGATGAAAATGCAGCCGTAATTTTGGAGGGAAAAAGCAAGGAGCCGAAAGGAAATAGAATTTCGGGCCCCGTCCCTAGAGAATTAAAAGAAAAAGGATTTGAGAAAATCGCCGGTTTGGCCGAAGAATTAGTATAATTTTATGAAGATAAAAAAAGGTGACCAAATTTTAATAATTTCAGGGAAGGAGCGGGGGAGGACGGGAAAAGTTTTGGAGGCTCTACCGGGAAAGCAAAGAATAGTGGTCGAGGGGATAAATATAAGAAAAAAACACGTTCGACCCAAAAGATCCGGCGAGAAAGGTCAAATTGTACAATTACCTGCGCCGATTCATATTTCGAATGTAAAGCTGATTTGTAAAAATTGCAAAAACCCCACCAGGGTAGGATATAAGATTGTAGAAGGTAAAAAATATAGAATATGCAAGAAGTGTGGACAAGAAACCTAGATCACTATGGCTATGTTAAAAGAAAAATACCAAAAAGAAGTAATTCCTCAGATGCAAAAAAAGTTTGGCTATAAAACCCCTATGGCTGTTCCTAAAATTGAGAAGGTAATAATAAACATCGGTTTTGGCAAATTAATTTCTGATCAAACTGAACAGGAAAGGAAAAAAATAATAGATTTTATTTTAAATGATTTAAGTAAAATTGCCGGTCAATGTCCGGTACTAACTAAAGCTAAAAAATCTATTTCTGTATTTAAAATTCGAGCCGGCATGCCAATTGGTGCTAAGGTTACTTTAAGAAGAAAAAAAATGTATGATTTTCTAGAAAGATTAATTTATATCGCTCTTCCAAGATCTAGAGATTTTCGAGGAATTGATCCTAAATCAGTAGATAAAGGGGGACATTTAACTCTTGGTATTCGAGAGCATATTTGTTTTCCTGAGATTTCTCCAGAAAAAGCTAAATCGATCCTGGGACTAGAAATAACGGTAGTCACGACAGCGAAAAAAAGAGAGGAAGGATTAGAATTGTTGAGGCTAATGGGGTTTCCAATAAAAGCATAAACATGGCAACTAAATCTCAAATTGCAAAATCTGAAAAAAAACCAAAATATTTAACTCGAGTTGTTCGACGTTGTTTTAGGTGTGGAAGAAAAAGAGGATATATGAGGAAATTTGGGCTTTGTCGAATTTGTTTTAGAGAAATGGCAAATAATGGATTAATACCTGGGATAAAAAAAAGTAGTTGGTAATAATCAGAAAATAGAAAATAGAAAATAGAATTAAAAAAACTCTTAACTTCTACTTTCTATTTTCTAATTTCTAACTTATGGATCCAATTGCTGATATGTTGACTCAAATACGTAATGCTCAAGCTGTACAGAAGGATACAGTGGATATTTCTTTTTCTAATTTAAAATATGAAATTGCTAAAATTTTAGAAAAAGAGGGTTTTGTTGAAAAGGTTGAAAAACGAGGTAGAAAGGCAAGAAAAAAAATTGAAATTGCGTTGAAATACGATAATAAAATTCCGGCCATTTCCGGAATACATCGACTTTCTAAGCCTGGTCAAAGAGTTTACAAGAGTTATAAAGATATTGGTCGAGCAAAAGGAGGTCAGGGGATAGTGATAATTTCTACTTCAAAAGGATTGATGACAGGCAAAGAGGCAAGGAAACAGAAATTAGGCGGAGAAGTAATTTGTGAGATACGGTGAGTCGCTTTGGGAAGTTAATTTTTAGAAGAATCGCTCGGTAATCTGCTTCGGAGAACCGTAGAATTTCCTACCGAGAAATGGGATAATGAGCTCTCTTTTTGTTTAGTGCATTTGTTCGCTCGGGAATCCAATTCTCGGTACACGCGAACTTCCCAGCGAGAAGTCCGCTCAGGTCCTCGGCAAATTTTCGCCGAAGGCGAAACCATGCAATTTGCCTGCGGATGGTCCCGAGAATTGATTCCCTCGCTTAAATTATTTTAAAAATTGCTTCCCTCGCTTAAGGTTAATAAATTGAAAATTAAATTTTATGAGTCGTATTGGTAAAAAACCAATTTTAATACCAGAAAATGTCGAAGTAAAAATTGAGGGTCAAAAGGTAACGATTAAGGGTCCAAAGGGCGAACTTTCCCAAGGGGTTCGGCCCGAAATTAAGGTTGAAGTTCGAGATAATCAAATTTTGGTTTTTCCCCAAATTGAAACTAAACCCAGCACCAGAACCCCGCACGAAAGCAAGATTCGTACAGGGCAGGCAAGTCAGGTTTCGGGCAAGCAAACTAAGGCTCTTTGGGGGTTGACAAGGGCTCTTATTGCTAATTTAGTAAAAGGGGTAACCGAGGGATATGAAAAAAAATTAGAAATAAGTGGCCTTGGCTATAGGGCTAATTTAGATGGAAAAGATTTGGTGCTGGAGCTTGGTTTTAGTCATCCGGTTAAAGTAGCCTGTCCTCCGGGAATAATTTTTTTAATAGGAAAAAACATTATCACGGTCTTGGGAATTGATAAACAATTAGTAGGACAAACTGCGGCAAAAATAAGGAAAGCAAAACCCCCTGAGCCGTATAAAGATAAGGGTATAAAATACTTGGGTGAGGTAATTAGAAGAAAAGCAGGGAAGAAAGCAGTAGGAACCACAGGATAAGCACTAAACTGAAGCTAAACTAGACACAGAACAGACACTAAACTTTTATTTCGGTTTCGTTTAACATTTTGTGTCAGTTTCGTGATTTATGTTAGAAAAACAACAAAAAAGATATCGGCGCCACAAACGAGTTAGGGCAAAAATTAAGGATACATCAAAAGTTCCTCGGCTTTGTGTTTTTCGTTCAACTAAGCATATTTATGCCCAATTGATTGATGATGAGAAGGGTCAGACCATTTTGAGTTCAAATGACCTCGGGTTTAAAAAGTTAAAGACTCAAATTCGCCCGGCCGCAGCTAAAGCTGCGGCGAGCAAGCAAAAGCTAAAAGTCAGAGAAAAGAAAGAACAAATAATTAGAATTGGAAAAGTAGCAATTGCTTATGAGGTTGGGAAATTAATTGCTGAAAGGGCCCTTAAGAAGAAAATTGAAAGAGTGGTCTTTGATCGGGGAGGATATAGATATCACGGAAGAGTGAAAGCACTGGTTGAAGGAGCGAGGGAAGGAGGATTACAATTTTAAATTTCTAAACAAAATTCAATGATCAAAATCCAAAATCCAAAACGGGAAGAAAAAAAGGACTCCAATCCTCCCAAGGACGGGGCGTTTCGCTTCGCGAAAACGCCTCGCGTCCCGGCCACCATTCCGCAGGAGCGGGCCCCTGAGTTTGAGTCCAAATTGCTTGATTTGGCAAGGGTTTCGCATACCCGGGCCGGAGGAAGAAAAATAAGATTTCGAGCACTGGTCGTGAGCGGTAATAGAGATGGGAAAGTTGGAATTGGAATAGCTAACGGTCGAGATGTGGCAATGGCAGTGGAAAAAGCAACGAGACTTTCCAAAAAATATCTAACTGAGGTTCTGATAACGGAAGATTCCATTTCCCATGAAGTTTGTGCCAAATTCGGGCCGGCTAAGGTTTTACTCAGACCGCAAAGAAAAGGAAGGGGGCTGGTGGCCGGAGGAACGGTAAGGGTGATTTGTAATTTGGCTGGGATAAAAAATATTTCCTCAAAAATTTTAGGAAGAACAGGAAATAAGTTAAACAACGCCCAAGCAACAATTAAAGCTCTTAAAATGCTTAAAGTTCAAAAATTTTAAGTTTTGAGCTTTGCATTTTGAGCTTTGAGTTTATTACTGTGCAATTACACCAATTAAAACCAATTCATAAGAAAAAGTCGAGAAAAAAGGTGGGTCGGGGTGGTAAAAGGGGTACTTATTCCGGTCGTGGAATAAAGGGTCAAAAATCTCGGTCTGGCCGAAGGTTTAAACCAGTTATTCGAGAATTAATTAAAAGATATCCGAAACTGAAAGGATATAAATTTAAGTCAAAAGTCAAAAATCAAAAGTCAAAAGTTGTGGTTTTAAATCTCGACATTTTAGAGAAAAAATTTATTTCAGGAGAAAAAGTTACTCCCCAAATCTTGCTAGAGAAGCGAATGATCCGTAGAATAAAGGGAAGGATGCCCAAAGTTAAAATTTTAGGGAAAGGAAAGCTTGCTAAAGAGCTAATTATCGAAGGATGCCAAATTTCAAAGGGAGCAAAAGGGGAGATAAAGAAAGCCGGAGGAACTGTTAGAATGTGAGAATGTTAGATTGTTAGAATGTAAATATCCGCTAAAATTACAATCTAACATTCTAACAAAGCGAAGCGATCCAACAATCTAACTTAATTACAATGTGGTATCACAAAGTCATTCAAATTTTTAAAATTCAAGATTTACGGAAAAAAATCCTATTTGTTTTAGGAATTTTGGTAGTTTTTCGGGTGATGGCTAACATTCCGATGCCCGGTATTGACATTGAAAATTTAAAGAAATTTTTTGAACAATTTCAGGTATTCGGTCTTATAAATATGTTTACCGGCGGCACGCTCGAGAATCTTTCTATTATAATGTTGGGGTTAGGGCCTTATATTACTGCCGTCATTATTATGCAGTTGTTAACCATGATTTTTCCCCAATTGGAAAAGATTTATAAAGAAGAAGGCGAAGCTGGCCGCCATAAGTTTGAACAATACGGAAAAATATTAACCGTGCCTCTGGCAATGCTCCAGGGATATGCAATGTTGGCTTTGTTTCAGAGGCAAGGAGCAATCGGGGCTCTTTCTTCAACCACAATGATATCTGCCATTATTACCGTGGCAGCCGGAACCATATTTTTAATGTGGTTGGGGGAGTTAATTTCAGAAAAGGGAATTGGCAACGGTGTTTCCCTTTTGATTTTTGCCGGAATTGTGGCCAGGGTCCCGGTTAATATCCGGGAGGTTCTAATTAAATGGGACCCCAGTCAACTTCCGTCTTATGTATTATTTGTGTCAATGTCTCTCATTATTATTGCCGGAGTGGTTTTAATTAATGAAGGACGCAGAAATATCCCGGTATCCTATGCCAAAAGGGTAAGGGGAACGAAAATGTATGGCGGAGTTTCCACTTATTTGCCCCTAAACGTTAATCCGGCCGGAGTAATTCCGATTATTTTTGCCCTTTCGATTATGCTTTTTCCGGGAATGATTGCCAATTTTTTAGGAGGAGCAGGGGGATGGGTTG
>PCWJ01000035.1:16728-17958 GCA_002787295.1 Candidatus Nealsonbacteria bacterium CG11_big_fil_rev_8_21_14_0_20_37_68
CCTGGGTTTACGGAGCTATCTATTTTGCTTTAGTTGTTCTTTTTACTTATTTTTATACTGCCGTTACTTTTGATCCCAAAGCCATTGCTACCAATTTACAAAAGATGGGAGGGTTTGTGCCGGGAATTAGGCCGGGAACTTCAACTGCCAGCTTTATGCATTACATTTTAAATCGAGTTTTATTAATTGGAGCTTTGTTTTTAGGAGCAATTGCTGTTATACCCTCTGTTATTGGAGGAATAACCGGGGTGACCGTTTTTGGATTTTTTATTGGAGGAACATCTTTATTAATTATAGTTTCGGTGGTTCTGGAAACTATGCGTCAAATTAAAGCCCAATTACAAATGAGAGAATATGAGACATTTTAAAAACAAAATAAGAACCTGCCTCGCTAACGCGAGGCAGAACCTTGATTCGTTAAGGTATAAATATATAATCTTGAATTATGAAACCAAAAATAGATAAACAGGTTGTAATTCTTTTTGGACCGCCCGGGGCCGGAAAAGGAACCCAGGCCAATCTTTTGGCTGAAAAATTAAGCCTTTATTATTTAGAAACCAGTAAAATTTTGGAAGAGAGATTCAGAAATTCTGGAGAGAGAGATTTCGTTAAGGTTGGAGAGAAAAAATATTTTTTGAGAGATGAAAAAAAACTATGGGAAACCGGAATTTTGTGTTCCCCTCCCTTCGTTAGTTTTTTAATTAAAGATAAAATAAACGAGATATTTAAAATGGGTGAATCTTTGGTTTTAGCCGGTTCTCCCCGTACTCTATATGAAGGAAAAGAAGTCACCCCTTTTTTAGAAGAGCTATACGGTAAAGAAAAAATCAAAGTGATTTTAATTAAATTAAGCGCAAAAACATCAATTTTTAGAAATAGTCACCGCCGAATCTGCGAATTAATGCGCCACCCCGTTATTTATAATAAGGAAACCATTCACCTAACTAAATGTCCATTGGATGGTTCAAAGTTGCTAAGAAGAGAAAGTTTGGATGAGCCAGAAATCATTAAAGTAAGACTAAAAGAGTATAAAGAAAGAACTTATCCATTAATTGAGTATTTCAAAAAACGAGGACTAAAAGTAAAGGAAGTTTCCGGTTCAGATTCGGTAGCCGAGGTATTTAAAAACGTTTTAGAAGCAATAAAATAAGAACCTGCCTCGCTTACGCTCGGCAGAACCTTGATTCGCTAATGTATAAATATATAATCTTGAATTAAGAACCTGCCTCG
>PCWJ01000035.1:17978-22844 GCA_002787295.1 Candidatus Nealsonbacteria bacterium CG11_big_fil_rev_8_21_14_0_20_37_68
ATACAAAGATTATTTCCGACTGCGGCTATTACTCGCCAAGCCTTACCAGCCTTAATTGAAATACAAATTTTATCTCGGGCTTGGCTCCGTAGTGTTCTCCTCAGCAAACCTGCCTCCCCCCATTAGATGATATCTATAAAAACTCCAGAAGAAATCAAAATAATGGCTGAAGGCGGTAAGATTCTGGCAAAAATTATGAAAGAGTTGAAAAAGATGGCAAAACCTGGAATTACCACCAGGGAATTGGATGGGGTCGCCGAGACCCTTATTTTAAAATCGGGAGGAAAATGCTCTTTTAAGGGATATCAAGAACCTGGTGATGAGCCTGCCGAACCATTTCCAGCCTGCCTTTGTACTTCGATTAATGAGGAAATTGTTCATGGCATTCCTTCGGATAGAATTTTAAAAGCTGGCGATATATTATCTTTAGATATTGGGATGAAATATAAAGGGCTTCATTCCGATATGGCAGTTACTTTACCCGTGGGAAAGATCAGTTTTGAGGCTCAAAGGTTGATTCGGGTAACGAAAAAAGCTTTAAAGCGAGGAATTAGAAAAGTAAGAGCCGGTAATACTTTTGGCGATATTTCAAATACTATTCAAAGATACGTTGAGTCTCAGGGATTTGCTGTCATTAGAGACCTTTGCGGACACGGAATTGGCAGAGAACTTCATGAAGACCCAAAAATTTTAAACTACGGAAAGCGTCACACCGGGCCCAAGATAAAAGAAGGTATGGTTTTTTGTTTAGAACCAATGGTTACAGTGGGGGATTGGAAAATAAAAAAAATAGAGAACGGTCAAGCCTTTGTTACTGCCGACGGCTCCCTGTCGGCTCATTTTGAACATACGATGGCGGTAACAAAAAATGGCTGTCAGGTCTTGACCCAGGATTCTTAACCTTTGGAAGAAATACTCAATGAAATCAGCGAGAGCCAACCTCGTTGATTTTTGTTTTATAATTAATCTGTGTTAAAATAATTTAATGCCAAATGAAGTTTATCTCTCTGTTATCATTCCTGCCCACAATGAAGCAAAGCGCCTGCCGAAGACTCTGATTGAGATTGATAAATATTTGAGAACAAAAAATTATGATTACGAAATTATCGTGGTTAATGGCGGTTCTACCGATAGAACACCAGACATTGTTAAAGAGATGATGGAAGAAATTAAAGATTTAAAACTAATCGAAGCTAAAGATTGTCGTGGAAAGGGGGAAGCGGTGAAAAAAGGAATGCTGCAAGCTAAAGGAAGCTATCGGGTTTTCACCGATGCCGATAATTCAACTTCCATTGACCAGGTTGAAAAAATGTGGCCCTGGTTTGAAAGGGATTTTGACATAGTTATTGGTTCGCGAGATGTGAAAGGGGCGGTTTTAGATCCCCCTCAACCCTTTATAAGAGAAATGATTTTGGGCAAGGGATTTAGATTACTTTGCCAAATAATATGTGGAACTTGGGGGATATTGGATACCCAATGCGGATTTAAAGGATTTACCAAAAAAGCAACGGAGGATATTTTCCCCAAATGTAAAATTAAGGGCTTTGCTTTTGACCCGGAAGTTTTAATTATTGGCAAAAAATTGGGATATAAAATAAAAGAGATTCCGGTTTACTGGAAAAATGATCCGGAAAGCAAGGTTAAATTTAAAAGTATAATTGAAATGTTTTCCGAGCTTTTAAAAATAAGATTAAATTTAATCAAGAGAGCTTATGGTTAAAAAACCAAAATTTCCATCGGAGCTTCGTTCCGGGCCTCTTTCTAAAGACTGGGTATTAATTGCTACTGGCAGGGCAAGAAGGCCAGAGACTTTTAAAAAAGAAAAAAAGAAAGATTGTGTTGCTCCTAAAAAAACCTGCCCATTTTGTCATCCTGAAAAAGAAGAGCCAATTTTAGTTTTTGCAAAAGGGAGAAAAATAAAAACTCACAAAATTCCAAAAGATTGGCAGGTTGTAGTTTTACCCAATAAATATCCTGCCCTCATTCCTTCTCGAATTCTGAGAGAACGAAAAGAGGGGCCTTATCAAATAAAAGAAGGGGTAGGGTATCATGAAGTGGTGGTAACCAGGAATCATATAAAGCAAATGGCTCAATTTTCCCAGCCCCAGGTTAAAGAAGTAATTGATGTTTATCAGGAAAGATATTTAGATTTAATGAATGAACCATTTGTAAATTATGTCTCAATTTTTCACAATCACGGTTCAGAAGCCGGGGCTTCTATTTTTCATCCCCATTCCCAAATTATGGCTACTCCTGTAATTGACCCAGACCTTAATCGAGCAGTGATATCTGCCCAAAAATATTTTAAGTTTCACAAAAAGTGTATTTATTGTTTGATGAATGATTGGGAGAAAGAGAAAAAAGAAAGGATTGTTTTTGAAAATAAAGAATTTTTAGTAATTTGTCCTTTTGTTTCAAAAACTGCTTTTGAGATGATTATTTCTCCCAAGAACCATTTGCCCTACTTTGAAAGAGCCAATGAAGAAGAAAAGAAATATTTAGCCGAAGCTTTTCTGGTGGCTTTGCAAAAACTTTACAAAGCTCTAAATAACCCTTCTTATAATTTCTATTTACATACCGCTCCCTGTGACGGCAAAAATTATAATTTTTATCACTGGCATTGGACCATAGTTCCCAAAACCGCTACCTGGGCTGGATTTGAACTTTGTACCGGTATTGAGATTTCGACTATCGAACCGGAAAAAGCGGCAGAATATTTAAGAAGACAGTGATATGATCTATGAAATATTTGCTCAAATTAGTTCTTTTATTATTAATACCATTTCAACCTTGGGCTATCCCGGAATCGTGATTTTAATGACTCTTGAAAGTGCTTGTATTCCTATTCCATCAGAGATAATTATGCCGTTTTCTGGCTATTTAGTGTATTTGGGTGAATTTTCTTTATGGCTAGTGGTGATTGTGGGAACAATTGGAAATTTAATTGGATCTATAATTTCTTATTTTATAGGATTTTATGGGGGTAGGCCCTTAATTGAAAAATACGGAAAATATATTTTAATCTCGGGTCAAGATTTAGACCAGGCTGAAAGGTGGTTTAAAAAGTATGGAGGAGAAAGTATATTTTTTTCCAGAATATTACCAGTGATAAGAACTTTTATTTCTTTTCCAGCTGGTATAGCTAAAATGCCATTTTGGAAATTTTCCTTTTATACCTTTGCAGGTTCTTTGCCCTGGTCATTTTTTTTAACCTATGCCGGGATTTTAACGGGAGAAAATTGGTCAAAACTCGAGATTTATTTTAAAAAATTTGACTGGCTGATTATAATTTTGATTATTTCCGGAATTAGTTGGTGGATTTACAAAAAAATAAAAACTAAAAATTTATGAAACCTTTAATCATAGCTAATTGGAAAATGAATCCAATAACTTTGCATGAGGCAAAGCAGAATTTTGGGTTGGTAAAAAAAGCATTAAAAAGAATTAAAAATGTGAGGGTGGTAGTTTGTCCGCCTTTTGTTTTTTTGCCCGTTTTTGAGCCGGGGAGAAGACTAGAGCTCGGGGGACAAGACTGTTTTTGGGAAGAGAAAGGATCTTTCACCGGCGAAGTTTCACCTAAAACGTTGAGAAGTTTAGGTTGTCGATATGTAATTTTAGGCCATTCGGAACGAAGGATTTATTTTGGCGAAACAGACGAAATGATAAATAAAAAAATAAAAGCAGCTTTTGGGGCGGGTCTTAAAGTAATTCTTTGTGTTGGAGAAAAAAATGAGGGCGAAATTCAAGAAATGCAGGATCAGTTAGAAAAAGATTTAATGGGAATAAAAAAAGGGGAGATAAATAATTTAATTTTAGCTTATGAGCCAATTTGGGCAATTAGCGGATTTGGTGGGAAAGCGGCCTCGGTCAACGAAGCGATGGAGGGAGCATTATTTGTTCGTAAAATTTTAAATAAAATTTTCGGCAAAAATTTAGCAAAAAAAATGGAAATTTTATATGGTGGAAGCGCCAGCCAAAACCCCCGCAGTTATATTTATGAAGCAGGGATGAATGGATTGGTAATGGGAGGAAGTTCTGCCAGGGCAAGAGATTTTATTGACCTTCTGAAAACAGTCAAGGGGAGTTAAGATAAATAAGAATCATGTTGCCGGTTTGACCTCCGCAACAGAGCTTCTGCGATAAGGTCTGCCAGGAAGTTAGCCCGGCGGAATCCTTCTATCTGGGTTGACTTTTTATTATTAAAATGTAAGATGGTAGGAAGAATATGGAAAATTTTTTGCAGGGCCATTTTTATAACCCCAGCCGAGGGAATATGCTATTAAAAGGAGTGATAGAAGAGATGGCTGGTTATATGTCAGAAAAACCAGAAAAGTTTTATGACATTATTGTGGGGTGCGATTCCTCTTCGGGGGAGAATCCCTATTTCCCGGTGGCGGTAGTTATTTTAAGAAAAGGAGAAGGGGGAAGATTTTTTCTTAAAAAAGTAAATTACCCTCAAAAGAAATTTTATAACTGGAAAGAAAGAGTCCTAGAGGAAGTTTTGCTCTCCTGCCAATTAGCACTGATATTGAGAGAAAAGATAAATCACAAAATCAATAGTTTGTCGAATACTTTTAATTATCAATTTAGATATATTCATGCCGACGTAGGAGAAAATGGGCAAACCCGAGATATGATAAGAGAAGTGGTTGGATTAATTCGTGGTAATGGTTTTGAACCTAAGATAAAGCCGGAATCTTATGCTGCTTCGAGCGTTGCCGACCGGTATACCTAAAATAGATTTTAGATAATAAGAACCTGCCTCGCTTCGCTCGGCAGAACTCCCGCACCAGAGCGAAGCCCAGCACTAGAGCAGAGCTCAGTGCTGGACAGTCCCGAAGTGAGCTTCGCTCTACTTCGGGGCAC
>PCWJ01000035.1:22851-24867 GCA_002787295.1 Candidatus Nealsonbacteria bacterium CG11_big_fil_rev_8_21_14_0_20_37_68
ACAAAAAAACTAACAAAATTTAAAAAAAGAGTAATAAAAAAAACCAAAGTTTCTAAAATATTTAAGAAAAGAAAACCGAACCTTGGGTTTCACAAAAAATCATTGCTGCAGCAACAAAAAATAAATCTGAAAAATACCGAAAAACCCAATTCCCCAAAAGCAAAGATTCAAAACCAAGTTTCTCGAACCAAAATAAAAGTAATTGGTGTTGGAGGAGGGGGCAATTCGATTGTCTCGGAAATTGGTCGCTGTCACGCTAAAATTTGGTCTGGGGCTAAAAAAGTAGATTTTGTAGCAATAAATACCGATCTTCAGGCCTTAAATCGAGTATCTAAGGAATGTAAGGCGGTAAGAATAGGTCAAACTTTAACCGCCGGTTTAGGGTGCGGAATGAATCCAGAATTAGGTAGAAGATCTGCTAGCCAATCCAAAGAAGAACTAAAAAAAATCTTAGAGGGGTCGGATTTTTGTATTTTAATAGCTTGTTTGGGAGGAGGAGCCGGTTCGGGAATAGCTCCGGTTATAGCCGAGATTTGTAAGAACCTCAAAAAGGTTAGTTTGGGAATTTTCACCCTGCCGTTTAAATTTGAAGGAGAAAAGAAGTGGCAAATTGCTAAGAATTCTTTAAAAAAAATGACGCCGAATTTGAATGTTGTAAACATTATTCCTAATGAAAAAATTTTTCAAATTATCAATCCGACTACTCCCTTAAAAGCAGCTCTTTCCGTTATAAACCAGAGATTAGCCTTCACTTTGGAGGGGCTAATTGGAATGATTTATGACGTCGGATTAATTAATATTGATTGGGCCGACTTTAAAACCATTTTAGAGGGAAGGGGAAAAAGGTGCTACTTAAATCGTACCAGTTTTCAAGGTGAAGACAGAGCAATTTTGGCAGCCAGGGAAGTGGTTCAAAATCCCTTAAATGAATATGGCCCTGAGGGAGCAAACAGGATTTTGTTTAATATCGAAGGAAACAAGGATTTAAAGATGCAGGAAATTGGCCAGATTAGTAAATTTATTTTTAACTTTAATAAAAGAGCTAAGATTATTTTTGGGATATCTTTACCCCGCAGCATCCTAACAAAATCAGGGTCACCACGGGGTTTATCAAAACCGGAGAATAATAAAATTGGGATTACTTTATTAGCCACCGGAGCAGAAAAGACTTTGGGGAAAACTCCGGATTTTAATAAGAGGGAAATGCTCTTGGAGAAGTCTCATGTTTTGCCGCCGCGGCTCAAAAATAAAAAACCAAAAGTGAAAAGGGTTAAACCCATTTTGGCCCAAATTGAGAATTTAAAACGAAAGCCAAACGAATCTCCTTATTCCCGAGCAAAGCTCGGGACAGGTCGTCTCGCCAGAGGCGAGAATAGACCCTTACCCACTCAAGCCTTAGGACGGGGCGTTTCGCTCGGTCGGGGCGTTTCGCTCGGTCGGGGCGTTTCGCTCGGTCGGGGCGTTTCGCTTCGCGAAAGCGCCTCGCGACCTGATCGCGAAAGCGCCTCGCGTCCCGAAAAGAAACTTGGTGTGGAGAAAGAAGCAAAGTCGGAAAGAAAAAAAACTTCTCCCAAAAAGAAGATTTATTTCAGAAAATCAGAAAAAGAAAGCAGGGAGCTTTCGGCCGAGACTTCTCCGGCTCCGGAGGTGACCCGCCCTAAAAAAGAAGAGATTAAAGAAAAAACTACGGTTCTTCAATCTTTGTCTTCTTTAAAGAAAAACCAGAAAGGAGCAGGTAAACCTACCCAAGTTTTACAAAACAAAACTTGGGCAGGTAAATCATCTTCGAACCCTAAACCCCCTGGCGAGAATTCTTTACCGCGAGGTAAACCTATAAGAAAAAATGCTTTGGCCCTTAGGAAAGATACAGAAAAAGCAGAAAAAGAGATATTGGCAGCGGAAAAAAAATGGGATTTCCCCTCCTTTCTGAGGAAAAAATAAGAGCCTGCTCGCTTCGCTCGCAGGCTCTTGATTCGCTAAGGTATAATCATATAGTCTTGAATTAAGAACCTGCCT
>PCWJ01000035.1:24876-30550 GCA_002787295.1 Candidatus Nealsonbacteria bacterium CG11_big_fil_rev_8_21_14_0_20_37_68
ACTTCGGGGCACGGTGCGGGACTAATCCCGAACCGTGTCGCCGAAGGCGACTCTGGTTCGGGGCTTGATTCGCTAATGCATAGATATATAATCTTGAATTAAAAAAAGGATATGGAGAAAATCTATGATTTAATCATAATTGGTGGGGGACCGGCGGGGATTACTGCCGGAATTTACGCCGCCCGCCAAAGTTTAAATACTTTGTTGATTACCAAAGGATTCGGTGGACAAGTGGCCAGAAAAGCAGTGAATATTGAAAACTATCCGGGATTTACAAAAATTTCCGGATTGGACCTTATTCAAAAATTTGAGAATCATTTGAAGGAATTCAAGGTCGGAATTAAAAATGATTCGGTGGTCAAAATTCAAAAAGTTGGCCAATTTTTTTTAGTAAATACAGCGAGCAAAAGCCGGATTAAGACCAAAGCGGTGATTATTGCTTCCGGAGCCGATCCCCGTCCCCTTGAGGTCTCCGGAGAAAAAGAATTTATAGGGAAAGGTTTAAGTTACTGTGTTCAATGCGACGGCCCCTTATTTGAAGGAAAGACGGTGGTGGTAATTGGTGGTGGAAATGCTGGTTTTGAAGCAACTATTGCTTTAAGTAATTGGGTAAAGAAAATTTATATTTTAGAATATGGCCCAAAAGTTGGAGCAGATGAGATTAATCAGGAGAGGGTTAAAAAGACAAAAAAAGCAAAAATTATTACTTCAGTTTTCTTAAAAGAAATTAAGGGCAATCAGTTTTTAAACTCAATAGTTTATCAAGATAAGAAAACTAAAAAAGAAAAAACCTTAAAAGTAGAAGGTGTTTTTGTTGAAATTGGTTCCCAGCCCGCAACATCATTTGTAAAAGGACTAGTTGATTTTAATGAAAGGGATGAAATAAAAGTTGATTTTGAAACCTTTCAAACGAAAACCCCCGGTCTTTTTGCAGCTGGAGATTGTAATGTTGGCAGCTATAAACAAATTGTAACTGCCTGTGGCGAAGGAGCAAAAGCGGCTTTAGCCGCTTACGAATACTTACAAAAATTAAAATGAAAAACTCAAAAATTAAATCTATTAAAGCAAGAGAGATTTTAGACTCGAGGGGGAACCCAACGGTTGAAGTTGATTTGGTGACTGGCCAAGGATTGTTTAGATCTCAGGTTCCTTCTGGCGCCTCTAAAGGGAAATACGAAGCGGTGGAATTGAGAGACGCAGGTCAGAGATACCACGGAAAAGGAGTGCAAATTGCCGTAAGAAACATTAACAAAATTATTCAACCGAAACTTAAAGGAAAAGATGCGATTAATCAAAAAGAAATAGATGACTTGATGATTGAGATGGACGGAACAAAGAATAAATCTAAATTTGGAGCAAATGCAATGGTTGGAGTTTCTCAGGCTTGTTGCCGAGCCGGGGCAGCCGCAAAAAACATTCCTTTATATCGGCACATCGCCCAACTCTACGAGAACGTTTCTCGTAGTATTAAATTGCCAATACCTTGTTTTAATATTGTTAACGGTGGAGCTCATGCCGGAAATGAATTGGATATTCAGGAATTTATGATTGTGTCCCAGCTTAAAAGTTTTAGAGAAGCTCTGCAAATAGCTTCCGAGATTTACCACGAGCTAAAGAATATTATTAAGGAAAAATATATTGATTTAGCAATTAATGTTGGAGACGAGGGAGGGTTTGCCCCGCCGGTGAGAGTACCAGAAGAAGCTTTAGATTTAATTTTAAAAGCTGCAGAAAATCTTGGGTATAATAAAGATCTCAAAATTATTTTAGATGTGGCTGCTTCCCAATTTTATCTAAATGGGAAATACAAAATGAAAATAGGAATTTTTACCCGAGAAGGTTTACTTAGATATTATAAAGGACTAATTGAAAAATATCCGATTTTAGGGTTAGAAGATCCATTTGCCGAGCAGGATTGGGAAGCTTGGAAAATTGCAAATTGCAAATTGAAAATTGAAAATTTATTAATTATTGGAGATGATTTGACGGTGACAAATCCAAAGAGAATTAAGTTGGCGGAGGAGAAAAAAGCTTGTAATGCCATAATTTTGAAGCCAAATCAAATTGGGACAATTACTGAGGCAATTGAGGCAGCAAAACTTGCCAAGGGTTTTGGCTGGAAGATAATGGTTTCTCATAGGTCCGGAGACACTTGCGATGATTTTATTTCTGATTTGGCAGTAGGGATTGGAGCCGACTTTATAAAAGCCGGGGCGCCGGCAAGGGGGGAAAGGGTGGCAAAGTATAATAGATTGTTGAGGATTGAAGAAGAATTGCACTCTGGAAGCTAATTTTTGGATTATCGCTCGCTTATTTACTAATTCGTAAGGTTATGAAGATTCTCTTAATCGTTATCGATGGCCTTGGTGATCGACCAATTCCGGAGCTCGGCAATAAAACGCCTTTGGAGGCAGCCAAAACTCCGAATCTGGATTGGCTGGCAAAAAATGGAATTTGCGGTGAAATTCGGCCCTTTCAATTTTCTTGGCAAGAATATCCTGCCTCCGATACCACTCATTTAGCCCTCCTTGGCTATGACCCAAAAATTTATTATTTAGGTCGGGGACCTTATGAGGCAGCTGGTATAGGAATTAAATTAAAAGAAGGAGATATTGCTTTGCGGGCAAATTTCGCTACGATAAATGAAAATTTAAATATTATTAATAGAAGAGCGGGAAGAATTGAAAAAACTCAACCCTTAATTAAAGCCATAAATGGAATTGAAATTGAGGGACTCCGACCCTCCCGAGGACGGGGCGTTTCGCTTCGCGAAAGCGCCTCGCGTCCCGACCACCATCCCGCAAGCGGGCCCCTCGTAAAATTTATTTTAAGAAAATCTTACGGCCATAGAGCCGTATTGGTATTACGAGGTCTAAAACCCGACGTTAGACCGTCAGAAAAAATTTCAGACAACGACCCAAAATTTGCAGAGGTCCGACCCCTGCAAATTAAACCTTTGGATAGATCTAAAGAGGCAAAATTTACCGCTATGGTTTTAAATGAATTTTTAAAGAAAGCTTATCTTGTTTTAAAAAATCATCCTTTAAATAAAAAAAGAGAAAAAGTAGGATTACTTCCAGCCAATTATCTTTTAGTAAGGGGAGCAGGGAAAATGAGAAAAACCCCATCTTTTAAAGAAAGATATAACCTTCGAGCTGGCTGCATTGCCGGCGGTGGGCTGTATAAGGGAATCGGAAAAATTTTAGGAATGGATGAAATTTTAGTGAAAGGAGCTACCGGTTTTCCCACAACTAATCTTAAGGGAAAATTTATCGCTGCGAAAAAAAATTTAAAAAAGTACGATTTTATATTCTTGCACATTAAGGCCGCCGATAATTTAGCCGAAGATGGTAATTTTTTAGGAAAAAAAGAATTTATCGAAAGGATTGACAGAAGTATAAAACCGGTGTTATCATTAAAAGGTGTTCGGGTTGTGATTACGGCTGACCATTCGACTTCGTGTATTTTAAAAAAACACTGCAAAGACCCAGTTCCGGTTTTAATTAAAAATTTCCCCACATTTGGTAGTAGAAAAGGTCGAAGGCAGGTTCACCCCGTTAAATCCCACAAAGCGGGAATTCCGCCTTCTGCGGAATTATTTAACGGGGTAAAACAATTTTCAGAAAGAACCTGTAAAAAAGGAAAACTGGGTAAATTTAGCCAATTAAACTTAATGTCGAAAATTCTATGCTAAATAAAAACTTATTGCCGATTTCTATTGTTATTGCTGCAGCAATTATTGGTGGAGTTTTGGTTTACACTAATCAGGGTTGTGTTCCTCAAGAAAAACTTGCAGGCATCTTGAATTCCCAGGAGATTGCTCAAAAAGCTATAGATTTTATAAACCAAAATAATATGGCTGGCGAAAACCAAACTGCCTCCTTGGGGGAGGTTTTTGACGAGAGCGGATTATATAAATTTAAAGTCAAAATTGGAGAAAATGAGTTTGATTCTTATGTAACCAAAGATGGAAAACTTCTATTTCCTCAAGCAGGTGTTGATTTGGAAAAAGAACCTATTGCAAAAAAAGAAAATAAACCCCTGGAAGTCCCAAAGACAGATACTCCTGATGTTAAATTGTTTGTAATGAGTTATTGTCCCTATGGTTTGCAGGCCCAAAAAGGGTTTTTACCGGTTTATAATCTATTAAAAGATAAAGCAAAAATGGGGGTTTATTTTGTGGATTATATAATGCACGAGAAAAAGGAGATTGATGAGAATTTAAGGCAATACTGTATTCAAAAAGAGGAAAAAGCTAAATACTTTGACTATTTGAGCTGTTTTGTAAAAAAGGGAAAATCAGAAGAATGTTTAACTCAGGCAAAGATAGACAAAGATAAGCTTACTTCCTGTGTTTCGGCAACCGATAAGCAGTATCAAATTACCGAAAAATACAACGATAAAAACACCTGGTTAAATGGTAATTTCCCGAAATTCGATGTCCAGGCTGACCTTAATGAAAAATATGGAGTAAGGGGGTCGCCAACTTTTGTTATCAACGATACGGTCGTCGAGATAAGCAGATCTTCAGAAAAAATTAAGGAGGCCGTCTGCAATGCTTTTAATTCCCCGCCCGAGGAGTGTTCCCAAATTCTTTCCGAAGAAACCCCTTTAGCGGGTTTTGGCGAGGGAACGGGCGCTTCCGACAGTGGTGGTTGTGAGTAGTAGGGAAAAATAACTTATGCAGAAACAAAAAAGGTGGGGATATTCCCACCTTTTTTGTTCTAAAAAAATTTGATATCATTAAATTACGAGAATGTTGAACAATTATTTTTTAGCGTAATTTCAGTGTATAGTTCAGCGTGGTTCAGCGATAAAACCATGCTAACGCTGAACAACGCCGATAGCTACGCCGAACAACGCTGAATTATTCGACAGTCTAATTATATGAATAGACAATACATAATTGGAGTGGATGGGGGAGCAACAAAAAGTTCTGCTTTGATTTCGCAAATCAAAGGGAAGATAATTAGTAAAAGAGTTGGTAAGGCTTTAAATTATCATTCCATTGGCCAGTTTTAAGACTCCCAAACTTATTAATTTTTTAGTTTCCGAGATAAAAAAAATAATCCCTCATGCCTACTTTGTTTATAAAGTTAGTCCGGCCAAGGGGGCTCTTAATTTGGCGATTAAATTGTCATAAAGTTTATTGCTGTAAAGTAAAATTATGGTAAAAATTTTTTTAACTCCAGCGTGTCCTTATTGCGTTACTTTGAAAGAGTTTCTAAAACAGTACAATATAGAATTTGAAGAAATCGATGTTTCTAAAGACGAAAAAGCCAGAGAAGAACTGATAAAAAAAACGGGGAAAATGGAAGTGCCAGTAGTTGAAATTGACGGCCAGATTGTGGTAGGATTTGATAAAGGGAAGATTTGTAAGTTATTAAATATTAAAGAATAATATGATTAAAATTGCCATTAATGGTTTTGGCCGGATCGGCAGACCTGTTTTTCGAAGAATTTTGGATAACCACCCGCAATTGGAAGTGGTGGCTATTAATGACCTAACAGAGCCAAAAGTGCTATCCCACCTTTTAAAATATGATTCAATTTATGGAATTTATAAAAAATCAATAAAGTTTTCTGAAGATTCTTTGTTGGTAGATGGAACCAGAGAAGGGAAAAAAGTAAAAATTTTTGCCGAAAAAGACCCGGTTAATTTGCCCTGGCGAGA
>PCWJ01000059.1 GCA_002787295.1 Candidatus Nealsonbacteria bacterium CG11_big_fil_rev_8_21_14_0_20_37_68
GTTCCGAATTCGGGAATTGAAATTTCTCCCCCCTGATTGGAATTTAACTCAAAGAAATTTATTTTCCAATTTCCGGAAAAATCTTTAGTTAAATAGGGAACCCTGTAAATATTCTCCGGACTGCCAACAAATCTTACTTCTAAATCTCCTCTCCCTCCCACAAAATTAAACCAGTTGCCCGACCAGTTTTTAGTAGTGTTAGTAACAACCAGACTGCTTTTTCCGTTAAGCGGTAAGAAGTTTAACGAAGGGGAAACTCTAAAATTCTTTAAATTTTCATTTTTGTAACAATATTTTTCAGAAAAACTGCAATCGCCAACCAAAACGGCAACGGTCCAATCGGTAAAAATTTGCGAAAAGTCTTCTTTAAAACCGTTCTTTTTTAAGGCATAATTTAAACTCTCTATCCCGATTTTCTCTGAATGCAAAGAATCAACCAAAATTTCAATCCCGTAATGGTCAACCAAATAGTGGGTAAAAAGACTAATCGCCCCGTAATCTGCTTCTTTGTTCTGCCATTCGCAGAGAGAATCATTTGGGTTTTCAATAAAAACCTCCAATCTCTTTCTAAATGGATTACCAATTTCAAGATTGCTGTAGCCAAGCAGGGTAGAAACGTATTCTGACCTGGCTTCGTTTAACCAAACCTCCTCCGACACATTATATTCTTTTTCCTTCTGGTTAAACCCAATTAAATGCATAAACTCATGGGCTAAAAATGGTTTAATTTTTTCGTCCTCAATATATTGAGAATTTAAATAAACCATTTCTCTCTGGTTAGAATTTGAAACCTGAATTTTGGGATATTCGTCGCCTGAATTAAAATATCCGCTGATATCTTTCAGCATTGGATGAAATAAAACGGTAATTTTTTCGTCCTTATCAATGCCCGGTTTCCATTCTGCCCCGAAGGCATTGGTAAGGGTGGGATAAATTTTCTCTTTAAACTCTTTTGCCAAACCATCTAAAGCATTTCTGAGTTCATTTTGCTGATGATAAGCCAAAGTGTACCAAAAATCCTGGTCAACATAAAAATAAAGTTCGGGAGTAAACTTAACCAGGGTGGCGGTAATTTCACTTCTTTTTTTCAAATCATAATCTGGCTGAATATAAAAATTTTGGCTCCCCCCCACCGTCGCCGCCCGAACTTCAAAACCTACCACTAAAAACATTATTAAACTGAAGGTAAAAATTAACTTTCGCATTTTAATTCAAGATTATATGATTATTCATTAGCGAAT
>PCWJ01000046.1:0-3669 GCA_002787295.1 Candidatus Nealsonbacteria bacterium CG11_big_fil_rev_8_21_14_0_20_37_68
TAAGAACCTGCCTTCGGCAGAACCTTGATTCGCTAAGGTATAAACATATAATCTTGAATTAAGAACCTGGCTTCGCCAGAACCTTGATTCTTCACTTCGTTCAGAATTATGCCGCAGATAATAGGCAATTTAGTAAGTCCTATTGAGGCAATGCCCGCTAAGAAAAGCTTGCGGGAGCTAATTTGTCTGCGGTAAACGCAGTTTTTTTATGGCATTAACTCGTGAACAAAAGAAAAAAATTATTGATGAGCTAAAAGAAAAAATCGACAAACAAAAAGCGATGGTTTTTGTGGACTTTACCGGAACAAAAGTAAAAGATATTTCGCGATTGAGAGAAGAAATGAAGAAGGATAATTGTGAATTTAAGGTAGCAAAAAAAACTCTATTGAAAATTGCTCTTAAGGATAGGGGAGTGGAACTGCCGCAAGAACCGGAAGGAGAGATTGGCGTGGGTTTTGGGTTTGGAAACCAAATTTCGCCATTTAAGATTTTAAACAAATTTTCAAAAGAGACCGGGAACCTGAAAATTTTAGGGGGGTTAGTTGAAAAAGAATTTATTGGGGAAGATAAAGCAATAGCTTTAGCTGAGCTTCCCTCAAAACAGGAACTTTTAGCAAAATTAGTAGGAAGCATAAAAGCACCAATTTCGGGTTTTATAAATGTTTTGCAAGGAAATTTGAGAAATTTTGTTTACGTTTTAGGTGCAATCAAAAAATAAATACGCGATGCTAATATACTAATGCATACTAATAATACTAATAAAAAATAAATTCGTATAATTAGTATCAATTCGTATTTTGGTATCGATTTATTATGGTCGAAGAAAAAGAAAAAAAAGAGGAGCCAATTAAGGTTCCAGAAAAATTTAAAAAAATAGTTGAAGAGATTGAGAAAATGTCAGTTTTGGATTTAGCGGAATTGGTGAAGATTTTAGAAAAAAAGTTTGGGGTCTCTGCTGTTGCTCCCGTTATTGCTGTCCCCGTAGCTCCGGCAGCAGGGGGAGCTGCTCCTGTCGAAGAAAAAAGCGAATTTACAATAGAACTAAAAGAAGTGGGAGATAAAAAAATTGAGGTAATAAAGGTAGTGCGGGATATAACCGAGAAAGGGTTGAAAGAATCGAAGGATCTTGTTGATGCCGTGGCTTCCGGTCCTCAGATAGTAAAAGAAAAAGTGAAAAAGGAAGAGGCAGAGGAAATTAAAAAGAAATTTGAGGCAGCCGGCGCAAAAGTAGAGCTGAAATAAATCGCTTACTCAAAGCTAATTCGATAAACCCTTAGACTATTTAGCAGATATATTGTTTTACCAGGGGCCCCGACTTCGTCGGGGAGGGTGGTGGGTGGGTTGTAGTCTTCGGAAACTGCAAAATCTAATAAGTTATCAAATTTCTCGCTTTGGTACTGCCTAACGACTTTGCCGTATTTGGTCAAAATTACTATTCGATTTTCTTTGGGTTCCAAAATATATAAATAGGGGTTAGAAAATGAGGTCCAGATTTTAGTAGGATTTTCCAAAAAGGGAAAAAAATTAAAAGACAGGGTTTCTGTGTATTTTCCTTTATAGTATTTATCAATCTCATTTTTACTATTTAAAATCCAAATATTTCCATCAATAGCCATTGATTTTGCTCCCTGGGGCTTTTTTCCGCCCGTAAGATTATTAAGCCAGACCTCTCCGACCAAAACTTTATTTTGGTCGGCATTTTTGTTTAGATCCGGCGGCAGAGAGTATTTTATAATCTCTCCGGATTTTGAATCTAAAAAGTAGAGGTTGGAACCATAATTAACCAAAGCTGCAAAACTGATTTCTTCCCAATCTAAGGTTTTTGGCGGGATTTTAGGTTTAGCTTCACTCTTTTCATCGAATAAACTGGGCAATTCTAAGGTGAGTTCTTTGAATTGATTTGTGAGTTTTTGAGGGAAATATTGGATGAGAATATTTGGTTTTGAGAAAAACAAAATTGAATCTAAAAAATTGGTTCCCAATTTAAGATTTTGTCCCCCACTCAAAACACTTCCTTCTTTTGAGTCAAAGACTAATTTATAAATATTGGCAGAAAAAGGATTGAAAAGATAAAGGGATTTATTAAAAATCAGCATTTCTTGGGGAATAAGGTTTATTTCTGAAGAGGGAATTTCAGAAATTAGCTCGGGATTGGAGATTTTTTCTAACTGATTCAAAGAAGTTAAGTCTTTTTCAATTGATTCTTTCAGGGTTTTTGTCTCCAGTTGCAGGGGGCGGTAGTTTTTATTAGCTAAGGGTGAGATTTTAGACCAGGCAGATTGAAGCAGTAAATTGGCTTCGGCTTCATCGTTAAAAATTAGAAGATTTTCGGCTTTGTCTTTTTGAATCCTTACCTCGGCCAAAATTTGAGCAGTTAGTCTTAATTCTTTTTCTCTTTCTTCTTTAAAGAGGAAAAAAGTAATTATCAAAATTGAGATTAATAATAAAACCAGGCCAACTTTCTTTTTTAACGAAGGACCAATAGGAAGTCGCAAAAGAGACCATTTGATGTTAAATGCAATTTTTGACGGCAACGGAAAAGCTTTGAGTTTAAAAAACGGGGAGGTTAATTTTAAAGACGATTTTTTGGTTAATCCGACGAAAAAAAGGACTCCTGAAATTTCTGACAGTTCTTTTTTTAGCGGTTTTAAAATTTCGTTTAGAACCTTTTCATCGGTTATTCGCGAAATCCCCCTAATCAAATCTTTGTTTTTAAAATACTCAAAAATATTTTTGGTTAAAATTACTATTCTGTCACCCGATGTCAATTTTCCGTAAACAGTATTTTCGAAGATTTTTAGAGGATAGGTTTCGGTTCCTTGAAGATCTAAGTTTTGACTAATATCTAAAATTTCTCTTTCTCTTAATAATAAGATTTTCATCTCCCCGGTTTGGGCAAAGTTTAGCAAAAAAGGAGAGATTTTTAAATGAAAAGCAAGGGGAGCAAAATTAGCTTCTTTAATTGATAAAATTATAAAATTTAAGTTTCCCAACCACCTAACTTTTCCCTCCTTGGCAATTTTAGCCAAAAAGTTGTTTGCTTTTCTCAGAGATTCTCTTAAGGCTAATTCGGTTGATCTTTGGGGATTAGAGTAATACTCTGTTTTTATCACTTGAGCTAGCTTTTGTAAAAACTCAGCGTCGTGAGGAAGGGCGTTAGAAAGCTGGCCTACCATATACAAATTTCCCAGTTTTTTTTCTGAGAGATTTTCTGGTTCGTAACAAAAACTATCGAAAACGGTATCTTCTTTGGTTTTTGGATTAAAATGAAGGTCAAATACTTGCATAGTTTTCTTTATTTTATTATAATATTTTTAGAAACTTCTTACAAATTTAGCCCTTGGGCGAGTGGCTCAGTGGTTAGAGCACTGCATTCACATTGCAGGGGTCATAGGTTCAAATCCTATCTCGCCCACTCGTAGTATCAAATACGAACTCTCTTTGTTGAGGGGGGAGCGAACTTTCTTTGTTCGCTCCTAAAAAATTTGCCCTGCCTTGCAAAAGCAAGGCAGGGCGCAATTTTTAGAAAGGGAGAAAGCAAGCTTTCTCCCCCCTCAAGAGTCGGAGTTCGTATTAAATAATATGAGTGCTCGAATTAAACGCTTTCAAACTTTCTCCTTAATCTTACCAAATTTAATCCATAAATCCAAGAAAAGAGACCTCAAAAAC
>PCWJ01000046.1:3679-9077 GCA_002787295.1 Candidatus Nealsonbacteria bacterium CG11_big_fil_rev_8_21_14_0_20_37_68
CCTTGTTTTGTATTCAAAAACGGGGGTTTTGAAGGTAAAACGGGTTAAAAATTCTCTTAAAATTCATTATAAAAAGTTTGCGTCCACCTTGCATTCTGTAATGCAAACTTTTTTTAAAGTCGTCATTTACTCGTCATTCCGGAATGACGAGTTTTATTAAAAGTTGGCGTTCACTTGGCGTTCTAGAACGCCAAGTTTTTAAGCTAGAATTTCCTAACAAAAAAATGCCTTCTTGGCAATAATATAAAAAAGAGGATAAAATAACTCAAAATAATTGAGAAAATTTCTGCTATATTTATTTAATCGGCATCCAACCGACAATTAATGTTCCGGGCCCGGCGCCAGCAGCTATTATCGGTGGTGCCAGAGTAATAAAGGGAATTTCAACTTCTAACTTCTCCTCTAACATCTTTTTTAACTTTTCTGCCTGTTCTAAGTTGTCGGCATGATTAATTGTTACTCGAAGTTTTTTATTTTCTTTCTTGCTCTCTTTGAGAATTTTCTTGAACAAAGCCTCAGCCATATCTCTGGCAAAAACTACCCCATCTTTAGCGATTAAGCCATCTTTCATTCCCATTAATGGCCTGAGGTTTATTTTTTCCATTCTCCTGACCCAATTTGCCTGAGATTTTGTTATTCTACCGAGAGCTTCTATCCATTTTGGGTCCTCAAAGATTAGATAGGTATGGATTTTTGGAATGAGATTTTTAAGTTCAGTAATAATTTCTTCAACTTCCCTCTGTTCTTGGATTAGCTCAATTGCCTTTAAAATTAAAAGGGTTGGTAAATTTAAAGAATCTAAAATAAAAATTCTTTCCTTTTCTTTTAACATTTCTCTGGCTTGAATTGTGGAATTGTAGCAGCCAGAGAGTTTTGAAGAAACAGTAATACATAAAACCTTATCAAATATTTGAAGTTGTTTCTCGTAAGCATCTAGATAATCTTTTGGCATTGCCTGAGAAGTTTTGGGAAAGGTTTTTACTCCAAATTTCTCAGCATTTCTTATTTTCTGATAAAGATTATCCCCTGGCAATTTTTCCATCTCTGGCCAATCAAATTTTGTTTTGGCAATCACAATTTGATATTTTTCTAAAATCTCCGTAGGCAAACTACTAATATCTTCGGTAACAATGCCAATTGAGACTTTTCTTACCGAAGGCTCACCAGCTACTTCTTTTGTCATATTTTTAATAGTACCATAAGCTCGTAATACTCGCCAAGCGAAGTTGGCTGATGGTTGATTTCTTTTGTCCGCAGGGAGAGGAAGATTAAAAAACAAGTTAGAATTTTAAAAACATTTTTTTCTGGCTTAACACAAACGTGAAGAAAATTAAATTACTGTTGACTTTAAATTTGGCTTTTGTTAAACTGAAAACAATCACCTACACCTGTGGTCAGGGTGTGAATAACTAAATTAATAATTTTAAATCTTTAAATCTATGTCTACACAAAAACAAAAAACTCTTATAAACTTTAAAAAAGCCCAGAGTTTAATCGCCAAAATTATCAAGATGATAGAGAATGACGAATACTGCATTGATATAATGCAGCAAAATTTAGCAGTTATTGGACTCTTGAAATCCGCCCATCAGATGTTAATGGAAGGTCATTTAAATAGTTGTTTTAAGAGAGCAATGACATCAAGAAATGAGAAAAGAAAGCAGGAAATGATCCAGGAAATTTTAAAAGTCACCAAATTATTTAGCAAATAAAAATGCCAGAAAACAATAATCTTAAAATAAAAGAACATACCTATTTTGTTCAGGGCATGCATTGTGCTTCCTGCGAGATTTTGATAGAAAAAAAATTATTGGAATTGGAAGGAATAAAATCGGTTGAGGCCAAGGCGAGTAAGGGAGAGGTTTTAATTGAGCATGAGGGAGAACTACCGAGCACTGAAACATTGAATAAAATTTTTAAAAAAGAAAATTATGTTTTTTCTAATAGAAAGATTGAAGTTTCAGATGGTTTTAATGGAAAGGAATTTTTGATAACTTTTGGAATGGGGCTGTTAATTATCCTTCTTTTCATAGGTCTAATCAAATTAGGTCTATCAGGATTAATAAATGTCAATTCTTCATCTTCTCTGATAACATTTTTTGTTTTCGGGCTTTTAGCCGGCATTTCAACCTGCGCGGCATTGGTAGGAGGATTAGTTCTTTCTATGTCAAAGCAATGGTTAGAGTTATATCCTGATAACGAATCTACTATTACAAAACTTCAACCGCACTTTATGTTTAACGCCGGCCGTCTTGTTTCCTACGTAATTTTAGGAGCCGTATTGGGCGCTATTGGTAGCAAATTACAATTTTCCTTAAAATTCACCTCAATTTTGGTTATCGCCGTTTCTGTAATGATGATATTTTTGGCGCTACAAATGTTAGGACTGAAGGCTTTTCGGAGATTTCAGTTTACAATGCCAAAATTTATTACGAGACATATTGCTGACGAGTCGAATTTTAAGGGTCGTTATACGCCCTTTCTAATGGGAGCATTTACTTTCTTTTTACCCTGCGGATTTACGATAACTGCCCAAGGATTGGCTCTAATATCCGGTAGTCCCATTCAGGGCGGCTTCATTATGTTATTCTTTGCTTTGGGCACTTTGCCCATGCTTTTAGCAATCGGGATTTCCAGCGTGAGTTTTTCTAAAAGACCTCACCTGTCTTTTAGATTTCTAAAAGTCGCTGGTTTTCTCCTTCTGTTTTTTGCCTTATATAACATTAATTCTCAATTCAATGTTTTAGGCCTTTCCAGTTTTAATGATGTAGGAAATAAAATTATCCAATCCCCTAATGTAAAAGAAGAGGGATTTGTTCCAATTGTTAATGGAAAACAAATTTTAAAAATGAAGGCTTCAAGTTCTGGATATAACCCAGATTATTTTAAGGTAAAGGCGGGGATTCCTGTAAGATGGGAGATTACCGATGTCGGTACTTCGGGTTGCACCAATGCCGTTATCTCCCGCAGTTTATTTGATGGCCCGATTAATTTGACGCCCGGCCAAACAAGTATTAAAGAATTTACTCCCGAAAAACCGGGAAAATACAAATTTAGTTGTTGGATGGGTATGGTTTCGGGAGTGATAGAGGTTGTTGACGAGAGCGGTTCGCAAAAACCTTCAGAGATTTTTTTAAATGGTGATAATAATTCTTTAGTGCCTTCGGGAGCAAGCGGATGTGGAGCCGGAGCGAGTTGTGGCTGCGGGTGCGGCAGAAGATAAAGAAATTAAATTTTTAAAAATATTAAGGATTTTTATGGTTAAAACAATCTTAAAAATCTCTGGCATGGATTGCGCTTCTTGCGCTGCAAATATCGAACACGCCATCAAAAAAGAAAAGGGCATTTTTTCAATTAATGTTAACTTTGCTGCTGGAAAAGCCTACTTAGAATTTGACCCTGTTGAAATAAGCATCGCCAGAATTCAAAAGATTATTGAAAAACTGGGCTACAAAGCCGCAGAGGAAACTTTAGAGATGGAAATGAGAATGGAAGATCACCACAAAATCGAGAAAGAGGGAGAAATAAAACAACTGAAAAAGCGTTTTATACTGGCTTTAGTTTTTAGTTTGCCGATTATTTATATGGTTATGGGAGAGATGTTAGGGCTGCCGATGCCGATGTTCTTTGACAAATATGGAATTCCTATTCAATTTGTTTTGGCAACAGCAGTTATTCTTTCTGCCTTTGGTATTTGGAAAATGGGCTTTAAAAAATTGCTACGGTTTTCGCCCAATATGGACTCTTTAATTTTTATTGGCACAGCCGTTGCTTATTTTTATAGCGTTATTATTTCGGTTTTAATGTTTGCCGATAAAGAAATAGAAGCTCATCTTTATTTTGAAAGCGCGGCTTTAATTTTAGTTTTTATTTCTTTAGGCAAATACCTTGAGGCGATAACCAAAGGAAAAACAAGTGAAGCTATTAAAAAATTAATCGGGCTTCAGCCCAAAGAAGCGACGATTATAAAAAACAATGAAGAAACAAAAATTCTTATTTCCGAAGTAAAAGTCGGGGATATTATTTTGGTCAAGCCCGGTGAGAAAATCCCAGTAGACGGAATTGTTATTGATGGTTATTCGGGTGTTGATGAAAAAGCAATCACTGGCGAAAGTATGCCTGTCGAAAAAAAGAAAGGGGATGAAGTAATTGGTGCCACTATTAATAAAACCGGCGTTTTAAAATTCAAGGCCACGCGAGTTGGGAAAGACACAATGTTAGCTCAGATTATTAAGATTGTTGAGGAAGCTATGGGTTCTAAGGCTCCAATCCAACTGTTAGCTGACAAGGTTTCTTTTTATTTCGTTCCCGGGGTTATTATCATCGCAATTTCGACTCTTATTATATGGCTGTTAGTCGGGCAATCATGGGCTTTTGCCTTAACGGTTTTTGTGGCTGTTTTAATTATTGCTTGTCCCTGTGCTTTAGGACTAGCCACGCCTACCGCTGTTATGATGGGAACAGGATTAGCTGCTCAAAATGGCATTTTAATTAAAAGCGGAAAAGCTTTAGAAATTGCTCGAGATGTTAATATAGTAATTTTTGATAAAACCGGCACACTGACGAAAGGTGAACCGAGCGTTACGGACGTAGTAAAGGTTGAAAACGAGGTTGACGAAAAAACAATATTACAATTGGCTGCCTCGGTAGAAAAAAACTCAGAACATCCCTTAGCTCAAGCGATTGTCAATAAAGCGAAGGAAGGAAAGGCTAATTTTTCAGAAGTAAAAAATTTTCAAGCCATACCCGGCTACGGCGTTACAGCTGATTTGGAAAATAAAAAAATACTTTTCGGAACAAGAAAACTAATGACTAACAATCAAATTAATCCAAATATAATAGAAGAAAAAATGATTGTTTTAGAAGATCAAGGCAAAACAGCAATGATTCTGGCTGTAGAAAAAGATATTATTGGTATCATTGCAGTGGCTGATACGCTCAAGGATTACTCAAAAGAGACGGTTAAGATGCTTCATAAAATGGGGAAAAAGGTTGCGATAATTACTGGGGACAATAAAAGAGTTGGACAGGCTATTGCCCAGCAAGTCGGCATAGACAGAGTTTTAGCCGAGGTATTGCCGCAAGAAAAATCAGCCGAGATTAAAAAATTACAGAGTGAAGGAAATATTGTGGCGATGGTGGGCGACGGCATTAATGACGCACCAGCCTTGGCCCAAGCCGATTTAGGCATTGCCCTTGGTTCAGGCACTGATGTGGCAATGGAAACTGGGGAGATAGTTTTAATTAAAGATGATTTAAGAGATGTAATAATAGCAATTGATTTAAGTAAATACACTTTGAATAAAATTAAGCAAAATCTTTTTTGGGCCTTCTTTTATAATATTGTCGGCATTCCGATGGCGGCTGGTATTTTATATCCTTTCACTGGTTGGCTTTT
>PCWJ01000033.1:0-345 GCA_002787295.1 Candidatus Nealsonbacteria bacterium CG11_big_fil_rev_8_21_14_0_20_37_68
ATTATCGGGAAAACAGATAATATTAAAAAATTCCTTGCGATGATTTTTCCTTACATTATCCTTAAAAAAGAACAAGCTTCTTTAATGATTAAAATTTTAGAAGCCAAAAAAAAGGTAAAAAATAAAAAAGATTTTACCGAATTGATGAAATTAATTGACCGTTTTAGAAACCTTAATTATTCTAAAAAACGAAAAAATCGTATAGTAACCCCGTAGAGACTTTCTTGATTAAATCAAGATAATAGAGGAGCACCTTTATTATACGTCGGTCCCCGGATTATATCCGGGTGATGGTATAGTCCATACATTTAGTAATAGATGATTAATGCGTGAGACAGGTTGGTC
>PCWJ01000033.1:355-22880 GCA_002787295.1 Candidatus Nealsonbacteria bacterium CG11_big_fil_rev_8_21_14_0_20_37_68
GACAGGTTGGTCCCTATCTACCGTAGGCGCCGAGTCTTGAGGGGGGTCCGGGATAGTACGAGAGGACCTCTCGGAACTGACCTCTGGTGTACCAGCTGTTCCGCCAGGAGCATCGCTGGGTAGCTAAGTCGGGAACTGATAAGCGCTGAAAGTATATAAGCGCGAAGCAGGCCCCAAGATTAGGACTCTTTTAGCTCGGTCAAAGACTATGACCTTGATAGGGCACAGGTGTAAGTCCTGTAAAGGATTAAGCCGAGTGCTACTAATAGAGCGATATTTCTTCCTTAGCTAGCAATTAATGACCATTCACCCTGTTAAATAATTCCGCGTTCAGCGGAATTGCTGCAAAGCAGCATTTAACAGGGTAAAAAGGGCGCTTTAGTGGCGGCTATACTGGGTTTGTCCCACCCGTTTCCATACCGAATACGGAAGTGAAATAACCCGAGGCCGATGATAGTAGGTTTTCCTGCGAAAGTAGGTAGCTGCCACCAAAGCGCCTTTTTATATTGACATTCATTTTTAAATCGAGTAATATTAAATTAGCTCGCAAAAAACTAAAAAAGGAAAGGAGGTGAATAGAAATGAAAGATTTTGTAATGAGGCATCCTATAGGATTTGGCTATTTAATTTTTGTAATTTTTCTGTCTTTGGGTATAGTTTTAGGAAAAATATATAGTGTTTGGTTTTATTTGCTTTTCATTCCAGCAATTCTTGGACTATTTGGATGGCTTATTTTTGACCAAAAATGGAAATGGGCTTGCCCAAGTTGTGGACGTGAAGCTTTTATGGAAAGAGGGAAGTATTGTAGCAGATGCGGAAGTGCTTTGGAAATCAGAAGAAAAATCAGAATATTTAGAATTTGTCCCAATGGACATAAGATAGAAGATAACTACAATATCTGCTACAATCTTTTTTGTCCAAAATGCGGAGCACCATTACCATTAAAGGGCAGTAAGTAATCTGCCCTTTTGTTTTACCCGAAATTCATTTATAATGGTTTAATGAAATTTTCTTTTAAGAAAAACAAGGTTTTAGCTATAATCATTGGGATTTTCCTCATTTTTTCTTTAAATTTCTTTCAAAAAGAAGTTAAAAACTTCTTTTATTTTGTATCTTCTCCCATCCAAAAAGTTCTTTGGCGGGCAGGAGATGGTATGTCTGATTTTTTTGAAACGATTTCGGAAATAAAAAAATTAAAGAAAGAAAATGAGGAGCTCCGAACTAAAAATCAAAGATTGCTTTCCGAAAATCTTAAATTATTAGAATTGAAGCAGGAAAACGAAGCCCTGAGGCAGGCCCTAGAAAATGATTTGGAAAAGGAATTTGATCTGGTTATAGCTAGCGTGCTCGGCAAGGATTTCTCGCAGGATTCCATTTTAATTGACAAAGGTTCCGAAGACGGAATTTCAAAAAACCTTCCGGTGATAACTTCGCAAAAAACTCTTCTGGGAAAAGTTGACCAAGTTTTTAAGAATTTTTCAAGAGTTTCTTTAATCTCAAACAAACAGATTTCATTTTCTGCCAAAATTATAGATTCTGAATTTTTAGATAAAGCCGATAGTAAAGATATAGAATTAAAAGAAAAGACGCAGGGCGTAGTAAGGGGTGAGGGGGGCTTTGAGGTGATTTTCGACTTAATACCTCAAGGAGTTGAGGTTAAAGAGGGGGATTTAATTTTAACCACAGGATTAGAAGGGGTTTTTCCTAAAGGACTTCTGGCAGGTTCGGTTAAAAAGATAAAAAAAGAAGATATTGCCCCATTTCAGAAAGCCGAATTGGATCCGGCTTTTAACATCAAAGAATTAAACACGGTATTTGTTGTTACCAGCTTTTAATGAAAAACACTTTAATTATCGCAATTGCATCTTACTTTTTTGTTTTATTTCAAACTAGTTTTTTGGTCTACTTTAATATTGCGGGGTTTGTACCAAATTTTATCTTAATTTTAGTAATTATTTTAAGTATTTTTGAAACCTCTGCCCCGAAATTTAGCTCAAGCCCAGGAATGTGGGTAGCAATTTTTGGTGGGTTTTGGTTGGACATTTTTTCTTCAAGTCCAATTGGATTTGAGGTTTTAATTTGCCTAGCTGTATCAATTTTTATCAAATTTGTTTTTAAAAGACACGTTAGATTTCCCAAGAAACTGTTTGGAGGTATCTGATACTACCAACAAGTCTTGGGAAAACAAGTTTAATAAGGAATCATATGGACAAATACCTAAAAAATAAGAAAGTAAACCCACCTAAATTTTCCTTCGGAAAACTTGGGCGGGTAAACCTCCGTTTTAAAAGAGATATAGAGCCCAACGAAGTGTTTTTGGACCAATTGGCTCAGGAAAAAGAAGGGGACGTCAAGGGAAAGCTTGAACTCCCAATATCTGGACTAAAATTTTTAATTTTAGGAATCGTTTTTTTTATTTTATTTCTGATATTATTTGGGAAGACCTTTCAGTTTCAAGTTTTAGAATCTCCAGCATTTTTAAATCTGGCTAAGGCAAACAGAGAGAGAATTTATCAAATTCGTCCCGAGAGGGGAATAATTTATGATAGACACATGCAACAGTTAGTTTGGAACAAACCCAGTTATGATTTGGTTTGCGCAAAGAACGATCTTCCATTGGATGAAATTAAAAAAAAAGAAGTAATTGAAGAGGTGGCCAGAATTTTCCAGGAGGACCCCCAGGTTATTTTTAAAAAAATTGACGAAGACGAGTTTTCAGAAGTTCTAATTTCTGAGAATATCCCTCATCAGGTTTTGGTAATTTTAGAAACAAAAATTGGGGAGCTTTCTGGTTTTCGAATTGAGAAAAATACTGTTCGAGATTATCTTGACCCGAGCCTATCGCATTTAATTGGGTATTTACGAAAAATAAGCAAAGAAGACCTTAGAATCAACTCCGATTATACAATTTTAGATTATATTGGGAAAACGGGGCTGGAAGAATCTTATGAAAAGACTTTAAGAGGAGAGCCCGGAGAAATTCAAGTCGAGAAAGATTCCATGGGTAAAGAGCGGGCAGAAAATTTAATTTCCGAACCAGAAGTCGGTAAAGGCTTAATTCTTAGTTTAGATTTTGAACTTCAAAAAAAAATCGTTGAAGAGTTAAAGAAATCTATGAAAAAAGTAGGGGCAAATCGTGCTGCTGCTGTTGCTATGGATCCAAATAGCGGAGGAGTTTTAGCAATGGTTTCCCTTCCTGATTTTGATAATAATTTATTTTCTCAGGGTATTTCCCAAAAAGAATGGGAAGAACTTAAAAGTGCCCAAGATCATCCTTTTTTTAACCGAGCTATTTCAGGGATTGGATATCCAACCGGCTCTGTTATTAAGCCTTTGATTGGCCTCGGGGCCTTGGAAGAAGGCATTATTGATTCTTATACTAAAATTTATTGCCCTGCCCAAATTTGTGTTTGGAATCCTTATAAAAAAGAGAACGAATGCTATAAAGACTGGACTTTTCCTCAAGCTCATGGCGAAGCCGATATTAAAAGAGCAATTGCTGAATCGGTAAATACTTTCTTTTACCAAATTGGCGGAGGATATAAAGATTTTAAAGGGTTGGGACCGGAAAAAATAATAAAATATCTTAAGCTTTTCAACTGGGATGCTGAAACCGGAATCGATCTGCCGGGAGAAGGAAAGGGGATTTTACCCGAAATTACAGAAGACTGGCACCTGGGGGATACTTACCATCTTTCTATTGGCCAGGGTCCCTTCACCGCTACTCCTGTTGAAGTTTGTGTTGGGTTTTCTGCCATAGCGAACGGAGGAAAATTACTTCATCCCTATCTGGTGGAAAAAATTGTAAATAATTCAACTGGCTTACCTCAAGTAGCTAAAGAAATCGAACCAAGAGTTATTAAAGAAAATTTTGTTGATTCTCAAAATATTGAGGTAGTTCGAAAGGGAATGAGACAGGCAGTGACTTCCGGTTCGGCGGTTTTATTGAATGATTTGCCGGTAGCGGTTGCGGCCAAAACCGGAACCGCTCAGAGTTCAAAAGAAGGATATTATCATCACTGGATTACGGTTTTTGCTCCTTACGAGAATCCCCAAATTGTTTTAACCATTGTTATTGAAGACATAAAGGGGATTCAATCTGCTACTTTGCCGGTAGCTAAAGAAGTACTTAAGTGGTACTTTACCAAGCCCTGAAACTTTGAGTTATTCACACTTGACAAGGTTATTTAATGAGATATTATTTTGATAATATGAAAAAATATTTAAGCCCGGAAGGGTTGGAAAAATTGAAGAAGGAGCTAGATTATTTAAAAAACGTTAAACGAAAAGAAATTGCCGAAAAACTTCAAAGATCTACTTCTTTCGGAGATTTAAGTGAAAATTCTGAATTCGCTGAAGCCAAAGAAGATCAAGCCTTCGTCGAGGGTCGAATTTTAGAGTTGGAAGAATTAATTAGATCAGCCGTAATTGTTTCCGAAAGCGGGCAGAAGGATTTAGCTCAAATTGGCTCAACAATTTTAGTTAGTTTTGGCGACAAAACTCATGCTTTTAATCTTTTGGACAGGAAGAATATTCAGAAGTTTAAGATAGTGGGAGCGGAAGAGGCCAATCCTTCGGAAGGGAAAATTTCCGTTGATTCTCCCGTAGGTAAAGCTATATTGAATCAACCCAGGGGCAGCATAATCGAAGTAAACACTCCCAGCGGTAAAATTCGATATAAAATTTTAAAAATCGAATAAAAATAAGGCTGAATGATATTATGGCTACCCCGAGAAAGGTTATTTTTATTTGACAAATTTTGGAGATTGGGTAAACTAATAATAGCTTCTTCGCAGAAGCTGAAATATAGTTCCTTGGGAAGTAGAAAGATATAAAGATTTGCTGACGGATTTTAACGACTTCATAGAATATCCCCACTTTCCTTATTCACCATTGCTAGAGCGTACCCTAAATATACTTAAGGGAGCAGGAGGATGCATCAAACTTCTTAGCCCAGATTATGATGTATGCATAGTAAGTGATGCTTCAAGAGACATGCTTCGCCGAGAGGTCTTGGACAAATATTTCTCTGAGGAGCAGCGGGGTAAATTAGAGGAAATTGCCTTGGAGTTAAAAAGTGCCTTAGGATGTTAATAAAGAAACCACTAAGCAGGTGTAAACTACACCTGCTTTTTCTTTTGACCTCAATGATAAAATTAGTTAAAATAGAAATAGTCTTATGCCCACCATTAATGAGTTAAGAAAAATTAGATTAAAAAAGTTGGAGGCAGTTAAAAGGGCCGGGATTAATCCCTATCCCATAAAGACCAAAAGAACTCATTCCATTGAGAAGGCTTTACTTAATTTTGAACGACTTGTCAAGACCAAAACCAATTTGGTTTTAGTTGGTCGGATTAGATCAATTCGGGAGCATGGAGGTTCAACTTTCCTCCATTTTGAGGATGGAACAGGTTCGCTTCAGGCCTATTTTAAGCGGGATAAATTAGGTGAAAAAAATTATAAATTTTTCTTAGATAACTTTGATATCGGTGATTTTATTGAGGTCAGGGGAATTCTATTTAAAACTAGAAAAGAAGAGAAAACCATTGAAGCCACCGCTTTTAAAATTTTAGCCAAATCTCTTTTGCCTCTTCCCGAGAAATGGCATGGGTTAAAAGACGTCGAGGAACGCTTTAGAAAGAGATATTTAGATTTAATAATGAATCCTGAAGTCAAAAAGAAATTTGAAATTCGTTCGAAAATTATTAAAGAAATTAGAGAATTTTTAGAAAAAGAAGGCTTTTTGGAAGTAGAAACGCCAATTTTACAACCAATTTATGGCGGAGCCAAAGCCAAACCATTTAAAACCCATTTGAATGCCTTAAATTTGGATTTATATTTACGAATTGCGCCTGAACTTTATTTAAAACGGCTTTTAGTCGGAGGATTTGAAAAAGTTTATGAAATTGGCCGAGTTTTTCGAAACGAAGGAATTGATAGAACTCATAATCCTGATTTTACAATGCTTGAATTTTACTGGATTTTCGCTAATTACAAAGATTTAATGAATTTTTGCGAGAAAATGTTTGAGAATTTGCTAAAAAAAGTCTTCGGAAGATTAACCGTTAAATACGAAGGAAAGGAAATAAATTTTAAAACTCCTTGGCCAAGATTGGAATTCAATCAAATTTTTAAAAAATATACCAAAATTAACCTGGAGGAAATTCATCTTAAATCTCTTAAAAAAGAAGCCTTAAAACTTGGAATTGAAATTGAAAAAGGCGAAGAAAAACCAGAGATTGCCGACAAAATTTACAAAAAATTCTGTTTACCAAACGTTAAAAATCCGACTTTTATTATAAATCATCCCCTGGGTGCATTTCCTTTGGCAAAGACGCTGGAAACAAGCCCCCCAAAGTTAGCTAACTTTCAATTGATAGTGGCTGGATGGGAACTGGTTAATGCTTTTTCGGAATTAAATGATCCCATTGAGCAAAGGAGACGGTTTAAAGAACAGGAAAAATTTTTTAAAGTAGGTGTAGAAGAGGCCCAGAGAATGGATGAAGATTTCTTGGAAGCCTTAGAATACGGTATGCCCCCGGCTGCCGGTTTTGGTATGGGAATTGATAGGTTAGTAGCCCTTTTAACCGACTCTTATAGCTTAAGAGAAGTGATTTTGTTTCCAACGATGAGACCGAAATGAGAAAATTATTGATAGCAACAACTAATCCGGGAAAAATTCGGGAATATAAAGAGATTTTTAATCGGCTAAAACTGCCCGTAAAATTAGTTTCTTTAAAGGATTTAAAGATTAAAGAAAAAGTTAAAGAAGACGGAGAGACCTTTGAAGAAAACGCAGTTAAAAAAGCTAAATTTTATTATAAATTGACCAAACTTCCAACTTTAGCCGAAGACAGCGGTTTAGAAATAGATTATTTAAATGGCCAACCGGGAGTTAAATCACGCCGCTGGCCAGGCTACGAGGCCTCTGATAAAGAACTAATAAATATAACCCTTAAGAAATTAAAAGGAGTGACATTGGAGAAAAGAGGTGCTCAATTGAGAGTAGTTATGGCTTTAATAATAGATGAGAAGGTAAAAACTTTCCAAGGACTTCTCCGGGGAATTATAATGGAAAAACCAATTAAGAAAATGATTCCCGGCTATCCTTTCAGGTCACTGTTCTATTTACCGGAGATTAAAAAAGTTATAGGAGAGTTAACTATGGAACAGGAAGCTATGGTGGCTCACAGAAAAAAAGCCGTAAAAAAGGCCCTGCCCATATTAAAGAAAATATTTAATCTAAATTTAAGAAGTTAGCGAGAAATGTTCTCGCGAATACGGATTTAAATTTAGTAAGGTATATATGTTAGATATAAAATTAATTCGTCAAAATCCACAAAAAGTTCAAGAGGGCTGTGAAAAAAAACAGGTCAAAATTAATCTCGGCCGTCTTCTTTGGGTTGACAAAAAAAGACGCCAAACCATTCAAGCTTTAGAAGATATGAAATCGCAGAAAAACAAAACCACCAGCCAGATTCCAAAAATAGAAGAGGAAGGAGAAAAAGAAAAATTAATTTTAAAAATGAGAGAATTAGATAAAAATAGCGATAGATTAAACGGAAATCTCAAACAACTCCAGGAAGAATTTAACGACTTAATGCGTCAGATTCCCAATTTGCCCCTGGAAAATGTTCCGGTTGGGAAAAACGAAAAAGAAAATGTGGTTTTAAGAGAAATAGGAGAGAAGCCAGAATTTAACTTTACCCCTAAGGATTATTTAGAGATTTCCGAGAAGTTAGATTTAATTGACGTAAAAAGAGCAGCCAAGGTTTCAGGAAGCCGTTTTGGCTATCTTAAAGGAGGGGCAGCTTTAATTGAGTTTGCCTTAATTAATTTGGCTTTCGAAACTTTAAGCAAAGACTACAACCCACCCACCGCCCTCCCCGCCGAAGGCGGGGCCCCTAATTTTATTCCGGTTATTCCGCCGGTAATGCTGAAACCGGAACTGATGGAGGGAATGGGTTATGTAGAAAGGGGAAGGGAAGAAATTTATTACCTTAAGAAAGATAAACTTTACCTGGTGGGAACCTCCGAGCAAAGTATCGGAGCCATGCATGCTGATGAAATTTTTGAAGAAAAAGTTTTGCCAAAACGATATCTTGGCTTTTCTACTTGCTTTCGGAGAGAAGCTGGAGCTTATGGCAGAGATACCAAAGGAATTTTAAGGGTTCATCAGTTTGATAAGGCGGAAATGTTCAGTTTTTGCCGTCCCGAAAAATCGCAAGAAGAGCATCAGTTCTTCTTAAAAATGGAAGAAAAACTAATGAAAGCCCTAAAAATTCCTTACCGGGTGGTTCAAATTTGCAGCGGAGATTTGGGCGATCCGGCTGCAGCAAAATATGACATCGAGGCCTGGCTGCCTGGTCAAAACCAATATCGAGAAACTCATTCTACCTCAAACTGTACCGATTATCAGGCTCGACGCTTAAACATTCGTTATCGCGATTCTAAAACTGAAAAACCGGAATTCGTTCATACTGTAAACGGTACGGCTTATGCCATTGGAAGAACTCTAATTGCCATTATTGAAAATTACCAGCAAAAAGACGGAAGTATAAAAGTGCCGAATGTTTTGCAAAAATATACCAGATTTAAAAAAATTGGTTAAATATTGATATGAATCCTGTCCTTATCCTTCATGGCTGGGGGTCTTGTGCCAAAAACTGGGATCGGGTTAAAGAACTTTTAGAAAATCAGGGATGTAAAGTTTTTGTACCCGATCTACCTGGTTTTGGAGAGACTCCTCCGCCACCAAAACCTTGGTCAGTTGATGACTATACAGATTGGGTGAAAGACTTTTGCGAAAAAAATAATCTTTCGCAAATTTTTTTATTGGGCCATTCTTTCGGGGGATCTGTGGCAGTTAAATTTTCAATAAAATATCCCAAGAGAATCAAAAAATTGATTTTAGTGGATAGTGCAGGCATTCGAAGGAAGAGACTTAAAAAAGAAATACAGAAGAAGGTAGCTCATTTTTTGAATAATTTTTCTTTTTTGCCCTTCTATGGATTTGTCAGGAAAATTGCCTATAAAATCCTATTTCGTCATAGCGATTATTTATTGACAGAAGGGGTAATGAAAGAAACTTATCTTAACGTAATAAAGGAAGATATTTCCAATATTTTTTCTAATATTTCAGTTCCCACCTTGCTCATTTGGGGCAAAAAAGATAATATAACCCCCCTTCGACACGCCCACTTTATGAAAGAAAAAATTTCTGGGGTAGAGTTGGAAATCATTCCTAACGTTAAACATAATCCTCATCGCGAAGCCCCCGAGATTTTATCTGAAAAAGTCTTAAATTTTATTAAACCCCGTTAGATTTGCCCTGCAATTATCTAACAGGGTAAAAGTCTATGGCGATTTTAATTCTCCTCTTTACCCTTTTTTGGTTCGCTGTCTTTACCAAAGAGCTTTTCTTTTGGCTCTGGCTTTGGCAGTTAAAAGAATACCACATGGGAAGATTCAGGGCTCATTTCGAGGCTCAAAAATTCAGAAAAATCATTTCTTCTTTCTGGCGCCTCAAATTTCCCAAATTTACTAAAAAAATTATTCTGATTTCTTTTTCCAGTATTCTGCTGGAGATCTTGATGCTTTTTTATTTATCCTTTTTTTTAGTAATTGTTTTAACTATATTATTTTTTCCAGTGTTTATTCTTTCCTTTCAGACCCTCACTGTTATTTGGCGAAAAATAATCATAGAGAAGGCTAAGAAAAAAAGAAACAGATTTAAAGACTTGCTGGTAATCGGCATTACCGGAAGCTATGGCAAAACCTCAACCAAAGAGTTTTTAGCCACAATTTTATCTGAAAAATTTAGGGTTTTAAAAACAAAAGAGCATCAAAACTCAGAAGTCGGAATTTCTCAATGTATTTTAAATGATTTAAAACCCGAACACGAAATCTTTATCTGTGAGATGGGAGCTTACAATAGGGGAGGGATAAAATTGCTTTGTGATATTACCAAACCAAAAATTGGAATCTTGACCGGAATTAACGAGCAGCATATGGCAACCTTCGGCTCCCAAGAAAATATTATAAAAGCAAAATATGAACTTATAGAAAGTTTACCAGCCCAAGGCCTTGCAGTTTTTAATGGGAACAATAAATATTGCCGACGACTCTATTCACGGCCGGCAAACCCCAAAAAATTTATCTATAGTACATTTTCTACGGCCGTAGAAAATGTACTATTGGATATTTGGGCTAAGAATATAAAGACTGAAAAGGAGTCCGTTGCCTTTAGAATATTTTCGAAAGATGGAGAGTCCGCTGATTTTAGGATAAATATTTTGGGAAAACATAGCATCCTAAACATTTTGGGGGCGGTAGCGGTAGCTAAAGAATTGGGAATGAGATTTGGCGAAATTACTAAAGCCTGTGAGAAAATTGAACCTTGGCAGGGAGGAATACAGATTAAGAAAGGCATCAACGGTTTGAATGTAATCGATGCTACTTATTCGGCAAATCTCAATGGAGTAATTTCTCATTTGGAATACCTTAAAATTTGGCCCGGAAAAAAAGTTATTGTTATGCCCTGTTTAATTGAGCTGGGTAGGGCCTCAAAAGAGGTTCACAAAAGAATTGGCCAAAAAGTCGCTGAGGTTTGTGATTTAGCAATAATTACAACAAAAGATAGATTTAAAGAAATCAAAGAAGGTGCTGGTGATAAAGCTTTCTTTATCGAAAACCCAAAGGATATTTTTGAAAAAATTAAAAATTTTCTTGGAGGAGACTTGTCCTCCGAAGCTTTAGCGAAGGAGGATGTTGTACTTTTGGAAAGTAGAGTTCCCAATCAGTTAATCAAACAACTATTACAATGAATCCCCTAAAACCAATTTCCATTTCTTTATCTCCAAATACCGAAAAAGATGATGTTCGGTTGGCCTTAAAGTTATTTTTTCAGCCCTGGAAATATAAAACCATCGAGAACAGTTCTCGATGGTTGTCTCGTTGGCTGGAAGAGGAATTTAAAAAGTATTTGGGCGTAAAATATGCTTTTGCCTTCAATAGCGGGAGAAGCGCCCTGATGGTTATTTTAGATGTCTTGGACATTAAAAAAGATGACGAAGTTTTGCTTCAGGCTTTTACCTGTAATGCGGCGGTCAATCCTATTTTAGGAAGAGAAGCAAGACCTGTTTTTGTGGATGTAGATGAAACAATAAATATGGACCCCGAAGATCTAAAGAAAAAAATCACCACAAACTCTAAGGCGTTAATGATTCAACACACTTTTGGCTGGCCGGCTCAAATTGAGGAAATTTTAAAAATTGCCAGAGAAAATAATTTATATTTGATCGAAGATTGTGCTCATTCTTTAGGGGCTAAGTACAAAGAAAAATTTTGCGGCACTTTTGGGGATGCGACTTTTTTTAGTTTTGGCCGGGATAAAATAATTTCCTCTGTTTTCGGAGGAATGGCTGTTACCAACGATGAAAAATTAGCTCAAAAAATTAAGCAGTTTCAAGATGGTTTAGATTTTCCTTCAAATTTTTGGGTTTTTCAGCAGTTATTGCATCCAATTCTAATGAATTATTTAATTTTGCCAGCCTACGGATTAAATCAATGCCTGGGAAGAATTCTTCTGGGTATTCTTCATAAACTTTCTATCCTTTCGAAAGCAGTTTATAAAAAGGAGAAGAAAGGCGAAATGCCCCAGTATTTTCCGAAATGCCTCCCCAATGCTTTAGCTGCCCTGGCCTTAAATCAGTTTCGAAAATTAGACAGATTTAATGAGCACCGAAGGGAAATTGCCGGCTTATATAAAAAAGAATTAAAAAACTTTGATTTACCATTGGCTAAAGATTTTGGAGAACGGCAGCCGACTTTTATGCGTTACCCAATTTTAGTAGAAAATGAGACGGACGAGACTCTGAAAGTTGCAAGAAAAAGAAGGTTTTTTTTGGACGATGGTTGGAGAAAAAGTCCGATTGTTCCTCCGGACACAGATCTTAGGAAAATGAGATATAAGATAGGGGATTGTCCGAGAGCAGAAAAAATTGCAAGGTCGATTATAAACTTACCAACCCACATCAACATTTCTCAAAAAGAAGCTAAAATAATTATAGATTTCCTTAAATCGTATGAAAATTCAGGAAATAACTGATAAAAATGTTTGGGAAGATTTTTTAGGAGGGTGTAAAGACAAAACTTTTTTGCAGTCTTGGAATTGGGGAGAGTTTAATAAAATGATGGAAAACAAAATCTGGAGATGGGGAATATGCGAAAGCGAAAAATTAATTGGGGTTGCCCTGGTAGTAAAAACCGTGGCCAAACGCGGAACATTTTTACTGGTTCCGCACGGACCCGTTGTTAAGCTACAAGCGACAAGCCCCGTTAGACAAAATTTGTCTAACGGGGCAAGCGACAAGCGACAAGTTATAGAAGTGATATTAGCCAAATTAAAAAAGATTGCCGAAGAGGAAAATGCGAGTTTTATCAGAATTTCTCCGATTTGGGAAAGAAGCAAGGAAAACAATCAGATTTTTAAGGGTTTAGGGTTTAAATTAGCCCCAATTCACGCTCATCCCGAAGCGAGCTGGAAGTTAAATATTACTTCCTCCGAGGACAATCTTTTAATGCAAATGCGAAAAACCACCCGTTATCTGATTCGTCAGGCTAAAAAAAATGAAGACATTGAAATTTTCCAAAGCCAAAATTCCGAGGATGTTGAGAAATTTGATAAACTTTATCAGGAAGTGGTAAATCGACATCATTTTATTCCATTTTCTTTAGGTTATTTAAAAAATGAATTTTTAGCTTTTCAGCCCGATAATCAGATATCCCTATTTTTTGGAAAATACAGAAAAGAAATTGTGGCTTCGGCTTTCGTCCTTTTTTGGTCAAATATTGGTTTTTATCATCATGCTGCTCTATCTCCAAAATGTCATAAAATCCCGATAGCTTATCTTTTGCAGTGGGAGGCAATAAAAGAAGCAAAGAGGAGGAACTGTCATCTTTATGATTTCTGGGGATATGTTTCGCCAAAAGACGAATCCCATCATCCATGGGCAGGCCCCACTTTGTTTAAAATGGGTTTTGGGGGCGAGGTTTATGAATATGTGAAAACGCAGGATTTTCCGCTTTCAAAAAAATACTGGCTTACTTATATTTTTGAAAAATTAAGAAAAGCCAAAAGAGGTTTGTAAAAAAAATGAAAAAAGCTCTTAGAAAACCATATCGAATCAAAAGAAAAAAATCGATTTTTCACAATCGACTTTTTTGGCTTGGAGTTTTAATCTTGGTCATCGCGGGGACTGCTTTTTATTATTTATTTTTTTCAGAAACTTTCCAGGTGAAAAAAATTATTATTACCGGTAAAGACTACAACCCACCCACCGCATCCTCCCACTCGCAAAGCGAGTGGGCCCCTAGGGTTTCGATGGAAGAACTGGAGTTGTTAATAGACAAAAATTTAGAAAAAAAAATATCGTTTTTCGATACCAAAAATATTTTTTTAGTTGATTTTAATCAAATAAATAAGATTGTTTTAGCAAATTTCCCTCAAATTGCCAAAGCTAGTTTTGGGCGGCAACTTCCAGACAAAATAAAAATAGAAATTGAAGAAAGAAGACCGGCGGCAATTTTTATTTACGATAAAAACTATTTTCTTTTAGACAAAGAGGGGATAATTTTTGAGAAAATTAATGAAGAAAACGAAACGGAGTTATTAAAAATTAAAAATTTTACTTTAAACCAAGACCTAAAATTGGGAGAAAGAGTGATAGAGAAAGAAAAAGTTGACCAAATTATGAAAATAAATTCCGGTTTAATTAACCTTAATCTAAAAATTTTAGAAGCTTCTTTAATGACAGAGAAAAGATTAAACCTTAAAACCGAAGAGGGGTGGGAAATTTATTTTAACTTAGAAAAAGATTTGGATTGGTCCTTGACCCAGCTGAAATTGGTTTTAGAGGAAAAAATCTCCCCGGAAAGATACATTGATCTAAGGTTTGAAAAGCTTTATTATAAATAATATCCCGATCGCTTTGCGATCGAGGATCCTCGACAAAGTCGGGATCAGTCAATGTGATAAATAAAAATAGAAGTACCGGCTCGAGCGATGGGTTCATATTGTTCCAGCCATCGATAATAACCGGTGGGTTGGTTAAATCCAGGAACCGCATTGCCTTTTCCTCCCTGAAGCAGGGTGGCGGAAATCGCCAGCCATCCTTTTTGAGGACCGGATTTGGGATCAAATTTTTCCCATTTTTCTCCAAGATAGTATTCGACATCTCCTCCTCCGAAATAATCAATTTTTATTTTCTCAACGTTATTGGTCTCAACCCATTTTTTTAATCTTTTCAGGTCTTGGCCCCAGTCGTAATTCGAATCTACTACATATTTATACCCTCCCTTGTAACCGCCTCCGATTTCATTAAAGTAAGAAAGATAATAAGGGAAACAGCTTAAAGAAGAAATCATATACCATCCCAGCAAAACCGAAATAAAAGAAGTTGCCATTTTTTTCGTGGATATTTTTTGACTGCACGAAAAACAGTGAGCCAAAGGCGAGCGGTTCCTTTTTTTAAGCGGCACCCCGCACCTTTTGCTATCAAAAGGTGCGGGGTTTATAGACTCTATCATTTTCACTATTCCCAGGCAGACTAAAATATATGTGAAGGGAAGGGTGGGCAAAATATGCCTTACTCCAATATTGAGATTTCCGGAGATAGAAGTTAACCAATAAATTCCTAAAAATACCATCATTGAAAATTCGGGAAAGTGCTCCAATATCCACCCCTTACTCCTACTAATAGGTTTAACCCAAAAAGGTGCTTTTATAACACAGGCCGCCCAAAGCAAAGCAATTAAAGTTAAGATATGAAAGGCCAGGGGTATTTTTAAGACATAGACAACCGGAAAATAAAACCACCAACCAGAGGCCGAAATCATACCCATAAAATAAACAGTATTTCCAAAAGCAGTCCTTTGGGTTGCCATTAAAAGTCCTAAAAGATAATGTCCGAGAGCTCGAATTTGGGGCTTGTCTGCCATCCAGATACAAAGGTTTTTCAGGGGACCCATAGGAGAAGATTCTAGAATTTGTACGGTATCAGAAAGCTGTTTTTCTGCCGGATAATTTAGGATATGAAATTGATAAACCGGCCAGATTATAAAAACTATGCCAATTATACCCACCAAAATTGCAAAAGCAATGTATTTTAAGAGCGATTTTTTAAGAAATCCAGCGTAACAAATGGTAATTACGGCAAAGAAAGGAATCAATAGGGCCAAAGAAAATTTAAACAGCATTGAGACTCCAAAAATTAATCCGGCAAAGAGTATGTTTTTTTTGGTGGGATTTTTTAGAAAATTTAGCCAAAAATAAGTTGCCAAAACCACCCCTAAAGCAGCAGCAACATCGGTGGTAACTAATCTGCCGTGAGCCAGAAAGGTAGGACAAAAGGCAAAAAGAATTAAGGTAAGACAAGCTACTTTGTTTCCAAAGAAGGTTTTGGTAAATTTGAATAAAAGCCACCCTAAAAATATTAAAAGCAAAATCATTGGGATTCGAGACCAGAATATAATTTGATCCGGGTTGTTTCCGGAATGGTATAAAAATTCAGATCCAAACCACCATTGTGAATTAACGTCTTTGTACCAAGAAGGATGATTTTTGGGAAAGTTTAAATTTAAAAACAAAAGTGGAATTGCCGATAGGTCTTTTACTAGAGGTGGATGCTCTGGATTAATTCTGAAATCCTTTTGAGTTAAATAAGAGTAACCGGCCGGAATGTGAGCAAGCTCATCCATTGTGGCCGAATCAGAAAGCTGGCTGAAAAAAGCCGTAAAAAACATTATGGCAAGCAAGATTCCGGCAATTATATTTGTAGTGCGATTAGGCATATAAACAATTAAACAATGTCAAATAATTGTCTCGCTTAAAGATTTGACATTTAACATTTGAGATTTGAGATTATATTTTGAATACCCATACCCCGTTTTTTTCTTGAATCTCTCCGTTGGGAAATTTTTGCCAGAGTTCAAAAATTAAATTTTCGTCATACTTCATTAAGACAATCACCCCATTTCTTTTAATTTTAATCTCGTCTAAATTTTCTGGCAATAAATAAATGGAGCGAGGTTCTTTAAATTTTGTTCTTTCAATAAACATCGGAGTTTGGGCCGGCATCGGAATCCCATCGGGATAGGGAACGGGTATGCCGACTTGCTTGACTATTAGATATTTTTGAGTTTCTGGCCCCAGACTGTTTAAATAATTCCCAATTTCTACATAATTTTTAGAGAAGGCATTTTCAACTTCGGGATTTTGAGCCCACAAAATGAAATATCTTGAATATTCAGCAAAAATGAATAGTAAAAATAAAAGAGTTAAAACAGAAATTATTAACCAATAACTTAGGGAGTTTTTTCTTATTTTAATTTTTTCTTTAGTTTTTAGATATAGAAATTCAAAACCCAGAGCTGAAAAAATAAAAACAGCAGGAATAACCCCAATGCATCTTAAAGAGTGTGGAATGCTTTCGTAGGTTAAAATACCGGGTAATAACATTATAAAAAACCAACTAACTAATTCCCAATGACTAATCGCTGATAATTTTTTTGATATAATTTCTTTTATTGAAACAGCTAAGCCAATTAAAAACAATATTCCTATTGGCCAAAATAAAACCGGAGAACCGGAGATATTGTGGCGCCAATTGAAATCTCCGGAAAAATTAAACATTCCCAGATGTAAAATTAAAGACTTGCCAAATTCTTTGAGCGGATTTTCAGTCGCAAAAACTGAAATTGGAGCGGCTCGGCCGACAAAATTATGAGGATTTTGGAGAAAATAGAGACCGATGGGAAGAGCTGTAATAAAAATAAAAAATAAAAAATAAAAAATAAAAAATAAATATTTCTTCTGAAGACCTCTTTGTTTATAAACTAACCACCAAAGAACCAAAATCACTGCCAATAGTAACACTGCTAACCTAAAGGCAATATAAGTGTAGAATCCCAAGCCAAAAATTATTCCAGCAAAAATAAAATTTGAAACTTTTTGGGTTCGGAACCCTTTTAATAAAAAATAAAAAGCAAACGTTAAAACAAGAGGAACCAAAATTGCCCGAAAACCTATTCGGCTAAAATTTACATGCCAAAAAGAAGTGGCAAGAAAGAAACTTGCCAAAAGAGCAATACTACGAGAACGAGGGGCCCACGAAGTGGGAGGACGTGGTGGGCGGGTTGTAGTCTCGTAGTATTGAGAGAATAATTCTTTGGTTAAAAGATAAAGACCCAAAATGGTTAAAATTCCGATTATTGCTGAAACAATCCTTATAGACCAAATAGAAATTCCAAAAATTGAAAAAGATAAAGCTATTAGATTAATAAAGAGACCCTCGCGGCCGTTGTTTTCCGGATAAAATATTTTACCGGGATTAGAAATTGCTTCATTTCCATTAATGGCTACGTCCGGATAAAGGCCAGGGGGGATAGTATTTAGCTGCCAGACTCTAAAGAAGGAAGCGATTAGCAAAATAATCAATAAAAATATTATTTCTCTTTTCTTTGTCATTAAATTATTTTAGCAAATTTAGTTATTAAAGTATAGGAAAAGTCTATTTCTATTAATTAGCACTCTTGATTTCTGTTTTTAATTTGCTACTATGTTACGAGTGGTTATCAAAACTTGAGACGTTATCACTCGCAGGCCTTGACCCCGCACCTATTTTGCGTTCCGATTGGTATCTTAATTAGAATCAATAACTAAAGTAGGTTAAACCTTTGCGGCACACTCCTCACGAATAGTGAGGTCCGCCGAAGGCGGACTGGCCTATTCGGCCACCGTATGCCGCCAAGGAACTCTCTGGCAAAATAGGTGCGGGGTTGACTGCTAATTTTGATTAATTTAAAATGGAATTATCACTCTTGACAAGAGACTGCTAATTTCCTAAAATAAAAGTATGAAGATAACTGAGCGCCAAGCAGAAATTTTAAATGGGACAGTTAAAGAATATATTGACTTAGTTCAGCCAATTAGCTCTGAGTTTTTGGAGAAAAAACATCATTTGGGAATTTCACCGGCAACTATAAGAACTGAGATGCAAAAGTTAACTAAGAAAGGTTTTCTTTGTCAGCCCCATACTTCCGCCGGGAGGGTGCCAACAGATAAGGGTTATCGATTTTTTGTTGACAATTTATTAGAGAAGGGAATTTCAGAATTTGAAGATACTTTTAAAACAGAAGAAATTTTCCAGGAGGCAAGGAAAGATATTCTGAAATGGGCTGCTCGTTTAACAAAATTTTTAGCCGAACAATCTTCGAATTTCGCAATTTTACATCTTTTAGAAAGAGATTTCTTTTGGAAAGAGGGATGGGAAGAGATATTAAAAGAGCCGGAATTTGAAGAAAAAGATTTAATTTCTGATTTTGTCAGATTTTTAGAAAATTTTGAAGAAAATGCTGAGAATTTTAAAATAAATTCGGGAATTAAAATTTATATCGGTAAGGAAAATCCCTTTTCAAAAACTCAAGATTTTAGTATAATACTATCCAGGTGTTATTTTCCCCGCAGAGAAAAGGGAGTAATATCTATTTTGGGTCCGAAGAGGATGAGTTATGGTAGAAATATTAGTTTAATAAATTCTTTTAAGAAAGTTTTAGAAAAATTATAATATGGAGGAAGAAAAACAAAGAGAATCCGCCTCCGCTGAAGCTTCGGCGGATAAGGAAAAAGAATTAAATTTAGAGGAATTAAAAAAGAAACTTGAGGAATGCCAAAAATTAAAAGAGGAATACCTGGCTGGTTGGCAGAGAGAAAGGGCTGATTTCTTGAATTATAAAAAAGAAGAGATGGAAAGAATTGGGGGGATTTTAAAATATGCCAATGCTGAGTTAATCTTAAAAATTTTACCAATTTTAGATAATTTTGAGATAGCCGCCCGCCAAAACCCCGTCCGTTCTTTAGAAAAGGCGGGGCTAAACTGGCAAGAAAAAGAAAGAATTAATCACGTTATTCAAGGTTTTTTACAAATCAAAGCTCAACTGCAAGATTTTTTGAAAAATCAAGGGGTGGAAGAAATAAAAACAGTGGGTGAGAAGTTTGACCCAAATTTCCATGAAGCGGTAGAAGAAGTTGAACCCCCCTACACTAAGATTGTGGAGAACGAGAAAGAGAGCAAGAAAGTTGAGCCGGGTATAATTTTAGAAGAAATCCAAAAAGGATATACGTTAAATGGTAGAGTTATAAGACCGGCTAAGGTAAGGGTTTCAAAATAAAAAATAAAATATAAAATTTTAAATGTCGAAAAATAACCTTTTGCTTCGCAAAAGGAAATTCGAAATCCGAAGCACGAAACAAATTCGAAATTCGAATGATCCAATGACCCAAACAGTTTGAGATATTGGAAAATTGGAAAATTCGAATTTATTTCGAATTTCGATATTCGAATTTCGGATTTAACAGTTTATGTCCAAGATATTGGGTATTGATCTCGGAACATCTATATCTAAGATGGCTACCATTTTGCATGGTGAGCCAAAGTGTTTGGAAAGTCGAGAGGGATCGGTTTTAATACCCTCGGTTGTGGCATTGACAAAAAGTGGGGAAAGGCTAATTGGAGATTTAGCCAAAAGACAGGCAGTGACTAATCCAAAAAATACCATTTCCGCTGTCAAAAGATTTATTGGTAGAAGATTTTTAGACCCGGAAGTCCAGAAAGAATTAAAGAGATTGCCCTATGAAACCAGAGAAAGGAGCGATGGCGGGGTTGAGATAAAAATGGGAGAGAAATGGCAGACCCCAATTGAAATTTCTTCGATGATTTTACAGAAGATAAAATTAGATGCCGAGGAAAAATTGGGTGAGAAAACCGAGGCAGCTGTTATTACTTGTCCGGCCAATTTTGATGATTCTCAAAGGAAGGCAACAAAAACAGCTGGAGAAATTGCTGGATTTAAGGTTTTGAGAATAATCAATGAGCCGACAGCGGCAGCCCTATGTTATGGTTTTGGCAGGAAAAAAGCAGAAAAGGTTGTTGTTTATGACTTTGGCGGGGGCACCTTCGATGTGACAGTTTTAAATGTTGCTCCTGATACGGTTGAAGTTTTGGCTACCGGAGGGGAGGCCCATTTGGGTGGAGAAGATTTTGACCAGAGAATAATCAACTGGATAGTTGAGCAGTTTAAAAAAGAACAAGGAATTGATTTGTCAAAAGACCCCCTAGCCCTACAAAGAGTAAAGGAAGCTGCTGAAAAAGCAAAAATTGAATTGTCGAGCGCTTTGGAGACAGAAATTAACCTTCCTTTCATTTCGGCTGATTCGGCTGGACCTAAACATTTATATTACAAAATCAATCGAGCCCAATTTGAAAATTTAGCTCGCGATTTAATTGAAAAATCAATCGAGAGAGTGAGTAAGACCTTGGGAGAAGCCAAACTTTCAAAACAGGATATTAATGAAGTTGTTTTGGTTGGTGGGATAACTTTAATGCCTCGGGTCAGGGAAGAAGTTAAAAACTTTTTTGGCAAAGAACCAAATAAGACTATCAATCCCGAAGAGGTGGTAGCAATGGGAGCAGCTATTCAAGCTGAGATTCTAAGAGCAAAAGAAGAAGGTAGAGCCCCGGAAGGAGAGATAAAAAGCGTTTTGCTTTTAGATGTTTTACCTCTTTCCTTGGGCATTGAGACCTTGGGTGGAATTAATACTCAAATGATTCCTAAAAATACTACCATTCCCACTGCCAAAACCCAGATTTTCTCAACTGCCGCTGACAGTCAAACCTCTGTTGAAATAAATGTCTTGCAAGGGGAAAGGCCAATGGCTACCGATAATAGGTCTCTCGGTAGATTTATTTTTGATGGAATTCTACCCGCCCCCCGGGGAATTCCTCAGGTTGAAATGACTTTTGATATCGATGTTAATGGAATTCTGGTTGTCACCGCTAAAGATAAAGCCACCCAGCGTTCTCAGTCAATTAGGATCGAGGGTTCTATTGGCCTCTCAAAAGAAGAAATAGAAAAAATGAAAAAAGAAGCCGACCTGCATGCCGAAGAGGATCGAAAAAGAAAAGAATTAATTGAAGCTAAAAATGTTGCCGATAATTTGATTTATACTACTGAAAAAACTTTGAGAGAGACCGGAGACAAAATTTCTGCTAACTCAAAAAAAGAAGTTGAAGAAAAAATCGAAGCTTTGAAAAAAGTAAAAGAGGGTGATAATATGGAAGACATAAAAGACAAAACCCAGCAACTCTCTCAGGCCATTCAGAAAGCGGGAGCAGAAGTGTATAAAGCAACCCAGGAAAAGAAAAAAGAAGACGAGAAGAAAGATACCGAAGAGGGAGAATACAAAGAGAAATAATATTTACTAACCTATGGCAAAAGACTATTATCAAATTTTAGGCATCACTCGTAATGCTTCCCCGGAGGAAATAAAAAAAGCTTATTATAAACTGGCTCATAAACATCATCCGGATAAGGGGGGAGACGAGAAAAAATTTAAAGAAATAAGCGAAGCCTATCAGGTGCTTTCTGATAAAGAAAAAAAGGCTCAATATGACCAGTTTGGTAGAGTCTTTGAACAAGGCGGGTTTGAGCCAGGTTTTGATTTTGGGTCTGCCTTTAGGAGGGGCGAAGACTTTAACTTTGGTTTTGGAGACCTCGGAGATTTAGGAGAAATGGTAGAAGAAATGTTTGGTTTTGGAGGAGAGGCTCGGAGAAAAAAAGATTTGAAAAAGGGAAAAGATATTGAAATTGATATGGAAATTCCTTTGGAAGCCACCTTAAAAGATTTAAATAAAGAAATCACTCTTTATAAATACATAATTTGTTCTCGATGTCAGGGAAACGGGGCTGAACCCGGGAGCAAAATTAATGAATGTTTTTCTTGTCGGGGGATCGGCCAGGTTCAACAGATTAAAACAACATTTTTGGGCTCATTTACCAGAGTGACAGTTTGTCCCGAATGTGGAGGGGAGGGATTTAGACCGGAAAAATCCTGCAATGTTTGTAAGGGAGAAGGAAGAATAAAAGGACAAGAGCAGATTAAAATTTCTATTCCGACCGGAGTAGATACCAATCAGCTGATAAAAATTTCGGGCAAGGGTGATACAGGAAGAAAAAAAGGAAAAGCTGGAAATTTATATGTTCGAATTTTGGTTAAAAAACATCCTGTTTTCAAAAGAAAGGGAGATGATTTATATTTAAACCTTCCTATTTCTTTCTCTCAAGCTGCTTTGGGCGATGAAACTGAAATGCCGACCCTCGAGGGAACTAAAATTTTACTCAAAGTTCCGGCCGGCACCGAATCCGGAAAAATCCTGCGAATTTCCGGCAAGGGAATTCCTCACTTTTCTGGCTATGGCAGAGGAAATTTGTATGTTGAGTTGGTTGTCAAAACTCCACAGAAATTAACTAAAAGACAAAGAGAATTATTAGAAAAATTGAAAGAAGAAGGCCTTTAAAGATTGACATTCCATATCGGAGAGGGGTCGGGAGCCCCGCACCTTTTTCAGTAAAAGCTTGGGGTTATGGAAGGATATAAGGCGAAGCCGCCTATCGGTTTTGATTATTT
>PCWJ01000033.1:22897-29137 GCA_002787295.1 Candidatus Nealsonbacteria bacterium CG11_big_fil_rev_8_21_14_0_20_37_68
AGTATTACCACTGCCCCCATAACTCAATTGGTAGAGTAGTTCCCTTTTAAGGAAAAAGTCGGAGGTTCGAGTCCTCCTGGGGGCACAAAGGGAGGAAAAGCACCTTGTCAATTTAAAATGGGAGGTAAAATAAAATGAAGGGAAGAAGGATTAAAATTGAGGTGCATAGAATTATTGATTACCTGAAGAAAAAGGGGAGCATGACTCCGAAAGATTTAGAATTAGACTTCGGATATAGCAATTTTAATAGCCTTTTAGTAATATCCGAGTTACATCGGAGAAATATCATCGAGCCAGGGGAATATAAATATGTTGACGAGAACAAAGTTGCAAGGATTTGGCATTTAACTGAGGAAGGAGAAAGAGTTGACAACTGGCCAGAAAAAATAGAGATGATTGGAAAAGAATTTCCTGTCATCTCTAAAGCCGGATTTGAAATAGTAAATTATATTTTAGAAAGTGCTCAAGCGTTAGGGATAGGGATATATAGGTTAGATGAATTAATTGAAAAATTGAAACTTCAATCACCAGAGATGATGGAACTAGTGAAGAGAGCCCATATTAATGTCCTGAAAGATTTTTCTTCAGAAGAGCTTCGCCAGTTAGCCCAAGAGATAAAAGAGTTTAAACTTTAGAAGCTTGGTTTAAAAAATTACTCCAAACCGCAGGTCAACTAAAGAGAGTGGCAAAATAACCACTCTTTTGATTTTGCTTTAAACTTTAAAATTGTATAATAGGAGCATGAAAAGAAGAAGAATAATTTTACATATTGATATGGACTATTTTTTTGCTCAGATAGAGGAAAGGGAAAATCCACAGTTTAAAGGGAAACCGGTGGTAGTGGGAGCGGACCCAAAAGGTGGCGAAGGACGGGGGGTCGTGTCAACTGCAAATTACAAAGCAAGGAAATATGGAATTCATTCAGCGTTGCCAATTTCAAAGGCTTATGAATTATGTCCTGAAGCTATATTTTTGCCGGTAAATGTGGAACTTTACGAAAAGGTCTTTGAAAATATAATGAACATTATTAAAAAATATTCCCCAAAATGGGAAATAGTTTCTTTAGATGAAGCTTATTTAGATTTATCATTTCTTAAAAGTTATCAGAATGCCGAAGATTTAGCGAAAAAATTAAAAAAAGAAATTTTTGAAAAAGAGAAATTAACTTCAACCGTCGGAATTGGTCCAAATAAATTAATTGCCAAAATGGCAGCTAAGAAAGCGAAGCCCGATGGATTATTGATAATTAAGCCAAATCAAGTAAAAAACTTTCTTGAGCTATTGGATATTGAAGATTTACCAGGGATTGGCCCAAAAACAGGCGTGCGGATAAGACAAAGTCTCTCACTTGCATCACCCCAAATTCGCTCTCGCGAATTTCGGGGACCCCGAATAAGCTCGGAACATTATCTGGCGGCCCCCGTACGGATTAAGGATCTTAAAAGGTTGTCTAAAAGAGAGCTTATCGAACTTTTAGGAGTAGTGGGGGAGAGAATTTATGAGAGAGCTCGAGGCATTGATGAGCAAGAACTTACTTCTGAAGAAATCATTAAATCTGTTGGCAAGGAATATACTTTTGAAAGAGATACTCGAGACCCTGAAATTATTTTTAAAGCTTTTGAAAAAATTATTAAAGACGTGCACTACGAGTTAACCTCTAATCGATTTTCTTTTAAAACCATTACCGTTATTTGCCGATTTACCGGTTTCGAAACTCACACCAAATCAAAAACTCTAAAAAAGTCAACCAGCGATTTAGAAGTTTTAAAAAAAGAGTCCAAAAAACTTCTTTTGAAGTTTTTAATTGAGAATCCAAAGTTAATTCGATTGATTGGCTTGAGGGTTAAAATTTGTTAATATAATTAAAGATGAACCCCGTTAGAAATCTCATATTAAAATTAAATTTCTAACGGGACTTAATGCCATGAAAAATCAATCAAAAATTTCTAAGGTGGTGAAAAAATTTCTAATTCCATTTTTTTTAATAATTATAATCGGCGCTAGTTTTTGGTTGGGAACAAATTTTGGGAAATCCAAATGCGAAATTTGTCCTCCCCAAGAAATCAATTTTTCTTTATTTTGGGAAGCGTATCACAAATTGCAGGAAAAATTCGTTGATAAAGGAAAATTTGATATCCAAAAAATGATTTACGGAGCAATCTCTGGCATGGTAAAATCTTTGGAGGACCCTTATACTGTCTTTCTAAAACCAGAAGAAACGAAAAGATTTGTTGAAGATGTTAAAGGAACCTTTGAAGGGGTAGGGATGGAAATTGGAATCAGAAAAGGCCAGCTTCAGGTAATTTCACCCTTAGAAGGAACGCCAGCCCAAAGAGTAGGATTACGGGCTGGTGACAAAATTCTAAAAATCAATGGCACTTCAACGGTTGATATGACGGTTGAGGAGGCAGTTAGTTTAATTCGGGGACCAAAAGGCACTGAGGTTACTCTAACGATTTTTCGCGAAGAGTGGGAAAAATCTAAAGAGATTAAAATTGTCAGAGATATGATTGAAGTTCCTTCTTTGAAATGGGAATTGAAGACCACCCCGTGGGGGTACCCGATTGCTTATTTAAAACTCTATCAGTTTAGCGGAAAAGCGGATTCCGATTTTAAACAGGCAGCATTTGAGATTTTAGCCAGTCCGGCCCAAAAAATTATTTTAGATTTGCGTAATAATCCCGGCGGATATTTACAGGTGGCAGTAAATATTGCCGGATGGTTTTTGGAAAAGGGACAAGTTGTAGTTATTGAAGACTTTGGCAAAGAAGGAATGAATGAAGAGTATAAAAGCGCAGGTCCCGGAAAACTTTTGACTTATCCGATTGTAATTTTAATTAATGAGGGAACAGCTTCGGGGGCAGAAATTTTAGCCGGGGCCCTAAGGGATAATCGAAATGCAAAGTTAATCGGTAAAACCTCTTTTGGGAAAGGCTCGGTTCAGGAGTTAGAAAACTTAACGGGCGACTCCAGTCTTAAAATTACGGTAGCCAATTGGTTAACCCCTTCAGGTCTCCTTATTACCGAACAGGGGTTAAAACCTGATATTGAAGTGGAGATGACGGAAGAAGATTATCAGGAAGAACGAGACCCTCAACTTGATAAAGCTATTGAAATAATTAAGGAGATGAGATAAAATTAAAAAATGTAATAAATTTAAAGCAACTATGCGTGTTATTCTTCTTCAAGACATTGAAAAAGTGGGGAAAAAATATGAAGTTAAGGAAGTAACTGACGGTTACGCCAGAAATTTTTTGATTCCCAAGGGTCTAGCTAAGGTAGCCACCAGGGAAGCCCTTAAATGGATCCAGGTACAGAAAGAGATTTTGGAAAAGAAAGCAGAAGTAGAGCTTAAGAAAGTTCAAGATTTTGTTTCCAGAATAGATGGTTTGGAAGTGGTAATTCCAGTTAAGATAGGAGAGGAAAGACAATTATTTGAATCGATTACCCCTCAAAAAATCTCTGAAAAATTGAAAGAGTCGGGGTTTGAGGTTAAAAAAAATCAAATTGATTTAAAAGAGTCCATTAAAGAATTGGGTGAATTTCCAGTAAAAGTTCGTTTTGAACATAATTTAGAAGCAGAAATAAGAGTAATAGTTACAGAGCAAAAAAATGGATAGAAATTTATAGAAATTAGCTCGCGAAATTCGTAGAAACTTGTTGGTATTTGCTATAAATTTCAAATAGTTTCTATTAATTTCTATAAATTTCTATAATTTTGGCTATGCCAAAATTTATTTTTGTAGCCGGCGGAGTAATGTCGGGCATCGGTAAAGGAGTGGCTACGGCCAGTATCGGTAAAATCTTGCAGAGCAAGGGTTTTAAAGTAACCGCGATTAAAATTGACCCCTATATTAATGTCGATGCCGGGACAATGAATCCTATTGAACATGGGGAAATTTTTGTTACTGCTGACGGAATAGAGTGCGATCAAGATGTGGGAAATTACGAAAGATTTATAGACGAGAATTTAACCACGGATAACTATATTACCACCGGCAGGGTTTACCAGGCCGTAATTAATCGAGAGAGGAATTTAGGATACGGCGGGAAATGCGTTGAGGTGGTTCCCCACATTCCAGAAGAAGTGATTTCCCGGATAAAAAAAGTAGCATATTCCCAGCGAAGCTGGGACGGCTCGTCCGAATCAAAGATTCGGAATAGAGCCAGAATTAGCAAGCCCCCACACCAAAAATTTGGTGGTGGGGGCAGGGCTGATTTTGTTTTAGTCGAAATTGGAGGAACAGTCGGGGAATATCAAAACCTCCTCTTTTTGGAAGCTGCCAGAATGATGAAACTGGCAAATCCCAAGGATGTTCTTTTTATTTTAGTTTCTTATTTACCAATTCCAGAAATGATTGGCGAAATGAAAACTAAGCCCACCCAAACTGCGGTAAGATTATTAAATGAAGCTGGAATTCAGCCAGATATTATTTTGGGCCGCTCTCGAGTTCCTTTAGATGAACTGAGGAAAAGAAAAATATCAATTTTTTGTAATGTCCAAAAAAAGGATGTTATTTCTGCCCCAGATATTGAATCGATTTATGAAATCCCAATAAATTTTGAAAAAGAAAATCTGGGAAATCAAATTTTAAAAAAATTTGGTTTGCGACCAAGAAAAAAGAATTTAAAAGATTGGGGAAAATTAGTAAAAGTAATTAAAACAGCTAAAAAACCAGTGAAAATTGGGATAGTTGGAAAATATTTTGAAACTGGGAAGTTTACTTTAATGGATTCTTACATTTCAATAATTGAAGCAATAAAACATGCCTCTTGGTTTTTCAAAAGGAGGCCGGAGATTCATTGGCTATCCGCCGAATACTACGAGCCCGCCCAAATTCCAAAGAAATTTGGTGCTGGCGAGAACAGTTCTCGTAGTGTTAAAGAATTAAAAAATTTTGATGGTATTATTGTTCCTGGTGGCTTTGGTAGCCGAGGGATTGAAGGAAAAATAAAAGCAATTGAGTTTTGCAGAAAAAATAAAATCCCTTATCTGGGATTATGCTTAGGAATGCAGTTGGCGGTGGTTGAATTTGCCAGAAATGTCTGTAAGATAAAAGACGCTAATTCTACTGAATTTGAGCCAAATTGCCGGCAACCAGTAATTGATGTTATGCCAGAACAAAAATCCATTTTAAAAGAAAAAAGTTACGGCGGAACAATGAGATTAGGAGAGTATAAATGTAAAATTAAGCCCAATACCATTAGTTCCAGAACCTACAAAACATTAGACATTGTTGAACGCCATCGCCACCGCTATGAATTAAACAATGCTTTTAGGGAAGCATTGGAAACGAAGGGGATGGTAATGGCTGGGATAAATCCCGAAAAAGACCTGATAGAGATTATAGAGCTAAAAGAACCCCCCTTTTTTGTAGCAGTTCAGTTCCATCCGGAATTTAAATCGAGGCCCCTAAGGCCCCATCCATTGTTTAGGGAATTTATTAAAGCTTGTATAAAAAAGAGGGCTAAATAGCCCCCTTAAAAAGAATTGGTTAATCTTATCTCGATGACATCTTGATCAAATCTTTTTTCTGCCTTTTCTTGAGTGATATTGAGTTTTTTTAAAATCCTCTTTAGTTCATTTTCGAATTTTTGACCTATCAACAGAGTCCGAGATCCTGGCATTTTACAACCTGGAAATCGAACTACCTCTTTAAAAAATCTGTCTTTCTGATCATCGTCTTTTAAACGAATCCAGATCGTCTTTAATACCATAAACCCTCCTTTTTTGTTAAGATTCTCGCGTCTGACGCGATTCTACTGATACTATTTTAGCAATTCTTTGAGAGTTGTCAAATCTTTTTTTTCTTTTCGTTCCAAATTTAACCACACCTTCTTTTAGGGCGTATAATGTATCATCCGATCCGCGTTTCACATTTTTCCCGGGAAGGAATTTTGTGCCTCGCTGACGAATAATAACCATTCCTGGTTTGGCTTTCTGGCCTTCGTACAGCTTTACTCCAAGATATTTTGGCAGAGAGTCCCTTCCCAATCTGGTAGCACCAGTAGCTTTAGTCTTGGCCATATTTGCTTCATTTATGTTATCAAAACTGATTCAATTTGTCAAAGCCCATCAAGCTGATATTATTTTGGTAATTGGAGTTATCCTTATTTCTTTACTTTCTTTTGCCGTTGGCTATATTACCGCCAAATACCAGGCAAAAGAACCGCTAAGGATAGAAGAAAGTCACACCAATATAAGAACCTCGCCTTCGGCGAGAACCTTGAATGCTTCGC
>PCWJ01000044.1 GCA_002787295.1 Candidatus Nealsonbacteria bacterium CG11_big_fil_rev_8_21_14_0_20_37_68
TTCTCCCTTTTCGCCGATAACTTGAATACTTTCTAAATTATGGTCCAGTCCAATTTCATAGTCGGTTAAATCGTGAGCCGGAGTAATTTTTACTGCCCCGGTTCCAAATTTTGGGTCTACTACAGAATCAGCAATAATCGGGATTTCTCTGCCGACCAAGGGCAAGATAACTTTTTTGCCAACCAAATTTTTATATCTTTCGTCTTTAGGATTAACTGCCACTGCCGTATCTCCAAGCATTGTCTCCGGCCTAGTTGTTGCCACCACAATAAAATTGTCATAGGTGTCAACTATGGATTTTTTAGTTAGGGGATAGCGGATATACCACAATTTTCCCTTTTCTTCTTTGTATTCCAGCTCTAAGTCTGAAAGACTGGTTTGGCATCGCGGGCACCAATTTATTACTCTTTTTCCTCGATAAATCCAACCTTTCTTGAAATAATGCAAAAAGGCAGTTTGAACCGCCAGAGTATAATTCTTGTCCATAGTAAAGCGGGTCCTGGACCAATCCAAAGAAGCCCCCATTTTTTTAAGCTGGTCTAAAATAATGTTTCCATATTTTTCTTTCCATTCCCAGATTCTTTCAATGAATTTTGCTCTGCCAAGATCAAATCTGGTTTTCCCTTCTTTTTTTAAGATTTTTTCTACTACGTTTTGGGTAGCAATACCGGCATGGTCGGTTCCCGGAAGCCAGAGGGTTTTATATCCCTGCATTCTTCGCCACCTTATCAAAACATCCTGAACTACCGCATTTAAGGCATGACCTATATGAAGTTCACCGGTAATATTTGGCGGAGGAATAACTATACAATAGGGTTTTTTGTGACGCTTGGGTAATTTGTCCGGATTAAAAAAACCCGATTCCTGCCAGAATTTATAAATCTTATTCTCCACTTTTTTTGGTTCGTAAATCTTAGATAACTCCATACATATATTATTATAACCTTAAATTTGCTTTGGCTATAGTTTTTTGCTGGGAAATTTTGTCTTTAGGCCAGTGAAAGTAGACTGCGGCTCCAACCATTGCCGCATTGTCCGTACATAATTTAGAATCTGGAATATAGCATTTAGAATCTGGAATTTCTTTTTTAACTTTTTCTTTAAATTGTTTTCTTAATTCGGCATTGGCAGCCACCCCGCCACCCAAAATTATTGTTTTTATTTTATAATTCCTCGCCGCTTTTAAGGTTTTATGAATCAAAACATCAATTACTGCCTGCTGAACTTCGGCACACATTTGTTGGATGTATTGTTTCGACTTCCTTATTTTTTGAGACCGATTTTTAAAATCATACAATACCGTCGTTTTTAAGCCAGAAAAGCTAAAATCATAATTTTTCTGATAAATCATTGGTCTCGGCAAATGAATTTCGAATTTCAAATTTCGAATTTTGAATTTAGTCGCCATTTTGGCGACGATTGGTCCCCCCGGATATCCTAATCCTAAAATTCTAGCAACCTTGTCAAAACATTCGCCGGCCGCATCGTCACGAGTTTCTCCCAAAATTTTGTATTGACCAAATTTCTTCATTAAGATTAATTGGGTATGCCCGCCAGATACTACCAAGCAGATAGCTGGAAAGATTTGAGATTCACCAACTGGTAAAATCCAGTTGGCGATGATATGTGCCTCGATATGGTTTACTGGAACAATTGGTAATTTCCAGAAATAGCTTAAAGCCTTGGCAAAATTCACCCCTACCCACAGACAGGGTTCCAGTCCGGGACCTGCGGTAACGGCAATTACGTCAACATTTGGCTGCTGATATTTTTTTAAGAATTTTTTTAATTTCTTATAAAGATTTTCTTCCCTGGAAAGTATTTCCTTCAAGGTTTTAGACCATAGACAAAATTTTATTTTATGCACCGTTTTTGATTTTTTAAGCATCCCAGCTTTTTTCAGAGCCTGAAACAGTACCGGCGTTAGATTTTTTTGATGCTCTCTTTTGGCTAATGCCGGATAAACCCCTCCCCATTTTTTGTGAACCTCAACCTGGGAAGAAATAATATTGGATAAAATTTTAAAACGAGAGAATTTATCCCCGTTAGTTTTTAAAACGGCAACACAGGTATCATCACAACTTGTTTCGATTGCGAGAACCCTCATTCACATATTATATCTTTTCCCTTGCCTTTTCCCAAATTTTAAGTTAAAATTATATCGACTTGGCCCTATCGTCTAGCGGTTAGGACAAGGGGCTTTCAATCCCTAAACCGGGGTTCGACTCCCCGTTGGGCCGCAGCGCCAAGCAGTATTGACATACCTTTTTATATTGATAGAAAAAGCGTGGATTTTATCCGCGCTTTTAAAATTTCCCTATTTTAAAGACGGCCGCACCTAAAATAGGGAAAATAATAAAGATTACTCCAAATGTATTCTTTCTTGAAATTTCTCTAATTGTCTTTGCAGTAGGGGATATTTTTTTAATTCCGGATCTTCCTCCAAAATTTCTTTTGCAGATTGGCGGGTTTTTTCAACTAAAAATACATCTTTTAAAGAATTCATAACCAAATCTGGGATTCCCCACTGTCTGTGGCCCATAAAATCTCCCGGTCCCCTTATTTTTAAGTCTTTTTCGGCTAAGGCGAATCCGTCTTCGCAGTCAATTAGAGCTTTCAGCCTCTGTTTGGTTTTTTGGGCTGGCGAATCGGTAAATAAAAAACAAAAAGATTGATACTTTGATCTTCCCACCCTTCCCCGGAATTGGTGAAGTTGAGATAGTCCAAATCTTTCTGTTCCCTCAATCATCATTACCGTGGTATTGGGAACATCTATTCCAACCTCAATTACTGAGGTAGAAACCAAAATGTCAATTTTTTTGTTTTTAAAATCCCTCATTATTTTTTCTTTTTCTTTGGTTCCCAATTTTCCGTGTAACATTCCCACTTTTAAATCGGGGAAAACTTGTTTAGACAATTTTTCATATTCCTCTTTCACTGCTTTTGCCTCGGCCCAACCCAATATATTTTTGTTGTTAATTGTTAGTTGTTTGTTATTAGTTGGCTCTATCCTGGGACAGATTACAAAAACTTGTCTCCCTGACTTAACCTGCTTTTTTATAAAATTATAAGCGTTGTTTCTGTCTTCGGGAGAAATTACTCTGGTAATTATTTTCTTTCTTCCCTTTGGTAGTTCGTTGATAATAGATAAATCCAGGTCTCCATAAATAGTCAGAGCTAAGGTTCGAGGGATGGGAGTAGCCGTCATCGACAGAAGGTGGGGGATAGGGTAATTTTCAATTTTTCCCGCTTGGCGGGATCCTCGATAGAATCGGGACAATTTTGAATTTTGAATTAACTTTGCCCTCTGTTCAACTCCGAATCGATGTTGTTCATCCACTATGACCAAGGCTAAATTTTTAAATCTAACCTGATCCTGAATTAGGGCGTGAGTTCCAATTAAAACATCAATTTCTCCATTTTTTGTTTTTTCCAAAATTTTTTTTCGAGAAATTTCTACCATTTCATTTTTTAGTTTTTTTGAAAAAAACTTGTCTTCTTTCCCGGTTAGGAGACCGATATTTAAATTAAAATTTTTCAAAAGTTCCCATGCAGTTTTGAAATGTTGTTTGGCTAAAATCTCGGTCGGAGCCATAAAGGCAACCTGGTGTCTTGCTTTAATCACGTTTAAGATGGCCAGGGTAGCCACTACTGTTTTTCCAGAACCAACATCTCCCTCTAAAAGTCTATTCATTGGTTTTGGTTTTTCTAGATCCTTTAAAATCTGCCAGGCAGATTTTTTTTGGGCATCGGTTAGTTTAAATGGAAGAGACTTGGTAAATCTCTGTAAAGCTTTTAGGTTTAAGGGAATGGATTGGGCTTTTAGGCTTCCAATCTTCATTCTTTGTTTCAAGACCGCCAATTCAATAAAAAAAAGTTCTTCAAAAGAAAATCTTTCCTGGGCCTGTTTGGCTAAGTTTAACGAGGTTGGAAAATGAATTTGCCAAAGGGCTTGAGAAATTGGGAGCAACTTGAATTCTTTTCTTATTTTCTCTGGTAGGGGATCGGGGAGTTTGTCTTTTAATTGAACCAAAAGAGGTCGAATAATAAATCTAAACCACCTGGAAGACAATCCTTCTGTTTCGGGATAGACCGGTACAATTCGGCCGGTATGAGTTAAACTGGATATTGGATATTGGATATTAGATATTTTCTCGTAGGCCGGATTAGATAAATATAAACCGTCTTCTCCCATATTAGTTTTCCCGGCTAAAGAAATTATATCCCCAGGTTTTAGAATTTTTATTAAATAAGGTTGGTTAAACCAGATTACTTTTACTGCCCGGGTTTCAGGGGCCCAGCCCGAGCGAAGCGAGGGCTGGGAGGATGCGGCGGGTGGGTTGTAGTCTTGAACCAATGCTTGAGTTAGAATCATTCTTTTTTTCCAGGTTCTGCTATTTCGGATTTCTAAAATTTTCCCCTGAATACAACAGCTTTGATTATTTTTTATTTGAGAAATGGGAATTATATTTGAAAAATCCTCATAACGATGAGGAAAATGAAATAAAAGACCTTGGACTGTTTTTATTCCAAATTTTTTTAATCTTTTTTGATATTGAGGACTAACCCGAGGAATTTCCTCAATAGGAGTAGAGAGATTCATGAGTTAAAAAATTTGCCTCGATATAACCTTGAGGCATTTGTGCGCCCGGCAGGACTCGAACCTGCAACCTTTTGGTCCGCAGCCAAATGCTCGATCCATTGAGCTACGGGCGCATCTTGTGTTATAAGTTT
>PCWJ01000055.1:0-1183 GCA_002787295.1 Candidatus Nealsonbacteria bacterium CG11_big_fil_rev_8_21_14_0_20_37_68
CCTTCCCTTCCTCTCCAATTTTATATTCTACTCCTCTGTCCAGCATAATATCTCCTACAACGAAAATAGTGATTTCCGAATTTTTCTCTTGAATCTTATTTAAAATAAAAGAAGAAAGAATTTGGTTTTTTAGATTTTCAAAAAAGGCTTCGTTTTCCAGTTCTTTTTCAAACAGAAATAAATTAAAAACAAGAAACTCTAGGGTAATCAGTCCAATAATAATTGCTAGGACAAAATAAATTCTACTCATTTTTTCAAGGATAAGGATTCCGAAGCGGATCTCAGGTCTGGGTATATAAAGTTGCCGCCGCTCCCAAAAGCAATGCAATGGGAATTAAAATGATGATTTTTTTAATCATAATGATATAAACTAAAGCCCGAATCCGTTGTTGGCGGACGATGGCCAACCGACAGACACGGGTCAATTTTAGTTAAAACCTTTTCTTCTGGAAAAGAAGAAAGTGTTCCCAAAATAACTTTCTTTTTGCTCTATATTTTTCTTTACTGATTCTTTTTTCTAATCAACCGCTTGAATAATTCTTTGCCCAGCCGATAAAATCCAGCCAAAACTATTCCCACAATAAAGATATATACTGCGATTTGAATGGCTTTAAAAAATACTTCAATTGAACCCCCAATCAGGTCTTTCAATATTTCAACCGTATTATCAAGAGCCCTTCTCAACCGATCCTTAAATCGGTCTAAAACATTTTCGGGCCAGATTTTCGGAGACTTTTCCTGTTTGAGATTAATATTTAAGGTAGCGTATGCCCCTTGCTTTTCTTTAGAAGATACCGCGCCCTGATACTTTCTTTCTTTCTCTTTTAATTCTAATTCTTTGTCGGTCAGCTGCATTAGCAATTCTATTTTATCCTTCCCCGCCCTCATTGCTTTAATTTCCTCTCTTATTTTTTCATAATCGGATAAGCTATCGCTCAAGATCTGGAGCTCATCCAACTCTCTTCCAATTGGAATTCGGTAGTTCTTTACATTATAAGATTCTACCTCAAATTCTTCTTTTAATTTCTCAACCAGGTCGAAAAACTTTTCAGAAGGAACCCTTAAGGTCAAATTCAGCTGAATATATAAATTAGTAATTGACTTGCTGCTTTTTCCACGTATCCCTGGTAATTTTCCACCATGGATTTAATTTCGGCAAAATCCTCCTCGGCTTTTTCAGATT
>PCWJ01000055.1:1192-1492 GCA_002787295.1 Candidatus Nealsonbacteria bacterium CG11_big_fil_rev_8_21_14_0_20_37_68
CTACTTCTTCTTTGGATTCAGAGGGCATTCTTGGCTCAACTTCAGAAACTTCTCCCAATAAAGCGGTAGAACCTGGGACATTTAAATATTCTATTCCTTTTCCCTTACTTCCTGCCCCGCCCATAGAAACAAGCATTATTGAAGCCATCAAGCCAATTATAACTATCCCGGTTATAATCACGGCTGTGGCAATTTTATGAGTTTTTATCTAATCTTTTATTCTCATCGGATAATAGTAAAATTAAGTTTTAAATCGACCTTTTGTTGCCAGAAAATAGAATTAACCCCATTTTCCATTAT
>PCWJ01000055.1:1521-10040 GCA_002787295.1 Candidatus Nealsonbacteria bacterium CG11_big_fil_rev_8_21_14_0_20_37_68
GGGTCGGGAAGCGTTTCATTTAATCTCAAAATATCCACTGAAATTCGACTAAAGTTAACGTTGGTATTTAACATTAAAAGTTAAATATCAGGTTCTAGAGACCCTTTTTCTATTTCGGGTATTTTTGTCCGAACAATAAATTCTTCACAAGTAAGTTCTTTACCAAAAGAAATCTCTTCTTCAAATTCTCCATCGCTATCAGCATCAATTAAAAGAACGGCTCCCTCTTTGCCTTCCTTTATCGCTTTTTTATCAGCCTGAACTCGATGAGTGGCACCGACCGGAATGGGGATATTCTCAAGATAAAATTTCGTCGCTTCTCCTTACACAACAGATACAAGAGTAAATTGATAATTCCCAGCTTTTACGGCATAAAATTCGTATGTATAAGTGTCGCGAGGGTCAAAAATTACCGCTGTGTACGTTTTATCTTCTTCGTTGTACATCAACATTGAACCGGGAATTTCTTCTTTGAGCTCTCCATCAACGATTCCGGTAACCCTTCCTTGGGAGTCAAAAATTCTCATTTTATACTCGCCTTTCCTGTACTCACAACCAAGTATCTCGTCCAAAACCTCTATTTTATTTATGGCATCGGGGTAAAAAAGAGATTTCTCAGAAACGCTCAGGAATAATTCTTTGGCTCCCTCCCAATCTTTTTCTCTGATTTTTTCCACCCCATTTTTATAATTTATTTGCTCTTTAAGCAATTGCTTGTTTTCCTCTAGTTTTTCAGCAATTTCTTGCCTTTTTATGCCTAATTTTTTTATAATCCATCTTTCTTGAACAAGCTCCAATTCTTCTATTGCTTTATCATAATTTTTCTCTTCAGTTAATTGTTCTGCTTTTGCTATTGTTCCGGATATTTTTTGATACTCTAAAACGCCATAACTAATTACTGTGATTATCGCGATGACAAGCGTAACAACAACTAATAACGAGATACGCATAAATCCATTCTGGTGATTAACTTTTTCTGTGGAAGATAGCGTCATTTGATTTCAAAGTATCCGCCGTTAGTCCGGCCGAAGTTTTCCGGTTCACCCCGCACCTTTAGTGGACAGAAGGCCGAAGGCCTTTAATTAACGAAATTAGTCCACTAAAGGTGCGGGGTTCACTTATTCAGTAAAATTAGAAATCCATTCTGGTTTTTCTGGGGATTGAGATTTTAACATATCTCTCCACCTTTCATCGGTCAGTCTGTCTTCCATCGGTTGTTTAAACTCGTAATAGCTGAAAACTGGACCGGCTCCGATTAAAATTCTGCCATCAGGAATCTTATAAGCAACGGCCATCAAATTAACATAGCCCACTCCTTCTTCTAAAACCTGCCCGGTATTCGTATCGGTATGAACATCGGCAATAATCGTTGTTTTCTTTGCCTTATCATCAACATCTTTTATTACTACGCTTAGTTTCTCTCCGAAGTTTTTAATAAAATCGTAATCATCTTGAGTCAATTCCTCATTTTTCAATTCTTTTTCCGACAACTCAACTAATCTCTCTAAAATTTTCTCTAAATTCTCCAACCTAGACTTTGAAGCTTTATCTAAAACATGTATTTCATCTAAACCGATAGTAGTCATCCGAGTCAAAGCTAAAAGTCGGTTGTAAAATTCGGGCAGAGGTTCAATATAACCAACCACTGGTTTTTCGGGAGGCGGCATACTCATTAGTATCGGTGTGTAGCTTTGCTTTGCATAAAGTATCGTATCATGTCTTAATTCCGTCCAGGAAGCTAAGGCGGTAGTCAATTCTTTATCTTGCCAGGCCTTAGTTTGCATAAATGTAGGATAACCTGAACCAAATTCTTTTAATAATGATTTTAACGAATAAAGCCAGGACCAGTAAAGATTTTTTTGCCAATCCCCTATTTCAAATTCATCGAATTCTTGTTTTAGTTTATTAAACTGGGTTTGATAGGTTATTTTATTTCCTTCCTTGTCTTGACCAGAATATTCTGTATCACCCAATTCAACTAAAATCTCCTTTGCTCTTTCAGACCCTAAAATAGCCATAGCATCTAAACCTCGAGGAAAACATCTGGCCGGCCCTCCATCAGTGTATTCACAAGTAAAGACAGAATCACAATTTTCTCCAGAATACATTCCGACATAAGGAGAAACAATTTCTGAAAACATATAAGAATCTGGAATAAACCTTTGACCCATTAATCTGAATCCAGAAGTTAAACCTAAGACCTGATCTGCTTGCTCCGGGCTAAATGGAGGCCAAAGTTTAACTTCTCCTATCCCCCCATAAATTTTGGGAGGCATGAATTCCGCTAATTTTGCTTTTAGTTTTCCTATATTTTCTTCAGTTAAATCATTGAGGTCAAATTTTCCATTAAAAACGAAATTTAAAGCATCTAAATATTCATAAGGACCCAAATCGTCGGATAAACCGACGTAAAATGCAGTAACAGAATAAATTCTATCCCAATTATCTTTTAGTTCTTTATTTTGAGCAAATTTAGAACTAATTAAACAAGCTTCAATAGTCTGGATTTTAGCATCATATTCAGAAATTAGAGCTTTGCAGGGAGGAAAGTTATTACAATCTTCACCTGGTTTAACCTGGTCCGTCCCTTTCAAAAGCATTGATATTCTTCCATACCACATCAATGCCTTAAAATAATTCTTTAATTTTTCACTTCTGGTATAATGACCTCTTGGAACATATTGAGAATAATCTTCTTTATAAACAAAGATGGGAGAATTTTCAAAACCCCGATGTTTTTCTATTAATTCTAATTCTTTTTTAACATCGGACTTTACAAAATCAGGAATTTCAAATTCATATTTTTCCAAATCTTCTTTTCCAAAATAAGCTTCAGCCAAACCCGGATCATCAATTTCCTTTGGGCATAACTGATCTTCTTTTGGCTGAAGCAAACTCAGTCCTACTCCAAAATAAGCAACATTTCGTTTGGCCGCCTCCTTTAGGTCTCCGGTAGCTAAACTATATTTCTCTAATGAGTCATTAAATAATTCTTTAGAAATCTCCCAGATTTTGTCATAAAATTCTCTTTCTTCAATTTGTCTTAAAGTCTCATCAAATTGAATATGATAAAGATGAAGCAAAGAATCTGAAGTAATAAAAATTGGTATTTCTCTGGTTTTGAGGGTCTTATAGGGTTGGATAATGTCCTCCTCTTTTGAATCAAAAGGGTTATTAATCACTACAAAACCATTGTTTTCCAAAAGATTTAGGGCATCAGTGCCCAAAGAAATCTTTTTGGAAAAATCGCTAAAATTAGAAATCCGACTGGCTACCAGAGGTAAACTATATTGAGAAGCCTGCAAAGGAATATCTAAAGCAGCCAGGGAATAATATTTAGATAGATTTATCTTTTCGGTTACAAGGCCTGACAGATCAACTGGTTCTGTCTCTAGGGTAGATTCTTCTGGCGGGATCTCTTCTTCTGGCGGAACTCCCTCCTCCGGTACCCCAAGATATTGCCAAGCGAAAATTCCTCCTGTAATAAAGATAGCAAAAATAATTATAATCCAGATTTTACCCCGATAGTAGAGGGATTTTCTCTCACTACGGGACGAGGAAAAATTTCGATGCATAATTTTATTAAATTTAAAACTTCCCTTTGCACCTATTTTTAATAATCTCGTCTTCTATTTTTTCGCACCAAGCAACATTATCATTCTGGAGAGCTAACCTTTCAATACAAAAATCTCTAGAAGCACCGGAGGCCTTTCCACATTCTCCTAGAGTAGTAGCATTATCTCTGTAACACCAATTTCGATCATATTCATCCTCTAATGTTTCACACCATTTTATATTTCCAGTAATAGCTACTAAATCTTCAACACACTCTCTCTGAGTGGTATGTTCTTTTATTTTTTCACAAATAGAGAGATCTATTTTTTCAACAGCTAATTTCCAGTAATAGGTATTAAGACATGCGGTTTTGGTGTAAGTTTCCAATTTTTCACAAATAGAAGAATCTTCTTTTCCAACGGCTGCATGAATATAACAAGCCTCAATCCATCTTTTTCCGCTATCGGATAAATATTCGAATTCAGGACGATTGTAAATCTCACATAGGGTTTTATCTCCTGTAATTCTAGCTGCTTTTTCGACACAATTAATCATTGAATAACCCCTATCTAAACCTAAGCATTTTTCTACGTTAGCAGTATTGATAAATTCAGTTAATTGTTGCTGAAATTTAATAAGTAAAGAACGGAAAGATTCAAGTTGAATATAAATTACTTTAAGCTGGTCTCTCCTTATATTTTTAATCTTGGTACTAAACAATTCCAGCTGATTGCTGAGATTTTTAATTTCAGTCTGTGAAATTCTAAATTTAGTTTGAAGATCAATTGAGGAAGCTGTAGCAACGGGAAACTTAAAAAATAACAAAAGAAAAAAAACTAAAATCCCAACTAAGATTTTTATCTTTACAGTCATTAACTTAAGGATCATTTAATCTCAAAATACCCTCCCGGGGTACGGCCGAAGTTTTCCGGGAAATACATTTCGGAAACCACAGCCGGTAAATGGGTGAATTTACCTTTAGTCAGAGCTCTAACATAGTAATCAAATTCGTACACCCCGGGGGACAAATTTTCTTTGAATAGAAAAGCTCGATCATCGTGGAGTTCTTTGAAATCCGGCCTCAGAGTTCTGTCATTATATCTCCAGTAGTAATAATCATATTGAGGGTCATCCCTCTCTTTTAAGAGCAGTGATTTTTGCTCTGTTTCCAGCTCCAGATTGACAATCTCAAAACCGGCCGGGATATAGTCTTCCACCATGGCAAAATTTCTGACAGCCGGCACCGTAATTTCCAGATGGGCCCTCAAAACATCTCCAACCTTAGCTTCCTTTAGCGGATTTTTGTTCTCCTCATCATCAACGTTATAAAATTCTCGAGTGATGCTAAATCCTTCATCCCGGGGAGGAATTTGCTCGGCGGGTAAAAAGTACTTCAAAGACATGTCGTAATAGAGATTATTGGGCAAGTCATTGTGATTTTCTTTCAGGAAATCAACGGTATTCAATTGATTAAATTTCAAATCTCTTAAGGGAACTTCTTTTCTAAATTGGTCTAAAATTGTTTCCTCGTAAAAACGATACTCTCCTTCTTTGCGATTGTTAATCTCCAATGCCAGGGTGAAATCCGACTCGGTTTCCCTTCTCCATTCTAAGAAATCGCTGAAAGCGTCAATTACGGTTACAGTATTGTTGGTCGAACCCCAGGCTCCGTCTTTCTTTTTTGAATTTAAAATCCACCTCACTACTTTGTCCAAAACCTTGATGTCCCTTTCGTCGGCAGACAATGCTTTCAATAATAAAGCAGTATTTTTAATTGGAGTCTCGTAATAATACCAGAGGAAATTCTTGTTTGTCTCCAGAAAAGCGCCCCGGGAATCAATATCAATCCTATTTTCCAGAACTTGAAAAACTTTATTTTTAAAATACTCGGCAAAATTTCCTTTAGTCAGCAAAATTGCCAAATAGGGCAATGAAGAATTACTTATCTGCTCGTTGATAAATAAGTTGTCGTTTGCAATACTAATAATCTTCTCTCTCAAGGCTTCATCTTTAGTAAAGTTAGGAAGATTAAATAAAGTATAGGCGGTTAAAATAACCGTATTTTTGTTTTGATACAATCTGTAATCGGTAGTAATTTTCTGGTAAAGATAATCTGCCGCTCTTTGTAAACTATTTTGATTAATTTCGTATCCTGCCTGAGAAAGATTATTGAGGGTATCTGTCACATGCAAAGTTAAGTAAAAATTAGATTCCCCATATTCCCAATAGGAAAATCCGCCATCCGACTTCTGAAGGTTGTAAAGCTTAGAGAGGCCGATTTCTACTACTTCATCAATAGTATATTCTTTACCTTGGTATTGAATTTTTTCTAACTTTAATTTGTCCCCAAGGTTTGGCAAATTAAGACCCTTTTTAACTACGGCAATGGCATTCAACCTGCTGGCAATTTGCTCTGAGCAGCCGTAAGGATAACCCAGTAAATAATTCAGTGCATCGGAAAGAAATACTGCCAAAGTGGCTGAACTTTTTATGCTGAGTTCTCCCTTATTCTTAACCACGTTGTCCGGTAAAAAGACGTACTCCCGGACTGCTTCCTCCGAAGTATAATTGCAGGTAGCGGTAGTCTCGTAAGTATCGTTTTTGGTAATGGCAATTGTTTGTTCAACGGTATCTTCCAGCCCGTCGGTCTTAGCTGAAAGGATAAAGCGGTGTTCTCCAGTTTCAAAACTGGAAGGGGCGGCAACCTGGAAGTAAAGAGTTTGGGTCTCGTCGGGTTTTAAGGTAATTTCCTTTTTGGCTTTCTTTTCCAGCAGCTCTAAGGTTTGGCTGCTGAATTGTAAATCTATGCCTTGGGTATCTCCGCTTTGGTTAAATATTTTGCCTCCGATATAAAAGGTGTCTCCGGGGACAACAAATCTCGGCTTCAGGGGGACAACCATTAATTCTTTTCTGGTAGTAAACTCCTGGTAATTTACGCCTATTTTTGTATCTTTGGTAATACCCAGTGTTTCTGTTTGCCAGGTAGTTAAGTTATCAGGTAAAGTAAATTCAATTTTAGCTTTACCAAAATCATCTGTCCTAATCACTGCCTGCCAGAAAGCGGTTTCTTTAAATATCCCTCTCTTTTTCCTGGCTAATTCCACTGCCTCATCTGCCATTCCTCCTCCGCCTTTGGTTGGAATTTCTGTTTCAACTAAAATATTTTTTAAATTGGAAGAGGTCTGAACAGTTAAGGGAAAACCGCCGTAAAAAAATATTAAGGGGTTTTTCTTTGGATTCCCTTTCAGGGCTAAAATGCTTAAATCTACCACCGCCACTGACAATTCAGTCAAAACCGGTCGGTCCCGCCAATCCCGAGCAGTAATATCTAAGGAGACCCGCTCTCCGGGCAGATAATATCTTTTATTAGAGCTAACCTCTATATCTAATTCTTTTTCCTCGGTATTAATCTTAAATTCGACTTTGCCGAATTTTACCTCGGGAGTCGGAGATAGCAGGGTCACTGAAACAAAAACATTAGGGATATATTCGGATTTTGCCGTAAAATTATACTGGTAAAGATTCTGCTGAATATCCCTAATTTGATATTCAAAAATTTTCCCTCTTTCCAGGCAAATTAAGGCTTTAGCCCTTGAATACGGGGATTTAATGATAATTTTTCCCTCCTCCCCTACTTTCAATTCGGTTTTTTCAGCCTCAATTTCTAGCTCGGTATCTTTGGTAGGCTTGACGGAAACCTGCCCGGGACCGGTAACATAAAAGCTGTAAGAGGAAGAAACTAAATTTTCTCTTTGGTCTCTGGCCGAAGCTTCGGCGATATAACTCCCCTCTTTTCCTATTTTTAATTTTTGAGCATAATTTCCGTTTGAATCGGTGTCAAATTTAAATGTCTGAACCAATTCTCTTTTCTCTTCCCAATTATAAGAATATCCGCCGTCGGCTTCCTGCCTCTTTGAATAAATCCAATCCCTTTTATAAATGTCCAAACTGATGTTTCTTGTTCTAATTTCTTGACCCTGCAAATCTACCGATTTTACCCTGAAGTTGAATTCCTGATCTTTGCTTAAAAAGTAGCTATCCGCATTTAACCCTAAATAAAATTCTCCGGCGTGAACTATAAAAGACTTTTGGCCGGAAACCGACTGCCCCTGGGAATTTTTTACGGTTAAATTAACTACAATGATTTTGCTTTTTCTTTCTTCTTTTTCTTTAAATAATTTTTCAAAATCCAATTCCTGGGAAATTTCTGCCTTTCCTTTTTCATCCAGAAAAGTTTTCCCCCTCAATAAGAATTTTTCTCCGTAATTATAAGGGGGCCAATAATACCATCTTTGACCGAAGTTAAAGTATCCGTCGGAATATCGGTCAAAATAATAGTTCTGGGAGCTTATGGTGTATTCCACTTCTCCTCCTTCTAAGGGAACTCCGAAATAGTAATTGGAGGCAACTTTTAAATGGACCGTATCTTTGGAAATGTACTCTTCTTTGTCGGCAGTCAAATTTACCTCAAAGGCAGCCGGAACATATTCCTGAACATCAAAATAAATACAGCTGTATCTTTCGGCGCAAACTCTATAGGTTCCCAGGGGAGTATCTTTGTCTAAAATCAAGCTGGTATCAAAAGTCCCAAAATCGCTTATTTCTAAATCCTTGCTTAAAATTTCATCATTTTTTGAATTAAATACTTTTAAATTAATCTTTCTGTCTTGATAAATTTCGTAATCCCCGTCATAACCTATCCTGAAAATTCCCTTAAGAAAAACCTCTTGAGAGGGTCGATAAATGGGTTTATCGGTATATAGATAAATTTTTTGAGCCAAATAGGCAGAGCTTGCCCAGTCTATTTTGCTTTCTCCGCTGGGAATTACCGTAGAATCCTTTCCTTTCGCAATAATAACTCCTCTTAAATTATAAAGCACATCGGCTAAGGCGATTCCCTGAAAATCGGTTGTGAAGGAATTCGCAAAATCTAATTGAAGAGGTTTGGTTTGGGTTTGGCGATA
>PCWJ01000052.1:0-3199 GCA_002787295.1 Candidatus Nealsonbacteria bacterium CG11_big_fil_rev_8_21_14_0_20_37_68
TGGGGAAAGCCCGAGTTGCTCCTTTTCGATGGACACAGAGTTCTATTTCTTTTCCATCAATTTTATGTTTTTCAATTTTGGCAATATTATGAGCAACGTCATAAACTGCCATCAAAGGTGAGGCTTTTTCTCCTAAAACCGATTTCCAGACCTTTCTGATAAAATGAGTAATCATCTGACGGTTGGCCCAAGCGTAATTTGCTCCAGCTGACATAGCTCCAAAATACTTTTTTCCTTCAGAAGAATTAATGGGGCAGGCAGCTAATTCTTGATCGGGCAATCTTATCCCATATTTATCCATAGCCCGCATCATCATTCTTATGTAATCTGTGGCAATTTGATGGCCGAGTCCTCGAGAGCCAGTATGGATCATAATTACTATTTGATCCCTGAATAACCCAAAGACTTTGGCTGTCTCATTGTCAAAAATGTCAGCCACTTTTTGGATCTCACAAAAGTGATTTCCCGATCCCAGGGTCCCAACCTGATCCCGACCTCGATTCTTAGCATGGTCAGAAACAAAGGAAACCTCAGCCTGAGAAAGCTTTCCTTTAGATTCACAATTTTCTAAATCATCTTTTTCTCCATAACCCTGTTCTACTAATCTTTGAGCTCCTCCTTCTAAAATTTTATCGATGGAGGCAATGTCTAATTTTATTTGACGCCCCCGGCCAAGACCAGAGGGAACCTCTTTTTGAATTTCAGTTGCCAGGGCCTCCAAGTAAGCTCTAAGATCTTTTTCTAAATAATCCGACCTTAACAACTTCATTCCGCAATTTATATCATACCCGACTCCGCCAGGTGAAATTACTCCATCAGCTATCCTCATTGCTGCCACTCCCCCGATCGGGAAACCGTAGCCTTCGTGCATATCGGGCATAACTATTGCGTAATTAACTACGCCCGGTAAGGTTGAAGTATTTATTAATTGGGGGATTGATTTATCTCTAAAACAATCCTCGAGCATTTTTTCAGAAACATAAGCTCTTACCGGTACACGCATATCCGCCCTGAAACTTTTTGGAATTTCCCAGAGCCAATCCGATATTTTTTTGAAATCAGATTTTTGCATAGATATTTTATTTTACCTAATTTTTAAAATAATTTCAACTCAAATTAAATGACCGCTATCGACGGCCTTTTAAATTTAGAAGGTCTAATTTAGTCTTCCAATTTTCTTAAGAAGTGTGAAATTAAATATCAAAGAGTAGAATGGCTTCCCAGGTTTTATCTTTTTTCTGGTGAATATCTAAGCCATGGTAAGTTACTCCTTTAATCTGAACCCCAATTCTTTTCAATTTTTTACCCGATAAAATTCCTTCGATATTTTTGTCAGAAAATTTTTTAAATTGAACATCATAATAAACTTCCTGATTTATTTCGCTTAAATATAGTGCTTCGCTTAAAAAGTCAACCAATAATGATTGGAGATCGGATGAGCTTATTTTAATTTCTCTTTTTGATTTGCTTGCCTCCACACCAAAATTTGGTGTGGGGGTGAAATTTTTGATTTTTGATATTGGTTTGTATCTTGCTCCTCCAAACATTCCCAACAAAGCATTTTTGAAAGCTTCTTTTTTATCTTTCCCAAGAGCTTTAATCTTTAGGTCAGAAATATGTTCTAAAATCTCATATTTTTTCATAATAGTACATTTTTCACGGCCGTAGAAGTTGTATTGTATTTACGATTTTGTTTTTAATTCGTGGAACTCTTCTCTTACTATTTTTCTATCATCCCAGGGTATCTTCTTTCCTTTTGCTACGCACACCCAGGGTTCGGAACCCTTGCCAGTAATTACTACCACATCATTGGAATTTGCTAATTCAAGAGATTTTCTAATAGCTTTTCTCCTGTCTAAAATTTTATGTACTGCTGATTTATGCTGACTCGCCCCCACGCCAAAATTTGGTGTGGGGGTAAACTGATGTATGCTGATTTTTTCTGCTCCTTGAGCTACTTGATCAATAATGTCAATTGGATCTTCATTATAAGGGTCTTCATTGGTAATAATTACTTCGTCACAATATTTTGCGGCTATTTCACCTAATACCGGTCTCTTCCACTTATCTCGACCTCCTCCACAGGCCCCCAAAACACAGATTAGTTTATTAGTTGATAAGTTGATGGGTTGATGAGTTAGAGTTTGATAAACTTTTTCTAAAGCATTTGGGGTAAAAGCATAATCGACAAAAACTTTAAAGGGGTGAGAAATTACTTCTTCCATTCTGCCGGGAATACCTTCAACTTTTTCTAGAGCTTTTTTGCAAGTTTCTAAATTAATCTCCTGCGACACCCCAATACAAACTGCCGCCAAAGCATTATATACATTAAATTCACCCAAAAGTTTTAAATTAAATTTAGTATTATTTAGAGAAAATTTTAGCCCGGATGGCAAAACCTGAACATCTTCAGCTTCAATTACAGAGAACCGTTCTCTGTAATTAGCTTTTGATTTTTGATTTTTGATTTTATAAAGATACTTCTTATCGGCCGGGAAATTTAAAAAATATTGAGCATTCTTGTCATCTGAATTAACAATATGAATCTTCTTGGTAGTTCGAAAAAGTTTCCCCTTTTCTTGACGATATTTTTCAAAGCCTCCGTGGGCTTCGATGTGCTCCGGAGTTAAATTAGTAAAAACAGCCACGTCAAAATCAATAAATTGGTGGCGGTGTTGTTTTATTCCTTCCGAAGTTACCTCAATTACCGCATATTGACAGCCAGCATTGACGGCCTCTCTCAAAAACTTCTGAAGCTTCAAGCGACCGGGCATAGTCATTTTCAAAGTATTTGGCCACTCTTTATTTCTAATTTTAAATTTTATTGAAGACAATGAAGCAACTTTATAGCCGGCCTCCTCTAAAATTTTTGTCGTTAACTCCACTACGGTCGATTTTCCATTGGTTCCTGTTACCCCAATTACTTTTATTTTTTTTGATGGAAATTGGTATAAAACCGCTCCTAAAAAAACGAGTCCAAAATGATACCAACTAAGTAAAAAAGCGGGAATAAATTTTTTAATAATTTCCTTCACCCCGTTAGAAATTCCCATAAATTTTGCCCCATTAGAAATTATTACTATCTAAAATTTCTAACGGGGTTCATTTCCTTTTAATTTTAACTAAATTTTAACCAAAATAAAAGAGCCGACTAGTAAACTAGTCGGCTATTAATTCCTCTTTCTTAATTCAAGATTAT
>PCWJ01000052.1:3205-8903 GCA_002787295.1 Candidatus Nealsonbacteria bacterium CG11_big_fil_rev_8_21_14_0_20_37_68
CGGGAGTTCTGCCGAGCTCCGCCGACTGGCGGAGCGAGGCAGATTCTTATGTTTTCTTTTACATTATTTCCCAAAAATTTTCAAGATCATGGCTGAACTTTACTTTTTTAATTGTTTTGCTAAGATTATCTAAGCTCTTTGTTAATAAAATAATCGAAGGATGCGAATTATTTCGTATATACTAGAATATGAATTGATTGATGAAGTATTCGAAGAAAGAAGGAGGAGGGATGAAAAGGATTTTAGAAAAACACGGAGTAAAACCAGAATATGTGAAATGGATAGATAAACCCATTGAGAGAGATTTTATAAGATTATTAATAGAAGAAATAGACAAGCTTCTACCTACCACAGAGATATTTGGTTTTATAATTACTTCCGGGGGAGGCAATCCCGATCAGTCTCTATCTCTGGTCGATTACATTAGGACTAACAGAATAAGGGTAATTACTTTAGCCTTGGGAGCTGTGGGTTCAGCTGCGATAGATATTTTAGAATTAGGGGAGAAAAGGTTAATGACTAAAAATAGCAGTTTAATGCTTCACGAGGGTGTAACCAGCCAAGAAAAAGATACACTAACTAATGTTGCTAGCTATGCTAAGTATATTGAGATGATAAGAAATGTGCGATTTAAATTATGGGCAAAAAGAACCGGAAAACCTTTAAAAACTCTATTACAGGATTGTAGATTGGATAGATATTTTACGGCCCAGGAAGCAAAGGAGTATGGGTTAATTGACGAAGTGATCTAATCCACCCTTTTTTGTATTTAGATAAGATGACTATTGACTTTTTGTTCAGGATTCTTAAAATAAATTTAGGACTTCAAAATCAAGAAAGGAGGTGAAATGAAAAGAGGAGTACCGCCGAGAGGATCGATTCCGGGCAAAAACCCAAGAGGCAAAGTAAGTGGCGATGCTAATCTTGGTAATTTTTTAGGAATAGGAGGTCTTTTAGAAGGTCTATTTAAAGGCGTAGGCAAGACCATTGAGAGTATTCAAAATCTTAATTTGGAAGATTTAGAGAAGTTGGCTGAAGCTCAGGGGAATGAAAAAGCTAAGGAAAACATAAGAGAACTAAAAAAAAGAATGGGGAAACGCGAAGAAAAAGGGATTCGTATCGGTGATCTTTTTGGTGAAGGATTGGATTTAAGCAAATTAATTGAATTTGCTGCAAAACATGGCGGAGAATTTTCTCAAAAATTTGCCGGCGGAAAAGGAGTAGTTCAGGGTGGAATAAGGGGTCACATAATGGGGATACCTTTTGGCGGAAAAGATTTGCCACTGGAAAGAAGTGGAGCGCAAGACACGAAATTCGAAGTTAGGGGTACTCGCCCGAAACGGACACCTAAAACTGAGAAAACCATGGCGCCGGAAGAAGCTGATCTAAGGGAACTGGAGATAGACCCAATCGAAGAAGAGGAAAACTGCTTCAAGGTACGAGGCTATATGGCGGGAGTTGACAAAGGAAACATAACCTGCGAAGTCAGAGAAAACGGGACTGTTTTAAGAATTTCTACCTGCCCGCCAGAGCCTTCGGCTCAGGCCGATGGCAGGCGGGCTGAGGAAAGAAGAAGGTATGAAAAAGAAGTCACCCTTCCATCACCTGTAATCAAAAAAGTCAATTGGAGTTATATAAATGGAGTTCTAGAAGTTACTTTGACAAAAAAGAAATCCAAATAGGAAGAGATTAAAGGCTCGGGTTATTCCACCCCGAGCTTTTTATTTAGTTGACTTAATTAAGACGCCTTGTTATAATTTATTAGAATATTAAAATGTTCTTTAATAATAAAAAGTGAGGGAGAGGAAAATGAAAGAAATTGAACTTAAGGTAGTCGAAGCCGAAACCAAAGATGTTGGAAGAGTAATCGCCAGAATTGACCCAAACGATATGCAGCTTTGCGAAATTGAGGCTGGCGGTATTGTTGAAATTCAGGGAAAAAGATCTACTGTAGCCAAGGTTATGCCAACTTACCCGCAAAAGCGAAAGAATGGAATCATTCAGATAGATGGGATTACTAGAAAAAATGCCGAAGTTGGAATCGATGATCAGGTGAAAATAAGGAGAGTTTCCTGTAAAGATGCCACGCTGGTAATTTTTTTGCCAAAGGAATCTTTAACTAAACCCATTCCCAGTGAAACACTAAAAGCAAAGATAGAGGCGGTTCCCCTAACACAAGGAGATTTAGTAAGGATCACTCTTTTTGGAACTCAAACTTTAGAATTTATTGCAGAGAAAGTTGAGCCCGAGTTATTCCCGGTAATTATTAGACCCAAAACTGAGATAAGAATAAAAGGTGCACCGCGAGGAGAAAAGCCTACCGGTGCTTGCTACGAAGACGTTGGGGGGTTACACAAACAGATTCAGAGATTGCGAGAAATGATTGAGTTACCTTTAAGATATCCTGAGGTTTTTGAAAGACTGGGAATAGGAGCTCCCAAAGGTGTGTTATTATATGGTCCTACTGGTTGCGGTAAGACTCTTCTTGCTCGGGCAGTAGCCAATGAAACCGATGCTTATTTTACTCATGCAAGTGGTCCGGAAATTATACATAAATTTTATGGAGAATCAGAAGCCCATTTAAGAAAGATATTTGAAACAGCTCAACAAAATGCCCCGGGCATAATCTTCTTAGACGAGATAGAAGCTATTGGTTCAAAACGGGAGGAAGTAAGAGGAGACCAGCAGGTTGAACGGAGAGTTACTGCCCAACTTTTAGCCTTAATGGATGGGTTAAAAGAAAGGGGGCAAGTTGTGGTTATATCGGCTACTAATACTCCTGATTTGCTCGATCCTAGTTTAAGACGGCCTGGACGTTTTGATAGAGAAATTGAGATTTCAGTTCCAGATATTGATGGCCGAAGAGAGATTTTAGATATTCATACTCGAGGAATGCCCCTGGCAGAAGATGTAGAATTGCAGAAGTTAGCCGAAATTACACATGGTTTTTCCGGAGCTGACCTTGAATCTCTCTGCCGAGAAGCAGCAATGAATGTTCTCCGGACTGTTATACCTGATATTAACTTTGCTCTAGAAAAAATTCCTTATGAGAAAATAATGGCTCTTGAAGTAAAAATGGATGATTTTCGAGAAGCACTGAAAGAAGTCAGACCTTCTCTCTTACGAGAAGCTTTTCTGAAAACTCCGGATGTTACCTGGGACGATGTCGGAGGACTGGATGAAGTTAAACAAATTCTCCAAGATACCATTGAATATCCCCTTAAATATGGTTATTTGTTTGAACATGTTAAAACCTCACCATCCAAGGGAATTTTGCTTTACGGGCCTCCCGGAACTGGAAAAACCCTAGTTGCTAAGGCAGTGGCTAAAGAATCAGGAGTTAATTTTGTTGCCGTAAAAGGTCCTCAGTTGATGTCAATGTGGGTGGGGAAAACCGAAGAAGGAATAAGAGAGCTATTTAAAAGAGCAAGGCAAACTACTCCTTGTATCATCTTTTTTGATGAAATCGACGCCATTGCTCCTCGGAGGTCAGGTCTAGATTCCTCCCGGGTTTCAGAAAGGGCAGTAAGCCAGATCCAGACAGAATTGGATGGAATTGAAGAACTAAAGGGAGTAGTGGTTTTAGCTGCTACCAACCGAAAAGATTTACTGGATGAGGCTCTTTTGCGGGCAGGGCGATTTGATTTTCAAATAGAGTTCCCTATTCCCGATAGAGAAACTAAACGAAAAATTTTTGAGATTCATACTCGAGGGAAACCTCTATCTAGAGACATTGAGATTGAAAGGCTTATTGATCTTTTGGGTGAAGGGGCAACCGGCGCTGATATTGAAAGTCTCTGCCGTAAGGCTTCCTTGCTTGCCATCCGTGAATTTATTCATACTGCAAAAGATGTAAAAGATAAAAAGAAACTTTTTATCAGAATGTCCCATTTTGAAAAAGCTCTCAAAAGTATGGAAGGTAGTGGAGGAGAAAAGAAGAAGTTTAAGGAGCGCGTTGAAAAAGATTTCTAAAAGTAAGCCTCTGTTAAGTACGGAGGCTTTTCTGTTTGATTTTTTCTTTTTGATGAAGTAGGATTAAATATAATGATTTCGAAAAGTTTTTAAAAAGCTAGAGAATTTAAAAAGGCAGTGGAAGATTTTTTAAAACAAAAACCCAGCTAATTAATTAGCTGGGTTTAAACTTGCTTATTTAAAATTAATTTGCTATGATAGCAAGAACTCAGTTCATTGAAAATTAAACAAAGGAAGAGGTTAAGGATGCGAAAATTGTATTATGTGCCGATTATTCATTCACCAGAGGAAGCTGGGAGTTTTAAAGAGTTATTGCTTGAAAAAGAAAAAGAATTCAGAGGAGCTCAACTTGCAGTGTTTTTAAATGAGATTGATAAATTCTGGCAAGAAGTAGTTCGAAAGATAAAAAATCTTAATCTAGATTACTCTCGACTTTTTATTTATCAAGATAGCCATCCAGTAGAAACAACTATCCCTGAAGAGTTTAAGCAATTAGTTCAACAGAAACTTGGAGCAAAACTAAAAGCTAAGAGTAAAGAAGAGATTGCTCAGAAGCTAAGAGAGGTCGGGGTACCATTTTATAAAATCATTGCTAGGCTTGTAGAAAAAGGAGCTATTTTGCAAGGAACGGAGAATATGGAATTAATTTGCCGAGAATGGCAGACGATAGATGAGTTAATAGAGCTCGCTAAGAAAGAAAAAGAAATCTTAAAAATGAATTATCCCCAAAGGGCAAAAAAACAAATTCAACTGGATAATAAAGTCTTAGAAATACATGAGAGGCGGGCTCAGATTCTTAAAAACCGCGATGAATTTATTGCCTGGCGAATCAATGAAACTCTTCCTCAAAATAGAGTAGGCGTTCTCTTTATAGGAAGACTTCATCAAGTCGATAGGGAACTACAGAAATTTCCTGATATTAGAGTAATCTATCTCTAGGGAGGCGAAAATGCCATTTCTTTATGTTTGTCCGAGTTGTGGTCACGAATTAAAATTTATTTCCAACAAAAGATTAAAATGCTACGGATGTGGGAAATATTATGCCGATTCTTACGGAGATGAAGCCATTTGTAAGTGTGAGAGAATATCGGCTTTAAAGTTTTCAATAGAAATTATAGCTCCTAATGAAGGGAAATGTGTACTTTGTGGTAGAGAAAAGCAGGTAGCGGGAAATCTTGAACCGCCATATATAGAAAAATATGAAGGTGGTAGAGGGGCTGGAGGTTTGGGCAGCTGGGACGGACAAATTAGCTCATTTCAGCCGCCTGTCAAAAAACCAAGAGCGGCGAAAAAGCCCAAGCAGAAAGTCAGAGAAATCGAGAAGCCAGAAGTTGATTATGTTTCTGAAGACCGGGGTCAAATAGTGATTAAATTTCCCGGTCACGATAGCTTAGATCAGATTCGATGCGAAATTGTCAATGGGACTCTGGAAGTACAAAGCCTATTGGTTGATTTCTTGGAGAAGTTTCCACTGCCAGATTTTCCCGTTGGCCTTAAGAGCGATTTTAAAAATGCTGTTCTGAGTATTCATTTAAAAAGAAAAGTCAAGAAATAAAAAGGCGAACAACAATCTGGATTGTTCGTCTTTTTCATTCCCTAAAAGCTGTTAGCCACTCTGCAAGGCGAGCCTTGCACTGAGAAAATTTATTTCCCCAAGATTTTTAGGGCCTCCTTAACCCTGCCCTCGGTATCTTCAACTTCTCTTGAAACACGAGAAAGAACTTCT
>PCWJ01000052.1:8914-15315 GCA_002787295.1 Candidatus Nealsonbacteria bacterium CG11_big_fil_rev_8_21_14_0_20_37_68
TCTCGGATTTCTTCCCCTTTTTTTGAAATTTCTTTAATTTTTCCGGTTAATTCTAAAAGAATTTTTTGCATTTTTTTCTTTCCGATTCCTTTAATTTTTTGGTGAAATTCTTCTTTTTCCATTTCTTTTTTTAAATTTTCCAGAGAACCGAAAGAGGAAAGTTCCAGGGCAGTTTTGGGACCAATTCCCGAAATTTCATTTAAGGTTTTAAAGAGTTCCAGTTCATCTTGAGTTAAAAATCCATAAAGCTCGGCTGTTTCTTCTCTTAAATAAAGGAAGGTGAAAAGTTTAATCTCCTTGCTCATAGAAATTTTCTTCAAAGTATTGGGCGAACAAAAAACCTTATAACCAACACCCGCTACCTCAATTACTAAAAACTTTTCTCCTTTAAACTCTATTTTTCCCTTAAGATAATGAATCATAATTTTACCCAGTAGGAGAATTTCGACAAAGGTTTTCTGAAAGAAAACCTTAAAATTGCGAAGCAAGTCGAAATTCCTCTACTGGGTTTATTTTAACCTAGAAATAAAAAAAGAGAAAGCTCGCGAATTCTGCTTGAAAAACAGAAAAATTTAAGGTAAATTTAAATGTATGCCCGGTAGTGAAAATTCGACTGCTGCCGGGCAGCAATCTAAAATTAATTTTTTGTCGAATTTCTACTACCGGGTATGTTCAAATTAGTCTCTCCATTTAAACCGGCCGGGGATCAACCCCAGGCAATTGAGAAATTAACTAAAAATTTGAGGGCTGGTGCAAAACACAATATTTTATTAGGAGTTACGGGAGCAGGTAAGACTTTTGTGATATCGAACGTCATTGAGAGAATTCAAAAGCCGGTTCTTTTGATTTCGCATAATAAAACCCTCGCCGCGCAGCTTTATCAGGAATTTAAAGAATTTTTTCCGGAAGCAGCTATTCATTATTTTGTTTCTTATTATGATTATTATCAACCCGAGGCCTATATCCCCCAAACCGATACATATATCGAAAAGGATGCCAAGATAAATGAGGAAATTGATAGATTAAGACACGCTGCCACCCAAGATTTATTGCAAAGACAAGATATCATTGTGGTTGCTTCGGTTTCTTGCATTTATAATATTGGTTCACCCGAAGTTTATCAAAAAGTCTCCCTGGAAATTAAAGAAGGGCAAAAAATAAAAAGACGAGACCTGATTTCACATTTAACCAACCTTCGATATCAAAGAAATGACATTGACTTTAAGCCGGCGACCTTTCGGGTGAGGGGAGATATGGTAGAAATTTTTGCCGTTACCGGCAGAGAAATAATTAGGGTTGAATTTGAAGGAGATAAAGTAGACCAAATAGCGAGGTGTGAAACTGATGGTAAAAATTTCTTCAATTTAAAATTTAAAATTTCAAATTTAAAATTGAGAATATTTCCTGCTCACTTTTGGGTCACCCCCAAAGAAAAATTGGGAATTGCTATTGAGAATATAAAGCTGGAGTTGCAAGAACAATTAAAGAAATTAGAAAAGGAAAAGAAACTACCAGAAGCTCAAAGGCTGGAACAAAGAACAAATTATGATTTAGAAATGCTAAGAGAAGCAGGTTTCTGTCATGGAATTGAAAATTATTCAAGGCACCTTGAATTTAGAAAACCGGGAGAGTCTCCCTATACTTTAATCGACTATTTCCTTTACCCTCCCAAATTTTCCGAAAGAAAACTTGGGAGGGCAAGAGACTTTCTTATATTCATCGACGAATCCCACATGACCTTACCTCAACTCCATGCCATGGCCAACCAAGACCGATCCCGAAAGGAAACCTTAATTGAATATGGTTTCCGGCTTCCTTCTGCTATTGATAATCGACCTTTAACCTTTAAAGAATTTGAAGAAAGGGTTAATCGGGTAATCTATGTTTCAGCTACCCCAGCTGAAGAGGAAAGAAAAAAAGCCCTTCGACAGGCTCAGGGGAAAAGAGGCAAAAAATACATTGTTGAACAATTGATTCGACCAACTGGCCTTTTAGAGCCCTCGATTGAAATTAGACCAACAAAAAACCAGGTCAGGGATTTAATCCAAGAGATTAAAAAATGCATTCAAAAGAAACAAAGAATTTTAGTTTTAACTCTAACTAAAAGGTTAGCTGAGGCTCTCTCTGATTATTTGTCAGAAGAAGGAATTTCTAGCCAATGGCTTCATGCCGAAGTGAAGACATTAGAAAGACCACAAATTTTAAAAGATTTAAGGGAGGGGAAATACGACGTTTTAGTCGGAATTAATTTATTGAGAGAAGGGTTGGATTTACCAGAAGTGGCTTTGGTAGCTATTTTGGATGCTGACAAAGAGGGATTTTTGAGAACAGATACTACTTTAATTCAAACCATGGGCAGGGCCGCTAGACATCCGGAAGGACGGGTAATAATGTATGCTAATCAAATTACCACCTCAATGAGAAAAGCAATAAAAGAGGTCTGTCGTCGAAGAAAAATTCAGGAAGAATACAATAAGGAGCATCAAATTATTCCCCAACCAATTGTTAAAGAAATTAGGGAATGGCCTTTTGCTAAAAAATCTAAAGAAATTACCTCTGAATTTTGGGTAATTCAAGACGCTAAACTTTTAGAAAAGGAGATGCGAGAAGCTGCAAAAAATTTAGACTTTGAAAGAGCGGCGGAAATAAGAAACTTGATAAAAAAGCTAAAAAATGGTACAAAGAAATAGTATGCCAATTACTGAATCTGCCAAAAAAGCCATTAGGCAAAGCCTTAAAAGAAGAAAGAGAAATTTGATTTACAAAAATAAAACCAAAAGCCTCATTAAAGAGGTAAAAAAATTGGTTTCTCAAAATAAAATAAAAGAGGCAAAAAATCTTTTGCCTCAAGTTTATAAAACCTTAGATAAGGCAGCGAAAGTCGGGGTAATTAAAAAAAATACGGCAGCCAGAAAGAAATCAAGATTAACCAAATTAATAAATAGAGGCTCAAAAACTTAGATTCCTGCGATTAATAAGTCTAAGGCTATTCCCGGGTTCAACTGCCCGGTTTTGATTTTTAAATCTATTTGAAAAATTTTTTGGTAGATTTTTTTTAGTTCCCAAAGACTAAACTTTTTTGCCTGCCAATAAATTTTTTTAAAAACATAGGGATGGAAGCCGCTTTCTTTCAAAACCGCATTATAAGATTTATCTTTTTCGATTAAATCCTTTGCCATCAAGAGATTTCGGAACTGAAAATTTATCATATGTAAAAGATAGAGGGAATTGTCCCCTCTTTCTAAATGTTTGTAGACTAAAGAAAGAGCTTTCGCTTTGTTTTTTTGAGCTATTGCCTCAATGGTCTTAAATATATCTGTCTCGATTTTGGGCTTAACTAAAAGTTCCACGTCCTCACTCAAGACCTTGGAGTTTTTGTTCTTTGACTTATAACTAACTAATTTTTTTATTTCGTTGGAAAATTGCCAAAGATCATTCCCAACAAAATTGATGAGTTTCTCTATGGCTAATGGGTCAGCTTTTGTCTGACACCTTTCGAACTCTCTTTTCACCCAATTCTTTAATTTTATTCCTGCCAGGAGCTTAAATTCTTGAGTTTTGGCATATTTTTTTAAGAAAATAAACAAGGGGTCATTTTGAGAAATTGGTTGGTCCTGGTAAAACAAAATAACATCCTTAAGGTCAATAAATTTTCTGGCATCCTTTAAAAAAGAGGTTTTAAGTTCGTAGTTTAAAAAAACATTCTCTAAAATCATTAATTTTTTTTCTTTAAACATTGGGCTTGACTGAACCTCATTTTTAAAGTCTTGAAAGTTTGTTTTTTTAGCATCATAGTATTTTAAATTTAATCCACTTTTGTGGATTTTTTTATAACGCTCAATAATCTCATTTAATTTCTGGCGACTCCTATATGTATCTTGACCATAGAGGAAAATTAACATATGTGGGGCGTTATCAAAGTTTACTATTTCTGGCAAGTGGGACAAAAATATGTTCCGCGTCCGCCTAAGTCTATTTTTTTTATAAGGGTTCCACACTTAAAACAAGGTTGTCCTGCCCGATTATAAACATGGAGCCTTTGCGCAAAATTCCCTTTTTTACCGTAGGCATCGCGATAGGTATTCACTGATGAGCCCCGATATTTAATCCCTTCTCGTAAAACCTCTTTAATTGCCAGATAAATTTCTCTTACCTCTGCCGAGTTTAAGCTGTCGGCGGGACAAAGAGGGCTTACCTTTGCCCTAAATAATATCTCTGCGGCGTAGAGATTACCAATACCGGCAATAAAACTTTGGTCCATTAAAAGAGGCTTTATCTGTGCCTTCTTCCCTCTGAGTATTTCCTGAAATTTCTCCAAGCTAAATTCTTTTTCTAAGGGTTCGGGTCCCATCTTCTGAATAAATGGTAATTCTTGCCAATTATTAATTAACCTTATCTCCCCCATTACCCGTCGGTCAAGAAAATTTAAATACTTCCCATCGGAAAGACGAAAAGCGACTTTACTTTCTTGTTGCTTATCACCGTAAATAATCTGACCAGTCATCCGTAAATGAACAACTAAATACTGATTAGAAAATTTTAAAATAAGCATCTTACCTCGGCGAGAAATCCCTTTAATCTCTTGATTTTGCACCCTTTTAATAAAGTTCTCTACGCTTAGTTCTTTAATGATTTTAGCTCTCTTTACCTCTACATCTTTAATCTTTTTACCTACAATTATACTTTCCAAATCCCTTTTAATTGTTTCTACTTCTGGTAGCTCTGGCATATATTAATACCGAGCACATAAAGTTTTTTTATGTGCTCGGCTTTTTGTAAATCGCGAACAGTTGTTTCTACCTCGGGTAACTCAGGCATATTTTACTTGAGGACTGCCTTAATTTTCTCAATAATCTCACCGGGAGTGAAGTGAGCCTTAATCAGATAATCCACAGCACCCATCTTCAATCCCTTCTCCACTTCCTCTCTTTGACCAAGATTAGAAAGAATAATTACCGGAATAGCGGATAGGGTAGGTTCTTCTTTTATCTTTGACAAAACCTCAAATCCATCTATCCCCGGCAAAATTAAATCTAATAAAACCAAATCTGGGGGACTTTTTTTAACTTTCTCGAAACCCTCTTCCCCGTCAGCCGCTTCATTAGTTTGATATCCTTCCCCTTTCAATTTTCTAACAATTAATTCTCTTAAAAATCTATCATCCTCAATAATTAAAATGGTTTTCATAAACTATCAGCGAATGTACGAATCTTTTACGAATATACGAATTCGTAAATTCGTACTGATTCGTAAATTCGTTGATTACTTCCCGATTTGTTTAACTACTTTATCAATTACTTCTTGTGGATCAAATTCAGTTTTAATCAACCAATCTCTTGCTCCGAATTTTTGAGCCCGATCCAATTCCACCGGCTGACCAGAGTTAGAAATAACAATTATTGGAATTTTTTTTAGTTCTGGTTCTTTTTGCATCTCTTCCATCACCTCAAATCCTCCAATTTTGGGCATGACAATATCCAGTAAAATAAGGTCGGGTTTTACTTCTCTCATTGCTCTCAGGCCTTCTTCTCCGTCCTTGGCTATGGAAACTTCATATCCCTCCCCGCTTAGTTTTTTTTGTAGAAGATCAAACATAATCTGCTCATCTTCTATTAGTAAAATTTTCTTTGCCATATTTATTTATTTTACAACCTTTTTAAAAACTCTTCAAATCGTTTTTCCACAGGAAGTGTAAAATAGAAAGTTGAACCCTTGTCCTCTTTTGATTCAAACCAAATTTTGCCGCCGTGGGCTTCAATAATATTTTTGGCAATATAAAGACCCAGTCCGGTTCCCTTCGTTTCTTTTCTTATTGCATTGGTTGCCCTAAAAAACTTACTGAATACTCTTTCTTGTTGGTCTTGAGGAATTCCTATCCCGGTATCTTTGACCGCAACCTCTATCTTATCCTTATCATACTTTAAAGAAATAGTCACCTCTCCACCAGAAGGAGTATATGAAATGGCGTTGTTTAAAAGGTTCTGAACGGCTAACCTCATTTTTTCTACATCAACTTTTACTTCAGGCAACTTCTCTTCTGTTTTTTTGAATTCAAATTTAATTCTTTTTTTCTTAATCTCTTCTTTAAAAGAATTTATTACAAACTGAACTATAGCCTGAAAATCAGTCAGAGTCGGCTCGTAAAGATATCTCCCTTCTTCGATCCTAGTTACATTTAAAAGATCATTAATTAAATCAATCATTCTCTCGTTGGACTCGTAGGTTTTTCCAATATATTCTTTTTGTTCTTTGGTAATTTCGCCCAGGTCTCCATCTAAAAGCATCCTCAGGGTCCACTTAATAGCAGAAAGAGGAGTCCTGAGTTGGTGAGCAGAAAGAGAAACAAATTCGGTTTTCATTCTTTCAATCATTTTTTCCCGAGTGATATCGTGTAAAATCAC
>PCWJ01000052.1:15324-35971 GCA_002787295.1 Candidatus Nealsonbacteria bacterium CG11_big_fil_rev_8_21_14_0_20_37_68
AGGGTTAAGTGTTCTTTAATTGGTAACTCTTTTCTAAAAACTCCCCTGACTTCTCTCCCTAAAAGAATGGTCAATGGGCCAAGGGTTGGGAAAGTGCTTAATTCGAAAATTGGTTTACCAATTATGTCGCTCCTTTTAATATCAAAAAAAACTTCGGCTTGGGGATTAATCAGAGAAAGATTGTTTTCTTTATCGAAAAACAATAATCCATCGACAAAATTTTGGATAATCGCAAAAGTTTTATTCCTCTCTTCTTCTGCTTCTCGCCGAGCTCCTTCTATATCTTCCAGCATATTCATTAAAGCACTCCTTGATTCTTCTAATGCTTTAGTTCCTTTTTCAAGTCGATTTTGATATTTTTTAGTTTCAGTGGTATCGGTGATGGATAGAAAATAACCAATTAGATTTCCCTCGCGATCCTTTCTGCCAACCATAGAAATACTTACCGGTATCTCTTTTTTATTTTTTAATGTTAAAAGTGTTTCCTCAACAACAATCTTCTCCTCTTTTTCTGCTTTTTCTTTTATTTTTTCTAACTCCTGTTTTTTCTGAAGAATAAAATTAATAGGTTGGCCTATTATCTCCAGGGGTCTATATCCGGTAAGAGTCTCGGTAGCTTTATTAATATCAACTATAACCCAGAAAGAACTTAAGGTACAAACTGAAACAGGCAAAATATTTCTTATTTCATCTAAATATGTTTTTAAATCATTGAAATCCTCTTTTAATATTTTTAATTCTTCTTTGTAAAATTTTTCTTCAGTCATCGACAATTTTTTTTAATAATAAATCCACTTCATTAAATATTCATGATAATTATCTCCCCTAAACATGCACTTAGTTTCTTCAAGGGTTACTTCCTTAAATCTTGATTCTGTTAAATTAGCTATCCCTTTGAAAAAATGGCTTAGATAAAAACAGTAAAGAGGGTGTAGTTTAAAATTCTTTATTCGTAAAATACCCTGACCGCCACCGCCTTTTTTTTCAACATTATAAAAATCGCTTGGTTCAAGGGAACCAAGATTAAAATATCTTTTCCACAACCTAGGAGCAGCTATTCTAAAAACTTTTTCTGGAGAAATAAAATGCCTCAGAAACAACCTAATAATAAAAGAGACTTTCGCCGAAGATTTGGCTATCTCAGCTAATTCCTTTTTACCCCAATTAAAAGTGGCAAGGGTGGCAAATAGAGAAACCATTTTTAAGCCCAGTGGGTACCATTCAGTCTCTTTTATTTCTCTATACTTTATGGGATAACCCAACCTTTCTGTTTCTTTTGCTACTGCCTTTAGTCCTTCTTCTCCCTTTTTTTCTAAAATATATTCCAATTCTCCCTTAAAAGCGCTCCCTTTTATTTTCCCTGGATTTTCCATTATTTTTTTAATCTCTTCTTCGGTAATGAGATTTTTTGACATAGATAATAAAGTGATTTTTATTTTTTTGACCTTTGCCCCAGTTCTTCTTTTAATTTTTTAATTTCCTCTTTTAGCTCTATCATCTTTAATTCCCGGCCAACCGCCAATCTTTGAAATCTTTCTAGGTCAGCCATTTTTTCTTGAATTTCTTTTGTTCTTCTTTCAACTTTTCCCTCTAAGCCTTCGGCTAATTCTTTTAATTCTCTGGTTCTCGCCTTTGTCCTTATTTCCAAAACTGCTCCTACCTCTTCATGAGCTTTTTTTAATTCTTTCACCCGCCTCCGGTAAAAAATAAGTAGGAGAATAATTACTACGCCCAAAAAAATGTTTAAAAACACCGGATATAAAAGCATTTTGGTTTTTAAAATAATACTTTTTTGTTTTTAATCGAGGCTCTTTTTATCCCTTTCTTTTTATTTTAGCATCTTGTCTATATTTCTCAATTTTTTGCTTCGGGCAATCTTCCGATTAAGCTGTAAAACTCTAAATCTTCTAACATTTGAACCACCTCCCCTTTGTTGTATTCTCTCCATGACTTTTTTCTTAATTGAAAGTCGATTGGTACATCTTTTTTTATTTTAGAAAGCTCTTTACTAAAAAAAACTTGTTCCTTTGATTGAAGCAGAATTTCTTTTAATTTTGGTTTTAACTCTTTTGTTTTTTCGCTTTTTTGCTCTAGTTCCTGATAAAGATTTTCAACTGTCCCAAAATTTTTGATTAATTCAATGGCCGTTTTCTCCCCTACCCCGGGAGCCCCGGGAATATTATCCGAGGGGTCTCCTCTCAAGGCTTTAAAATCAACAATCTTTTCCGCTGTTAACCCTTGGTATTTTTCTTTTACTAGGTCTTGATTGTATAAAACAGTATCTTTAACTCCTTTTTTTAAAAGATAAACTCTGGTATTGAGACCAACCAATTGCAGGGTATCTGAATCTCCTGATAGAATAATAATTTCTACTCCTGGGAAAATCTGCTTTTTTGGAGCCAATTTAGAAATGGTTCCGATTAAATCGTCTGCCTCAAATCCCTCTTTTTCAAAAATCGGAACATTAAATGCTTTTAAAATTTCTTTTACTTTTGGAATCTGCCGATAAAGTTCTTCCGGGGCAGGAGGTCTCTTTGCCTTATATTCTTTAAAGATTTTGGAGCGAAAGGTGGGGGCCGGAAAGTCAAAACAAGCTGCAATATGGTCGGGCTGGAATTCTTTAATTGCTTTTAAAAAAACCAATAAAAATCCGTAAACAGCGTTTACCAGTTCTCCTTTCGTGGTGGTTAAGGGAGGTAGGGCGTGGTATGCCCGATGAATAACAGAATTAGCATCAATTATAATTAGACATTTTTTTTCGCCAGCCATTGTTTTATTCTAACATAAAATATAAGAACCTGCCTCGCTTACGCTCGGCAGAACCTTGAATGCTTCGCATTTAAGAACCTCGGGGGTAATAAAAATACAGGGGTTCAACCCTTGTATTTTATATCAATCTGGCGACTATTTTTGTCCACAAACTCAAATTTTATCCAACAGGTATCCTTGGGCATAATTTTCTTTATCCGGTCTGCCCACTCTATTGCCACAATATTTCGAGGATTAGTAATAATTTCTTTAAATCCTAATGCCAAAATTTCTCGTATTTTTTGGATACGATAACAGTCGATATGATAGAAATACTTAAATCTTAAATCTTGCTTGCCCCGTAGCGAGCTTGCTCTGCTTCGGGGAATCTTAAATCTTTTATAGATTATGAAAGTAGGACTGGTAATTCGCTGTTTAATCCCCAGCTTCCTGGCAAATCCCTGCAAGAAAGTGGTTTTCCCTCCCCCCAAATCCCCCACCAATCCTAAAACTTCTGCTTTTTTGATCGAACAATCTCTTAAAACTTTTTTGGCCAAGTTCTTGCCCAACTTTTTAGTTTGAGACTGTTTAACTGTTAAATAAGTAATTTTATGCATAAATTTGACTAATTTTTAAATATGGGTTAAATTTAATTAATTTAAAAGAAAGAATAAATATGGACAATTTAAATCGAGCCAAAAAATTGATTGAAAAATCTCAAAACATTTACATCTTCTTGCCCGAGACCTATGATATCTCTCTGGTAGAAGGAGATACTTTTTGTGCTGGAAGTGCACTTTTTTATAGTCTAAAGAAATTAGGGAAAAAGGCAAATCTATTTTTAAAAAAAATTCCAAAAAACTTCCAATTTCTAGTTAATTCTAAATTTGTAATTTCTGTTAAGACTCAGGGAAAAGATGTTTCTGAAATTTTTTACGAAAAAAATAGCGGAGATTTAAAAATCCACCTAACCTCTGTTGGCGAGGGAATTTTACCGAGAGATATTTCTTTTTTTTCCCAATCCTTCACTGATGCAACAAAAATCAACCAAAGCCCTGATTTGGAGACCCCCAATCTTTTAATTACCCTGGGTTTGCAGAATTTAGAGAATTTAGGAGAAAATTTTGCTCAGAATCCGGATCTTTTTTATCAGGTTCCTATTTTAAATATTGATAATAGTCCGGAGAATCAAAATTTTGGAGAGGTTAATTTGGTAAATATAAAGTCCTGCTCAATCTCAGAAATTTTAGTCGATTTAATTGAAGCCCCAAATCAAAGGTTATTTGACGAAAACACGGCAACCTGTCTTTTGGCTGGAATAATCTGGGCTTCTGAAAATTTCAGAAATCCCAGAACAAAACCCAAAACTTTTGAGAGGGCCAGTTTTTTAATCGAAAAAGGGGCCGATCACCAAAAAATAATTCAAAACTTTTACAAAACTAAGTCCGTCTCCCAAATTAAACTCTTGGGTCAGGTTTTAAAAAAAATAAATTTTAATCCAGAAAAAGAATTATATTTTGCTCCTTTAACCTTAGAGGATTTTAAAGACTCGGGTTCCTCGTCTAAAGACCTCGGCGAAATTCTTCAAGAATTAAAATTTAATTTTAGGAATCAGGTTTTAGCAAATTTTCTAATTTTATGGGAAAGCTCCGGTTCTCCTCCTTTGGTCAAGGGGATTTTTTATTCTCCTCAAATAAATTTAATTGGGAAAATTTTAGAAAATTTCGAAGGAACTTCTCGGGGTCAAACTTCTTTGTTTTTAATTAGAGAAAAAAATCTTAACTCTGCTTACCAAAAATTTTTAGAAATAATTTAGTATAAATCTGTGTCTATGGCACTAAAAATTTCTTCCTCAATTTTAAAAGAAATCGAAGATGTTGTTGATTTCGGGGAAAAAATAGAAAAAAATTTAAAGTCCCCCGTCACTGAGCTTTTAGAAACTATTTTGGGAGGAGCGATTTCTCTTCGCGCTTCTGATTTACATTTTGAACCCCAAGAAAATCAAACTAAAATCCGCTTGAGAATTGATGGAATTTTGCAAGAAGTCCTTAGTTTTGACTTAAATCCCTACGAAAATCTCCTTTCCCGACTCAAATTTCTTTCCCGGATTAAATTAAACGTTACCGATCGTCCTCAGGCCGGCCGCTTTACCGTTTTGACAAACCAAACCCCGGTTGAAATTAGAGCCTCTACCCTTCCCACCAGTTACGGAGAATCAATTGTCTTAAGAATTTTGGACCCAAAAACATTAATTGAGTTAGAAAAATTAGGGATAAGAAAAGATTTATTGAATTTGTTTGGAAAAGAAATGAAAAAACCGAATGGGATGATTATTGTCACCGGGCCCACCGGCTCGGGAAAAACTACCACTCTTTATGCTTTCTTAAAAAAAATCCAGGCGCCGGGAATTAAAATTATTACCATTGAAGACCCGATTGAATATCATTTAGAGGGAGTCACTCAAACTCAAGTTGATCCCATAAAAGGATACGATTTTGCCTCGGGATTAAAATCGGTTATGAGACAAGACCCCAATGTAATTTTAATAGGAGAAATAAGAGATTCTCCAACCTGCCAAACTGCCATCCAGGCTGCCTTAACAGGCCATTTAGTGCTTACCACTTTGCATACCAATGATGCTGCCGGAACCATAGCCAGATTGGTTAGTCTCCGGGCAAACCCTATAAACATAGGACCTGCCATAAATTTGGCCATTGCTCAAAGGCTGGTAAGAAAAGTGTGTCCAAAATGCCGGGAATTAAAAAAAATATCTTTGCTTGAATTTAAAAAAATAAAACAGGAATTAAAAAATATCCCCAAAAATTTAATCCCTTTTGCTTTTAACGAGGAGATAAAAATTCCTAATGCAAAGGGTTGTAAATACTGCAATTTTACTGGCTATCGGGATAGAATAGGTATTTTTGAGGCTTTTTTAGTAGATGATGAAATAGAAAAGTTTATTTTAACCAACCCCTCTATTGCTGCTTTGAGAAAAAAAATAATCGAAAAAGGAATGCTTAAAATGGAGCAGGATAGTTTAATTAAGGTTCTGGAGGGGATTACTACTTTAAAAGAGTTGGAAAGAGTTGTTGGAGAATAATATAAGAACCTGCCTCGCTTCGCTCGGCAGAACCTTGAATGCTTCGCGTTTAAGAACCTGCTCGTTTCACTCGCAGGTTCTTGATTCGCTAAGGTATAAACATATAATCTTGAATTAATCTTGAATTAAAACAGCCACGGAGCTGAGGGAGCGCTTTAGTTTGGGAACTTAAAGTTTAGAATCTCTCCGAGGAACAGTTTCGCCTTAGCCAAACCGTCCGACTAAGAAAAATTCCTACTCCCTCAGCTCCGTGGCTGTCGAATAACTTTTAATTATAGCAGATTATTATGACTTTGTCAAGTCCTCGCCAATTTGCTTCACCCAGCTTTTCTGAAGAAGATCAGAGCTTAGATTTAACCTTGAGACCAAAGACTTGGCAAGATTTTGTTGGCCAGGAAAAGATAAAAAAGAATCTCAATATAATTATTGAAGCGGCGAAACAAAGAAAAGAAGTGCCCGAACACTTACTTTTTTACGGAAATGCCGGTTTGGGAAAGACGACTTTAGCTTATTTGGTAGCTAAAGAAATGAATTCTAATATTCGAGTGACTTCGGGTCCGGCTATTGAAAAAGCGGGAGACCTGGCCGCTATTTTAACCAACCTTTCTGAAGGAGATGTTTTATTTGTTGACGAGCTTCATCGCCTCAACAAACTCTGCGAAGAAACAATTTATCCGGCAATGGAAGATTTTAAACTAAATATTATTATCGGCAGAGGACCGATGGCCAGAACCATGGAACTAAAAGTTCCTCGCTTCATTTTGATTGGGACCACCACCAGAATTGCTCTTTTATCGGCGCCCCTAAGAAATAGATTTGGAGCAACTTTCCAATTAAATTTTTATGAAAAAGAAGATGTTGAAAAAATTATTACCAGGTCCAGTCAGGTCTTGAAAGTAAAAATTCATCCAGAAGCAGTAAAAATGATTGCTGCCAGATCTCGTTTTACTCCCAGAACTGCCAATAGACTCTTAAAAAGAGTAAGGGACTTTGCTCAAGTTGAAGGAGAGGGAATCATTACCCAAGAACTTGTTAAGTCCGCTTTAGAATTTTTAGAAATCGATGAAATTGGGTTAGAGCCCTCTGATAGAAAAATCTTAGAAGTAATTATTGAAAAATTTGAGGGGGGACCGGTTGGCTTAAAAACCCTGGTGGCTGCCACTTCGGAAGAGGAAGATACAATTTTGGATATCTATGAACCTTATTTAATGCAGCTTGGCCTGATTGAAAGAACCCCCCGGGGCAGAGTAGCAACTAAATTGGCTTATCAGCATTTAGGAATAAAATACAAAAGCCCCCAAACTTTGCTTTGAGTCAAATTAAATATAAAACAAAAATGGTAGGGTGCCAGGGAAATAAAACTGGCATCTTTTTTATCTTTATCAACACATTGCCTTTCTTGTAAATTTCTGATAAAACCATTAAGCGAGGACATGAAAAATATTGTTTATATAATTTGTTTTCTTGCGATTATTTTATTTAGCTGCCTAGGCTTCGCCTACGCAGCTAACCCGGGTGATGTGGTTTGCAACGAAATTGCCTGGATGGGAACTGCGGTTTCTTCTAACGATGAATGGATTGAATTATATAACGATACCGACCAGGCTATAAATCTTAAAGATTGGATACTTAAGGCTACTGATGAAACTCCGAGAATCACCCTCACCGGAACCGTTCCCGCCAACTCTTTTTATTTATTAGAAAGAACTAGGGATAATACTGTTCCAGATATAACCGCTGATCAAATTTATACCGGAGCCCTGAACAACAACGGAGAAATCTTAGAATTATATGATGATTCCGGAAATTTAATAGATTCTATTAATTGTACGAGCGGTTGGTTTGGCGGAGACAATAAAACAAAACAAACCATGGAAAGGAAAAACTCTCAATCGCCGGGAAGCCATCCAGCTAACTGGCAAACCAGTCAAAATCCCGGGGGAACGCCAAAAGCTAAAAACAGTGTTCCGACACCAAAAGAACAATTACCAAAAAAAGAAGAGATGGACGAAAAACTTGTTTTCCAAAAGGAAACTGTAAACCATTCGCTGTCTGAAAAAGGAACAACGACTCCAGAATCATCAAATTCTTTATTTGCCCCAATAGCCGCAACTATCGCTATTTTTTCAGGGACAACCATTCTAATACTTAAAAATAAACTTAAAACAAGTTATAATAAGAACATAGCAAAGCTATGTTCTTGATTCGCTAATGTATAAATATATAATCTTGAATTAAGAACATGGCAAAGCTATGTTCTTGATTCGCTAATGTATAAACATATAGTCTTGAATTAAAAACATAGCAAAGTTATAACCTTGATTTCTCGCGTTTTCCGAGAAATTAAAAACATATGAGTGGACACAGTCATGCGAAAACCATAAAACATCAGAAAGAATTGACCGACCAGAAACGGGGCCAGATGTTTTCTAAAATGGCGAGGGCAATTTCAGTGGCGGTAAAACAAGGGGGGCCTAATCCTGAAACCAACTCGAAACTTCATGTTGTTTTTGAGCAGGCGAAAAAATTCGCTATGCCAAAAGAAAATATAGAAAGAGCGCTAAAACAAGCAGCTGGCGACATTGAGAGGCAAAAGCTGGAAGAAGTTTCTTTTGAAGCTTACGGGCCAGGAGGAATAGCGCTTATTATTGAAGGGATTACTGATAATAAAAACCGAGCTATAGGAGAAATTAAACAGATTTTAAATCAAAACGGGGGAAAACTGGTCGGAGAGGGCGGAGTCCGATGGATGTTCGAGAAAAAAGGATGTATAGTAGCAAATCTCAAATCTCAAACCTCAAATCTCAAAGACAAAGAAAGATTAGGACTTTTAGCTATAGAAGTGGGGGCCCAAGACTTTTACTGGCATGATGATACTTTAGATATTTATACAAAAATTGAAGACCTGGAGAGGGTTAAAAAAAATTTAGAACAAAAACGGGTTGAAATTGAATCGGCTTCTTTGGATTGGGTAGAAAAAGAAACAATTGAGGTATCGCAAAAAGATAAAGAAGCCTGCCAAAAACTTTTTGAAGCATTAGATGAATCAGACTGTGTCCAAGAAATATACTCAAACCTTAAATCTTAACTTCACAACCTACAACTTACAACTTACAACTATTTTCCTTATTTGTTGTTAGTTATTAGTTGTTAGTTATTAGTTGAATGATAATCTTAGGCATAGATCCTGGGTTGGCCAACACGGGGTTCGGCGTGGTTAGCAAAACCAGAAATCGAAAATCTAAAACTCAAAATAGGCTTAAGTGTTTAGGTTATGGTTTAATTAAGACCAACCCTTCTTTATCCCCGGCCGAACGTTTAAAAAAAATTAACAATGAACTTAATAAATTAATTAAAAAATATCAACCGAAGGTTCTGGCGGTCGAAAATGTTTATTTTTTTAAAAATCTGAAAACAGTTATACCGGTTTCTCAGGCCAAAGGAGTAATCTTATTTACGGCAGCAAAAAAGAAAATTCCGGTTTATGAATTTACCCCTCTCCAGGTTAAAATGGTAATAACGGGTTTCGGCAGAGCCGAAAAAAAACAAATCCAAAGAATGATTAAGGTTTTGCTTAATTTGAAGGAGGTCCCCGAGCCCGATGATGCGGCTGACGCTCTCGGAATAGCTGTTTGTTGTGCGTACCGTGTAAGGGGGGATTGACCCCATTAGAAGTCTGCGAAGGTTTGACACGTTAAAGTTCAAGTTCTTGCTTTAATTAGTTAAACTCTGGCCAGAGACTGTAACAGAAGTACACTCTCTGGCCACTGAGTAAGTTGGCAGACTTCTAACGGGGCTTGACAGAACCTTATCAGGTCATATGATAGGGGCTGTAGAGACAATCCCGCTTTCTAGGCAGATAGTTAGTTTTTGTAAGAATGAGGGATTTGACCGCATAGAAAAGCGGGAAAAGGTCGGAAACAACTAAACCCACCAAAGTTTTGTTCTACAAAATTTAGGCGGGTAAACAGAAAACAAAAAAGCTTTAAAAATTATGACCAAATTCCCTTTCGTAAATCAGGAAGAATTCCCAGAAGAACCCATAGAAAAAACGTTTGGAGAAGAAGAGGAAAAAGAAGAAGAAAAAGAGAAGGATGAGGAAGAAGAAGAGGAGAAAAGCGAAGAAATAGAATAAGCTAAAACCTAAGCTAAAACCCTCGAAAATCGAGGGTTTTAGCTTAAAATGGCATAAAAACCATTTTACAATCTTTAGGGGAAATAAATGTTTTTAATTAATTATTTTAACAAAATTTCTTTTCCCCACCCGCAGAACCTGGTTTTTCTCTATTTTTATTTCTTCTTTCCAGTTTTCCTTAATTTTACCATCTATTCTTACTCCTTTTTGGAGAATCAGCCGTTTAGCTTCTGACCTAGAAGAAGCTAATTTTGTTTTACATAATAACTTAAGGATATTCAGGGATTTTTCTTTAATTAAAACTTCTGGAACCAAGGTGAGAATTTGCTAATTTAATTTTAGTTTAGTAAAATAATCCAACTTATGCCAATTAGGAAATATTACCAAAAAACCTTTAGCAAAAAGAAACCAAAAAGAAAAATACTTAAGGCTTTAAGGATTTTTGGAATAATTTTTTTTCTTTTTATTTTAGCTATCTTTTTCCTTTTTCTCTATTATGGAAGAGATTTACCAAGACCGGAAATATTTACTGAAAAAATGTTATTTGAACCAACAAAAATTTATGATAGAACAGGAAAAATATTATTGTATCAAATCTATGGAGAAGAAAAAAGAGAATATGTCTCCTTAAAAGAAATCCCGGAATATTTACAGAAGTCGGTAATTGTGGCAGAAGATGCTAACTTTTATCACCACTTCGGTTTAGATTTTAAAGGAATGATAAGGGCTCTTCTGGTAGACTTGAAACTAAAAGAACCTATCCAGGGAGGTTCTACTATTACCCAACAATTAGCTCGTTCTTCTTTCTTAACTAATGAAAAAACTATAGAAAGAAAAATAAAAGAAATTATTTTAACATTGGATTTAGAAAGAAAATTTTCAAAAGATCAAATTTTGGAATTTTATTTAAATCAAATTCCATTTGGTCAAAATTGTTATGGAGTTCAATCCGCTTCAAAAACCTATTTTGGAAAACCGGTTTCCGAAATCTCTTTACCAGAGGCTGCAACTTTGGTTGCTTTAATTAAAGCCCCCAGTCTTCTTTCTCCTTACGAGGAAAAAAATCTTAATGAACTTTTACTTAGAAAAGATTATATTCTGAATCGGATGGTAAAAGCAGGTTTTTTAGAAAAAGAAAAAGCTGAAGAATTAAAAAAGCAAAAAATAGAATTTACTCCCCTTAAAGAAATAAGACTAATAAAAACTCCTCATTTTGTTTTAGAAGTAAAAAATTATTTAATTGGAGAATATGGGGAAAACTACTTGCAACGCAAAGGGTTAAAAGTTTACACTACTTTGGACTGGGAACTACAACATTGGGCTGAAGAAATCGTTGAAAATAATGCCGAAATAAATAAAAAATACAATGCCCACAATGCTTCTTTGGTGGCAATTAACCCCTGGGATGGTGAAATTTTAGCGATGGTGGGATCCAGGGATTATTTTGCCGAACCTTATCCCGAAGGATGTAATCCTGACCGAAACGAATGTTTGTTTGCCCCTCAATTTAATGTAGCCACTTTGGGAAAAAGACAACCCGGCTCTGCTTTTAAACCCTTTGCCTACTTAACCGCCTTTGAGAAGGGTTTTACTCCTGATATGATTTTATGGGATGTAAAAACTAATTTTGGAACCGGCAAGGAAGAATACATTCCTGAAAATTACGATAAAAAATTCAGGGGGCCAATTACTTTTAGGAATGCCTTAGCTCAATCTATAAACGTTCCTTCAGTAAAAGTTCTATATCTGGCTGGGGGAGAAGATACTTTAGAGACCGCAAGAAAAATGGGTATTACCACTTTAAACCAGCCCTTTTTTTATTATGGTCTGCCTTTGGTTTTGGGAGAAGGAGCAGTAAATCTTTTAGAGATGACTTCTGCCTATGGAGGTTTTGCCACCGAAGGATATTGGGTTTCTCCTTCTTTTATATTGAAGATAGAAGACTCTAAGGGGAATATTATAGAAAAAAATCAAAAAGAGTTAAAAAAAATATTAAAAACTCAGCCATGCAGACTGATTAATGATATTTTATCGGATAACGAAGCTCGGGCTCCAATTTTTGGTTTAAGGTCTCCTTTATATTTTGAAAACTACCAGGTAGCAGTCAAAACCGGAACTACCGAAAATTTTAGGGATGGCTGGGTGATGGGTTACACCTCTTCAATCTCGGTTGGGGTCTGGGTGGGCAACAATGATAATTCACCGATGTTTAAGGAACCGGGAGTGGTGGTGGCCGGCCCTATCTTCCATCAATTTATGGAAAAAGCACTTCAGTTTTATCCTCCTAAAAAATTCGAAAAACCAGAGCCTTGCCCCTCTTTTTCGGTATGGAATTTAAACGGGAAAATTGATTCAGAAAATCCTCATTCGATTTTACATTATATTAAAAAAGAAGACCCGTTAGAATCTCCTAATTTAAATCCAGAAGCCGATCCTCAATACTCAGGATGGGAGAAAGGAATTAAAAATTTTCTCGAAAATTTTTAATTCCTAACCCTACAACTTACAATTAATAACTTCCATTACGGGGAGTTGTTAGTTGTTAGTTAACTTTTTATTGGCATTAAAATATAAATATAATCTGGATCTTCGGACGATTTCAATAAAGCCGGACCATCTTCGCCGTTTAAACCAAAAAAAATACTTCTGCCAGTTAAATTTAAAAGTCCGTCTATTAGAAATTTAAAATTAAAAGACACCTCGGTTTTTTCACCTTTTATTTCGCCGGGCAGAGAAGAATTAAATTCTCCTGTCTCTGGGTTTTGAGAAAAAAGATTAATCAAGTTCTGTTTTGGTTCTATCTGGATTCTAATTTTATTGATTTTACCGCTAAAAAGAGAGGCGGTTTTAATTTGGCTTAAAAACTCATTTTTATTTAAAATCGCTTGAGTTTTATGTGTTTTTGGTATTATTTCCTGGTAATTGGGGTATTCGCCTTCAATTAAACGTGAAGTTAAATAAAACTGAGGAAATGAAAAATCAGCTGATAGAAACTCAAAAAAGATTTGATTTGGTTCAAAGTATATTTTAGTTTGTTCTTCTTTTTTTGTTTTTGAGTTTTTTTCTGAAAGAATATTAGCCAGTTCTCTAACTGCTTTTTGAGGAAGAATAAAAGAATAAGTTTTATTAATTTTGTTTTGATAATATAAATCTTTTTTCGTAAGTCTAAAACTATCCGTACTTACTAACTCCAATTTTTCTTTCTGAAAATTAAAATATATACCGGCTAATTCAGGATGAGTTTGCGAAATACTGCAAAAATTAATAACTTTTGATATTCCTTCAAAAAAGGGTGAATTTTTTACTTCTATAAAATCTTTTTCTTGTTTTACTTGAGGAATAATTGGAAAATCTTCAAATGGTAATCCTTTTGTTTGTGAATTAAAATTTTTACCTGAGACAAAAAGAATATTATTTTTTGTTTCTAAAATTATTTTTTCTTCTGATAAAAAATTTATTAAGTTAAATAATAATTTAGCTGGAACTGTAATTTGTCCTTCTTTTTCGATTTTTGCTAAAGTGAAATATTTAATTCCTAATTCTAAATCAGTTCCACTTAAAGATAAAAGATTTTTTTCTGTTTTTATTAAAACATTATTTAAAATAGGCAAAGTAAAATTTTTTCCACAAATTCTTTCTATAACAGCTAATCCTTTTCTTAAATTTTCTTTTATTATTGTTACTTTCATAAAAAAGTTCCTTTTTCCTTTTATTTAATCAAAAGAAAAAAGGTGGATAAGTTGTTTAAATTTTGTAGAAAAACCACGAAAGACTTTTTTTAAAACTTTAATATTAACCGGTTTTTAACAGTTTTATTACTTGTTTTTATAGATTAACTGCTTTATTAACTCAATTTCTTCTTTTAGTTTATTGTTTTTTTCTAATTCTTGAGAAATTTTTTCACAGGCGTAAATGGCCGTAGTATGGTCTCTTTTGCCAAATTTCCTTCCGATAAAAGGATAGGAACTTACTAACTCTTGTCTAAAGAGATACATTGCAATCTGGCGCGGCCTAACCACCTCTTTTTTCCTGGAAGAGCTCATAAAGTCTGCTTCTTTTATGTCATAAAACTCAGCTACATTTTGAATTATTTTTTTGGGAGTAATCCTCCGAGCAGGAGTAGAAATTATATTTTTTAATAAAGTTTTGGTTTTTTCCAAATCAGGAGGGCAGTTATTTACTTTTTGGTAGGTTATAATCTGGTTTAATGCTCCTTCTAGTTCCCTGATATTTTTTTTAATATTTGACGCGATATATTCCAAGATTTTGGGGTCGATATCCGCCTTTTTTTCTTGGATTTTCATTTTTAGAATTGCCATTCTGGTTTCAAAGTCAGGAAGAGCAATATCAGCAATCATCCCGCCCTCAAAACGAGAACATAATCTTTCTTCAAGGGCAGAAATTGCCGCCGGAGGACGATCTGATGAAAGAACCACTTGTTTGTTTTTTTCATGAAGAGCATTAAAGGTATGAAAAAACTCTTCTTGGGTTTTTTCTTTGCCGGCAATGAATTGAATGTCATCAATAATTAAAACGTCGATTTCTCGATAGGTTGATTTAAGGTTTTCGATATTATGATTTCTAATGGCCGAGATTACTTCCGAAGTAAATTTTTCTGAGGTAAGATATTTTACTTTTTTTTGAGGAAACTTTTTAATAATTTCATTGCCGATAGCTTGTAATAAATGAGTTTTCCCCAAGCCTACCCCTCCGTAAACGAATAAAGGATTATAGGTAAGAGCTGGATTTTTGCAAACTGCCTGGGCAGCGGCAAAGGAAAGTTCATTAAAAGAACCAACCACAAAATTTTCAAAGGTATAGCGGGGATTCAAATTATTCTTTTTGTCAATTTTAAGTTCCTGGAATTCCAGTTGATCGGTTTCCGGAAAAGTAATCGTGGCCGGTTTGGTTTTTAGCCCAGTCCTTACTACCTCATACTTAACCTCTTTAATTTCTGAATCTAAACTATAAAGAGTTTTTAAAATAAGCTTATGATACTTATTACTAATCCATTCTTTTGAGAAATTGTTAGGGATAGAAATTATTGCCTGGCCGCTGTTCATGTCAACAATTTCGGTATTTTTAAACCAGGTGGCGAAATTGGCCGGAGAGATATTAAATTGTATTTGAGCAAGAACTGCTTGCCACAATTCTTCTTTAGTCATACCTTCGTAACTAAACAACTAACAACTGATAACGAACCACTCAAAGTTGTAAGTTATTAGTTATAAGAACCTGCCTCGCTCCGCCAGCCGGCGGAGCTCGGCAGAACTCCCGCACCACCCCGCCCTCGGCGGGGGGTGCGGGACTAATCCCGTAGACAGCTTCGCTGTTCTACGGGGCTTGAATGCTTCGCATTTAAGTTATAAGTTGATTATATCACATGTCAAACAAAAGCAAAATAAGAATAAAAAAACAAAAGTGTTTAAAAGTTGTGCAAAAACTGTGGAATTAAGTTATTTTTTTTGACTCCAAAATTGACTTAATAAAAAATTTTTGTTATTTTAAACCCAGTAGTCTAAATTCTCAATATAACTTTTTTATGAGTGTAACCTACCAGCCCAAACGAAAAAAAAGGCAAAGAACTCATGGTTTTAGAGTTCGGATGAAAAATAAATCCGGAAGAAAAGTCTTGAGCAGAAGAAGAAAAAAAGGACGCCATAAACTAACGGTCTAACCTTGTCAGAAGTTTTAAAATGCTACCAAAACGAAATCGGTTAAAAAAAAGAAGCGATATTGAGGCGGTATTTAAAAAGGGAAAAAGCATTAAACAAGACTTTTTATTTTTGAGAATTTTGAGAAACAATTTAAAAATTTCACGTTTTGGATTTATGGTTAGTAAAAAAATATCAAAAAAGGCTACAATTCGAAATAAAGTCAGACGGAGATTTGGCGAGATAATTAGAACAAATTTATTCGAAATAAAGAAAGGGTGGGATGGAGTAATAATTGCCTTTCCCGGAATAGAGAAGAAAAAATTTAAAGAAACGGAAGAAAACATTAAAAGGATTTTAAGAAAAGCACAGATTTTCTAAATTCAAGAACCTATTAAAAAACCAGTGGTTTTTGCCCTGATATGGTTAAAGAATTAATTTTAAAATTTCTAAAATTTTATCAAATCTTTATTTCGCCGAATTTAGGCCGCCATTGTCGGTTTTGGCCAAGTTGTTCAGAATATACTTACGAGACCTTTCGGAAAGAGGGACTACCAAGAGCTTCGTGGAAAAGCTTTAAAAGAATCGTAAAATGTGGTCCTTGGAACAGAGGAGGGATAGATTTACCATAAAAACATATGGAGTTACTTACAGGTTTCTTCAATTTAATATTGTATCGGCCCCTATTTAATGTTCTGGTGATATTTTATCAATATTTGCCCGGACATGATTTTGGGATCGCGGTAATAGCTTTAACGGTTTTAATCAGACTCTTGTTGTATCCAATAATGGTTCAGTCTATAAGGTCTCAAAAACAGCTACAAGAGACACAGCCCAGAATCCAAGAAATTCAAAACAAATACAGAGACAACAAACAAAAGCAAGCCAAGGCAACAATGGAGCTTTACCAGAAAGCAAAAATCAATCCTTTTTCAGGATGTCTCCCCTTGCTAATTCAGTTGCCAATTTTACTTGCTTTATATCAGCTATTCTGGAGAGGGTTTCAACCAGACCAGCTTGCTTTCCTTTATTCTTTTATCCCCTCTCCCGGGACAATTGACCCTTATTTTTTAGGAATAATAAATTTAGCAAATCCCCATTTTGGCTTAGCGTTAATTGCCGGAGTTTGCCAGTTTTTCCAAACAAAAATGGTAACTCCCAAAACCAAGGGAGCCAAAGTTAGCGGTCAAATGGGACAATTTTCACAAATGATGCAAAAACAGATGCTTTATTTTTTTCCGGTTTTTACGGTTTTAATTTTGTGGAAGTTGCCGGCAGCAATCGGGGTATACTGGATAGTTACCGCTTTATTTTCAATCTTACAGCAACACCTGATTTACAAACCAAAGAAAGCCGGCGAATAAATGTCTAAATTAATTATTTAACATGGAAAACTTAAATTTGGAAAAAATTAAAATTACCTGTCGGGAATTCTTTGAAAAAATGGGTTTTGATGTTGAGATTGAAATTAAGACCCCCCAGGACCTAACAATTCCCGTTGAGATAAAGTTAGTAGAACCCCAGATTTTAATTGGGAGGCGGGGCGAAACCTTATTAGAAATCCAGCATCTCATCAAAATAATTTTGAAGAGAAAAATTGTCCCGGATAAAAATTTTTATATTGATCTGGATATTAATAATTATAAAAAGAAAAAAATTGAATACTTGCGTCAACTTGCGAGATCGGAGGCTGATGAGGTTTCTCTTTCAAAAAAAGAAAAAATACTGGCGCCAATGCCAGCCTACGAGAGAAGAATTATTCATTTAGAGTTACAGGGCCGTGGAGATGTTGTTACCGAAAGCGTCGGCCAGGAACCGGAAAGAATGGTGGTAATCAAACCTTATCCCTAGTGGCAATACTAAGTTAGTCGCTCGCCCTCTCCAGCACTTCGTGCTGGCGCTCGGCTTCGCCTCGCTTCTTAAAAACCCTCGGTTTTTAAATTCAAGATTATATGTTTATACCTTAGCGAATCAAGGTTCTGCCGAGCGAAGCGAGGCAGGTTCTTATATTTTCCTATACGGGAGAACCGGAGGGTTCTAGGTCGGGAGTTTCCGCTTCGCGGAGAACTCTCGCGACCCGTCCCGACCCCTCTCCGATTTGGGGCGTTTATTATAAAGCGCCTTTAGCTTTTTTTATTTTGACCACCTCTTCCGGAGATGTGGTAATAAACTGATCTTCGGTGTAAGAAGCCATCACCCTCATTAGCACATGCTTTAGTCCGGCAAAAAACAGCCCCTCCCCTATCGGCGTTTCCAATAAGATATTTTTTTCTTCGTCGGTTAAATTAAAAGTTTTTTTAACCATTTCAATCATGGCAGGACTTTGTTTCATTAAAACCTGAAGAGCAGAATTGGTAATAATGGGCCGGCCGTAATCCGATTTCATAAAGTCAATTACATCTTGAGTAATAGTGGTAACTCCCAGCCAATATTTCCTAGCCCTTTTTACTGTTCCAAACAAGAAAGAAGCCCCGTCTTCGGTTTTCATTAACCACCAGGCCTCATCGATTACTAAGATTCTTTTTTTAAGACGAGACCGAATAGTATTCCAGACGTATCTCATAACGATAAACATCGCTGCCGGTCTTAATTCGTCTTCCATATCTCTAATCCCAAAGACGACAAAATTGTTTTCCATGGTAATATTGGAGGGCTGATTAAAAAAGTTAGCATAGGTTCCCTTGGTGAACTTTTTGAGTCTGGTTACTAAGCTCTCCGTTCCCTCCATCGTTTCTAAAACCGATTCAAAGTCTTGCATTAAAGGAATATTATCTTTCCAGGTTTTTGGATCAGAATAAGGAGTAATGTCTTTTGAGGCATAAGTTTCGGCTAAAGCTTGGTCGCAGATTGCATCTTCTTCCGGGCTAAGTTCTTTCAACATTATTCTTAGGAGCCCCACCAAATTCATTATGTTTGACCTCAATACATCCTCAGGTTGTTCGTCTTCTCTGGGCAGGGGTAGATCAAAAGGATTGACGTGACTTGGGGATCCTAAGGAGATGTTAAAAAAAGCCCCTCCGACCGTATCTGACAAAAAACGATACTCATTTTCGGGATCGATGACGATACAATCTATTCCAATCATCAGAGACCGTAGAATTTCCAATTTTATAAAATAAGATTTACCTCCGCCGCTGGTTCCGAAACAAACTAAGTTCGCGTTTTCTAATGAAAATCTATCAAATAAGATTAAGGAGCTGTTGTGTTGATTAATGCCGTATAAAATTCCCTGGTTGGAGCTCAAATCAAAAGAAACAAAAGGAAAGATGCTGGATAAGGGAGCGGTATTCATGGCGGTATAAACCTGGAGCTGATCCAAGCCGTAGGGAGCACAGGAGTTAAATCCAAGTTTTTGTTGATAGAGAGCAGGTTTTAAATAAACTAATCTCGATTCCAAAACAGACCTTAAATTGGTTTCAATATCGCTTAGTTCTTCCGGAGCCTTGGCATAAACCGTTATATATACCCCGAGCTGGAACATTCTTTCTTGGGCAGTTATTAATCTATCCCTTAATTGTTCTAAATCCCGGTAAGCCGTTTCTAAGGCCGGATCTCTAATCAGTCCTTTTTCTTCTCTCTCCATAATTTCAGCCTGGACCTCGGTTACTCTTTTCCTTAACTGCTTTAAAATCAAACCAGTATCAAACGGATGCAAAAAGAGAGAAACATCCATTGGGATATCTAAATTGATAACCGGAGAAAACCAACCGGTGCTTAGATATCGCGGATAGGAGAAAATAAAAAAAGCTTTGGCGAATCTCTCGCCAATTTTTATAAAATTTGAACTAACTTCAATTGAAGCAGGAGAGATAATATCTCTAATGCCGATTGGCTCTTGTTTATATATTTCCGGTATTTCTTTTTCCTTTTTTTTAAATAATCCCATAGACTGATTAATGTTGATTTCGGCTGATTAATGCTGGTAGAACCAAATCCGCATAAAGCGGTTTTATCCGCCAAAATCCAGCGTCTATATTATTTCCGGCGGTATTTCCGGGTAATATCCTACTTCGGCTTGCTGGGGATGATATAAACTCCAGAAAAGTTCAATTAGTTCGGGAGTGGTTAGAGGAATAGTGGTTAATCCACACCTTCTTAAGCCCAAACCTAAAAATTCCATTTTTTGCCAGAGTTGATTTTTAGACCTTTGAAATTCTTCCTCGTTTAAAGAAGGGATGGCTATTTTTTTAAACTTCTTGGCAGCAGCTACTTCTTTGGTTTCCAAAAAAGAATAGGGCACTATAATATAGAAATCTTTAGTCATAATAGTGCCTTCTTTGACCAAACCCTCAATAAATTTTTGATATTCGGCAGTTTGGATTCTTAATAACTCATTTTTTTGTTTCTTTTCTAATTCTTCTAATTTGTCCAGATAACCGGTAATGTTTAATTTCCGAGAATGGACTAAAATTTGGCAAGAAAAATCTAAGGAATTTAAAAATTGCTGGAATTGATAAATAATTGCATCTTGTTCTTCGACCGACTTTAGGGCAAAATTTAAAGAAGAAACCATCATTACTCCTCTTAGAGTATTGTTTTTCAAAACAATTACGCCCTCTTTGATTTCTTTTATTTCCAAAAATTGTTGAGTAGCAGTTTTGGTCATTTATTATCTTTTACCGGTCTCTATTCTGGCCGCTAAGTTTTTTAATCTACTTTTTTCAGCGATGCTTAAAACCGGCGCTTTTTCAACCGCTTCTTTTTTTGCCTCTTCTATTTTAATAGCCCTGGAGACAACCCCTCCTTTTTTCCAGAGGTACATTTTAGAGGAAAAAGAGAACTCGAAGAAGTTTTTAATCATCGTAAATATCGGTCGGCCATTAATTTTCCCGAAAGCTAAAATAGAACCTCCTCCAACTAAGGCAAGGCAGCTGAGTAGCAATAGGTAAAAAGGAAACTTGAGAAAATAAAGAATAAAACAAATTGCTATCCCTCCTCCAATGAAAATAAATTGTTGGAAAGTAAGGGGCCCAACTACTTTTGGTTTTCTTTCAATAAATTGGGGAACGA
>PCWJ01000052.1:35987-37545 GCA_002787295.1 Candidatus Nealsonbacteria bacterium CG11_big_fil_rev_8_21_14_0_20_37_68
ATTGGGGAACGACAAAAGGCATAGTTTATGTTGGATTGTTAGATTGTTTGAATGTTGGAATGATTATTTATTTAAATAACTACTAAATTTTAATAATTTAAAATACAATTCTTTCAATAACTCATCTAAGTCTTTAATCTCCTCTTCTTTTAAATAACCTAAATCGCAAGCAATTTTTAAACAGGCAATTACTTCGAGGGTTGAACCGATAGCATTTGATATGAAACGACTAAAATCTTTTTTGGTTTTTCGACCCCACCCTTCGGCTATATTCAAAGCAATTGAAAGAGCGGCTCTTCTTATTTGGTCTGTTAAGATGTACTTTTCTTCTAAAGGTAATTTTTTAGTAATTTTCTTTACTTCTTTAATTATCCGTAAGGAAAGTTTCCAGACTTCAAGTTTTTCAAAATTATAACTAAACATATTTATAAACAATCTAACCCTCTAACCCTCTAACCCTCTAACATTCCAACATTCTAACATCTTCTATTCTATTGGTTCTCGATAGACATCGCTTTTGGGAATTTTTTTCTGGGGAGGTTTTTCGATTTCGGATGGGGGTGCGACCCCCGCAATTTCTGTTTCGTAAAGCTCACTTAGACTATATTTTACCGGAGAGAAGATAAGGCGATTGATTTCGTGGAAAATTTTTTTACTTTTTTCCAACCCTAATTCCATTTTCTCTTCTAAGATTTTTTGAAATTCTGTTGGAGACAAAACGCCAAGCAGAACCTGACCGATACATTCCGAAATCTCTCCGAGTTTTTCTAAAACCTCGTTTCTTTTACAAATATCATAGATAGCATTGCCGGTTTCTTCAGAAAAAAGAGCGTCCTTTAACTCTTGAGGGAGTTTTTTATAAAATTTCCAAAATTGTTCTTGAGTATATTCTTTTAGCATATTCTTAGAGGATTTAGTATAGCTTCTTAACAAATTTTATAGACCCGCAGATTCTCGTCTTCTACGTAATCTTTCTTCTCCAGATGGCCTTGGGGGCCTAGTTGGAGGAACCCATGTTCCTCCTGGTCCAGGAATCCAATCGGGAGGTACACCAGGTGGTGGAGTTGGTGGAGTTGGTGGAGGTGGTGGAGTTGGTGGAGGTGGTGGAGGTGGTGGCGGCGTTGGTCCCCTTCTTCTTACTTTCTCTATCGCCTCCTCAATTCTTTTCAATTGTTCTTTCTCTCCTCCAGCCCTTTTGATTTCCTTGGGGGCGGGAAAGATAGTCCTAAGGGTGGGGCTGGTAATTGATTGTCGAAGTAAAATTTGGTTGGTTTTGGCAATTTCCTCAATTCCGTTTTCCTTGGCTGCCATTTCTTCAAATTTATCATGGATTAAATCAATGTATTCTTGCCCTTTTTCCTCTCCAACTTTCTGAATAAAGTGACTTGGTTTGAATCTGACAATTGCTTCTTGAAATTCAGGATCTTTAAAACTGGCAGCCACTAAGTTTTCAATATCGGCATCTTTTAGGGCGAGGGCTGCTTTCTCAAATGCCGCCTTTGTTATTAATACTGCTTCTCTGGCTGCTTCTTTTCCAAGCCCGGTTTCTTCCATTACT
>PCWJ01000054.1:0-285 GCA_002787295.1 Candidatus Nealsonbacteria bacterium CG11_big_fil_rev_8_21_14_0_20_37_68
TACCAAAACTTTTCCTCCCTCCCTTAAAACTCTTTTACCTTCTCCTAAAACTCTTTTTTTATCCTCTACCTGAAACAAAAGATTGGTCATTAAAACTAAGTCCAAGGAGGATAAAGCTAAAGTAGAGCCTTTTTTGCTTTCAATATCGGACTGAATGGTTTGGATATTAAAAATTTTTTCTGACTTCATTCTTGCTTCTAAAACCGAAATGGGTTCTGGCAGAACATCTATGGCATAAACTTTTCCCTCGCTTAATTTCTTTGCCAGGGGTAAAACCCAGCCGCC
>PCWJ01000054.1:375-4706 GCA_002787295.1 Candidatus Nealsonbacteria bacterium CG11_big_fil_rev_8_21_14_0_20_37_68
TTGTTTGATTGTTAGATTGTTAGATCGCTCGCTCTGCTCACTTTGTTAGAATGTTACATTCCAACATTCCAACATTCCAACTTCGTTAAATACATGCTACTGATGCCACTTTATCTCCTTCTTCCAGCCTCATTATTTTTACTCCCTGGGTAGACCTTCCTAATTTAGAAATAGTTCCGATTTTGGTCCTGATCACCTGTCCTCTTTGAGAAATAACAATTAAATCTTCAGGGGCCTGCTCGCAAAGCGAGCGGGAGGGCGGTGGGAGGGTTGTAGTCTCTGTTAAAACTCTTGAGGCAATGAGTTCCCCGGTCTTTGGAGTTATCCTCGCGGTCTTTATGCCGCTTCCTCCCCGACCCTGAAGTTTATACTCCTTTAAATCGGTTCTTTTCCCGTAACCATTTTCGGTCACCACCAATAAATATTGTTTCTCCAATTTTTGATTTTTGATTTTTGATTTTTGATTTTGAATAACGCCCATTCCTATTACTTCATCTTCCTTTTTCAACCTAATTCCTCTAATCCCGGAGGCCGGTCTCCCCATCGGTCTGATATCTTTCTCTTTAAATCGAATTGACTGACCTTTTTTGGTCACCAAAATTATTTCGTCTTCGCCAGTGGTTTTGGAAATCTTCCGCAGGGCATCTTGCTTTTTAAGAGAAATGGCTATTAATCCTGAGCGGCGAACATTCTTAAATTCATCTATGGCAGTTTTCTTTATTATACCTTGTTTTGTCACCATTACTAAATACTTCATACCAGAAGCCTCATCCTTTTTGCCCAAAGAAAATAAAGCCAAAACCTTATCCTGGGGAGAAATTTCTAAAAAATTAAGAAGCCCCCGACCCTTAGCCACCCTGGACCCTTCTGGAATTTCATAAACCGGAACCTGAAAAACTTTCCCGGAATCGGTAAAAAACAAAAGATTGTCATGGGTTTGGGCTGAAAGAAAATGTTCAACAATGTCCTCTCCTACGGTTCTCATCCCCAAAATACCCTTACCCCCTCGTTTTTGCTTTTTATAAAAAGATGGATTTATCCTCTTGATGTATCCCTGTCTGGTTAAAGTAATAATCGTCTCTTCCTGGGGAATTAAATCCTCCTCGGAAAAGTCACCTGCCTTTTGGGCATAAACTTTGGTTCTTCTCGCATCCCCAAAAGCTTCCTTTAATTGAGCCAACTCCTTTTTTATCACTTCTTTTATTTTTTGGGGACTTCTTAAGATTGCGGAAAATGTTTTAATCTTTGCAAGCTCCTCTTTGAGCTCATCTTCTATTTTCTTCCTCTCCAATTTTGCTAAGGCCTGAAGTTTTGTCTCTAAAATTGCATTGGCTTGAATCTGGGTTAATCTAAATCTTCTCATTAAATTCCTCTGAGCCATTTCTCGATTTTCCGAAGCTTTGATGGTTTTAATTACCGCATCAATTTGAGCCAAGCACTTATGTAAACCTTCTAAAATATGGGCCCTCTCTTTGGCTTTTCCTAAATCATATTTAGTCCTTCTAAAAACCACTTCTTTTCGATGCAAAAGAAAATATCTTAAAACATCTGCCAAAGAAAGAGTTCTGGGTTGAATCCTATCTACCAGGGCTAACATATTTAAATAATAAGTCTTTTGAAGATCGGTGAACTTATAGAGTCGGTTCAGAATTTTCTGGGGAAAGGCTTCTCTCTGCAAATCTATTACAATCCTCATCCCTTCCCTGTCCGATTCGTCTCTAATGTCTTTTATTCCTTCCATCTTTTTTTCTTGAACTAAATTTGCAAACTGTTCTAATAGCTGTGATTTTTGAACCTGATAAGGAATTTCGCTAATTATAATTTGAGCCCGGCCAGTTTTTTCTTGCTCAATTATTTCTGCCTTACCTCGGGTGATAATTGGACCCTTGCCCTGAGAATATGCCTCAATAATTTCTTTTTGGTTAAAAATACAACCGCCGGTAGGAAAATCCGGTCCTTTGACAAATTTAAAAAGATCTTCGGTATCGGCCTTGAGATGGTCAATTAAATAAATACAAGCGTCTACCACTTCAGATAAATTATTAGGAGGAATATTAGTAGCCATGCCAACGGCAATTCCAAAAGAACCGTTTAATAAAAGTTGGGGTAGGGGTGAAGGTAAGACAATCGGTTCCTTTCTTGTTCCGTCGTAGTTATCAACAAAATCAACGGTATCTTTACTAATGTCTTTCAGCGTCTCTTCGCCGATTTTGGAAAGTCTGGCTTCAGTATAACGCATAGCAGCAAATTCCCCCGGATCGTCAATTGATCCCCAATTTCCCTGTCCATCAATCAAAGGATACCTTAAGGAAAAGTCTTGAGCCATCCTGGCCATGGCATCATAAACTGCCATATCTCCGTGGGGGTGATAACGACCCAAAACCAATCCAACTACATTTGCCGACTTTCTAAATCTTGCGGCGTGAGTCAAGCCATCTTCGTGCATCGCGTACAAAATCCTCCGGTGTACCGGCTTTAATCCATCTCTGGCATCTGGCAAGGCTCGGGAAACAATTACGGACATCGCGTAATCAATATAGGATTCTTTCATCTCTTCGGTTATTTCCCGGGGTTTAATGTAGCCAATCTCGGTATTTAATTGTTTTGACTTTTTTGCCATACTTTAAAAATTCAAAAGATATTTTGAATTTGGTTTAAAATGCTCAATATCTTGAACCCGACACTAATACACGAATTAGCACGAATGACACTAATAAATATTCGTGACATTCGTGTTTCATTAGTGTATTGGTGTCGCGTTTATGGCTTCAGGACCACTATCTTCCTTCCTCCTTCCGGCAAATCTTTCTTTTTGATTAATAACTTTAGCTGGGGTTCGGTTGATTTTTGCCCCATTGCTTTTAAAAATTTCTCTACCCCCTCCAGTTTTCCGCCAGCTGGCGGATTTAATTTCGGTATTTGGTAGTGCATGGGGATTACGATTCGGGGATCAATTTGAGAAATAATTTTGGGGGCTTCTTTTGAAGATATAGTATAGACTCCCCCTACCGGAATCATTAAAATATCAATGTCGCCAAGGTTTTGAAGTTGATCGGGAGTTAACTCTTTTTGGCCAAGGTCGGAAAGATGACAAAGCTTTAATCCCTCTGCCTCAATGGTATAAATTGTAACCTTCCCCCGTTCACGACCCTGAAGATCATCATGAAAAGCAGAAACCCCCTGAATAAAAATCTCTTTTATTTCATACTCGCCGGGACAGGTAATTAAAAATGGTTCTTCTATTCCGCCCGCAGAACGAGACAAACCTTTAATGGCCGCTTTGTTATTATGGTCATTATGGTCATGAGTAATTAATAAAATATTAGCCGACAAATTAGGAGGTCTTAACCCAATGCTTTCGTCAAAAGGATCAATTACAATTGAACTTTGCTCCCCCTTAGATCGGGTCACTATAATTTGAAAACAAGATTGTCCGTGCCAAATGATCTGCATAACAGTTTTATTTTACCATACGCTTTACCTCATTTACAAGATAAAATAGTTGTGATAAACTGGCTTTATGATAATAAATGATATTTTAACCCCACCCAAGGCGGGTGAAATTATTGAGGGTGAAACAGTGGGAATTGGAAGTTCCGGTCTTTTTGTTGACCTGGGCGCCTTTGGAACTGGAGTTATTTACAAAAAAGAGCTGCAGAAAACTAAAGATGATTTAAAAAATTTTAAAATAGGAAATAAAATTTTTGCCAAAATAATGGAATTAAAAAATGAAGATGGATACTGTGAACTCTCATTAGCCGAAGCCCAAGAAGAATTAGCCTGGGCAGAATTAGAGAAAATCAAAGAAAAAGACCAAACCCTCAAAATTAAAATTTCTAAAGCAAACAGGGGAGGATTAATAGCAGAAACACTTCATGTTTCTGGCTTTCTGCCTCTTTCTCAATTATCTTCCGATCATTATCCTCGGGTAGAAGGAGGAGATAGTGCAAAAATTCTGCAGGAGCTTCAAAAATTAGTGAGCCAAACTCTTGAAGTTAAAATATTTGATTTAGATTCAAGACAAAAAAAACTTATTTTTTCCGAAAAAGCAAAGGAAATTCAGAACCTCAAAGAAATCGTTAAAAAATATAACCCCAATGAGATAGTAGAGGGAGAAATCACCGGTATCACAGATTTTGGAGTTTTTGTGAAGTTTTCCGCTAAAGACTCCCAACGGAAGTCAAGGGGGACGACGGAGAATCCGACAGATGAAGTTTCAGCAGAGAAACACCCAAAACAATTAGAAGGTCTAATTCATATTTCTGAAATTGAACCCCAGACCATAACTTCATCTGACGGGAGTTCAGCCCTCGCCGAAGGCGAGGCTGCCT
>PCWJ01000054.1:4714-9507 GCA_002787295.1 Candidatus Nealsonbacteria bacterium CG11_big_fil_rev_8_21_14_0_20_37_68
TTTTAAAATAGGTCAAAAAATAAAAGCAAGAATTATTAAAATTGCTGATGACAGAATTTATTTATCGTTGAAAAACCTGAAAGAGGAAAACTCAAAAAACAATCCAAATAGCTCGGTATCTTGACAAAAACTTTTTTTAAGGATATAATTAAGGGTAACCTTTGAGGTTACTCATTTAAAAATTAGCAAGGAGGGAAAATAAAAATGAATGCTTTCCAAGAAGCTCAGTTAGGAGTAATCATCGGTTTAACTGAATTGGCAGATACTGAAAAAGGTACTCCTCAAAATCAAAACGCTCTTGAAGCACTGAGAGAATGCCTGCAGGATGCCCTATCAGAAAATATGTTGTTTGGTGTCTGTAATTCCCTGGTATCTTTAGCTAATAGCGAGGCAAAAGTGAACACCGGAGACTTCCTAAATAGGGGGAAGATAATCTCTCTTAGGGATATTGCCCTTCTCCGAGTCGGCTTAAAAGAGTTACTGAACTTTGTTTCTGAGTCAGAAAAAGGAGAAGTAAAAGGAGCTATTTCCATAGCTCAACCCCAGACTGTTAGTCTTTTTTCTAAAGCTCTCCGGGGTGGCAAGTTTTACTACTGGGATACCTCAGGACAGGTCAAAACCAAAACTTCTAAATATTTTCAGGGAATCCCTCAAGAAAGGTGGCCTAGAAGAGACGGTAAAGAAGATGAGGAACCACGATTTGATTTTCGAATTAATTTCCAAACCGCGAATCATATTTACAATGCTTTACTTCAGTTAGAACAAACCGAACAAGGAGAAAGTGCTGGACAATCAGAAAAACTCTCAATAATGAAAAGGGTTCGAGGAGAAAAAACTTGTCGAAGAAAGAGGGAAGCAAAATTCTTCCTGGAGCACCTTCCGCCCAAACTAAGACAAAGGATAAAGGAGGAAAATCCCCCTAAGAACTAAGTAGTACACGAAAGTCTGTCAAGACCCCTTGACAGACTTTTTGCTATATGCTACAATAAAATGTCCGAAAATAATTCGGCAATTGTACCCTAACAAAGCCAAATAGGGAAATAATTTTTTTAAGTAAGGAGGTAGAAATGAATAACAAAATTAATGCACCCGCTCGTGTGGAACCTTTGTTCTGCCCGGTTTGCCCAGGAGACTACCCAAAAACCCGACGCAAAGCAACCGACCTCGTTTGCGGAGATTGCTACCGAGAATACGCCAACGAAGCGGCCATTAGCCTCGCGAAGGGTAAGTTCCAAAACATCTTTGAATGGGTGGCGGAAAAGGCTCCAACCATCCTGACTTCGCTGGAGGTAAAATACGCCTCGGCTAAAGCCGAGATTGAGAGCCTTCAGGATGAGGTTGGGAAAGAGGCTTTTGAGAACCTCAAAAAGAGTAGCGGCGGAAAAGCAGTTCCCCGGGAAATCTGGGAACAGGCTTACCGCCAGAAAAAGGGGGAGATTTGGAGGGCGAAAGGCGGCAACGTCAAGTTCGCCCGGACGAAGAGTCTGGAATCAAGAATCGCCCTTTTGAAGGGTATTCTCGAAAAAGCCCGGAATCCCGAGCCCAAGCCGGCAGAGCCTACGCCTGCGCCTGCGTCAGAAGCTGCGCCTGTGCCACAGTCAAAATCTCAGCCGTGCCGCCGGAGTAAACGCGAACCTGGCGAAAAACCTAACTCTAATCACCGTGCCATGATCGCGACCCTTCGCCAGCAAGAGCTGGAGGAGGAAGCTAGAGAAGCTCTATCAGCTTCTTTATCTGGCTCTTTATCTGGCAATGAAGCCAGCTAAAATAATCCCTATTTGGCTTTAGAAAAGACCCTGAGTAGTCGCAAGATGAAAAGGGTCTTTTTATTTTTGAAAATTTATGCTAAAATACACTTGAAACCATTTTAAAGATATGTATAATAAGAAGTTATGAAACACCTCACTAAAAATTTTATAATTGTTTTGCTTATTTTCCTGACCGTAGCAGGAATTTTTGCCTTGCTCTCCTATCCGGGCCAAGAGAAAAAACCAATCTCTTTAACCGAATTGGTTCAAGACATTAATCAGGGGAAGGTCAAGGAAATTACGGTATCCGGAAATGATGTTTCAATTTTGTATCAAAATGATACCGAGGCTAAGTCAAAAAAAGAGACAGAAATTGCTTTTTCTCAATCCCTCTTAAATTACGGGGTAACCAAGGAAAATCTTCAAAAAATAAAAATTAATTCTGAAGAAAAGGGGGGATTGCTGGTTTGGCTGGGACCTACACTTTTACTAATTCTTCCTTTATTAATTTTCGGAGCCTTCTTCTGGATGATTTTTCGCCAGGCAAAAACCGGAGCAATGCAGGCTTTTGATTTTTCCAAGGCCAGAGCCAGACTTTTTGGAGCAGAAGGACATCCCAAAGAAAAAATTAGTTTTCGAGATGTGGCCGGGCTGGCAGAAGCAAAAGAAGAATTAAAAGAAATAGTAGATTTTTTAAAGAATCCTAAGAAATTCTTACAAATGGGAGCCAGAATCCCGAGGGGGGTTTTACTAATGGGACCGCCTGGAACCGGAAAAACCCTTTTGGCTAGAGCGGTGGCCGGAGAGGCCAATGTTCCCTTCTTCCATATTTCAGGATCAGAGTTTGTTGAAATGTTTGTCGGGGTGGGGGCGGCCAGAGTAAGAGATTTATTTGCAACTGCAAAGAAAGCGGCTCCCTCTATTCTATTTATTGATGAATTGGACGCAGTGGGCCGCCATCGGGGAGCAGGACTGGGAGGCAGTCATGATGAAAGAGAGCAGACTTTAAACCAAATTTTAGTAGAGATGGATGGTTTTGAAAGAGATACCAATGTCATGGTTATGTCGGCTACCAACCGCCCCGATATTTTAGATCCAGCCCTTTTGCGTCCCGGCAGATTTGATAGAAGGGTGGTCTTAGATTTACCAGACATTAATGACCGCGAGGAAATTCTAAAAATCCATGTCAGAGACAAGTCTTTAGCTATAGGTGTTGACTTAAGAGAAATTGCCGAGAGAACCCCGGGATTTTCGGGGGCAGATCTGGCTAACTTAGTCAATGAAGCAACTCTTTTGGCTGCCCGAAGAAACAAGCATCAGGTTTATCAAGAAGAACTTTTAGAATCAATTGATAAGGTCTTACTGGGACCGGAAAGAAAAAGCCATATTTTATCTGAAAAAGAAAAAGAAATTGCTGCCTATCATGAATCGGGACATGCTCTGGTTGCCCATTTCCTTCCCAATACAGAACCTATCAGAAAAATTTCAATAATTGCCAGGGGAAGAGCGGCCGGTTATACCTTAAAATTACCAGCCAGGGAAAAATATTTAAAGAGCAAAGGTGAATTTCTTTCCGAACTGGCTACGTTTTTGGGCGGTTATTGCGCTGAAAAATTAGTATTTGGAGAAATTACTACCGGAGCCAGTTCTGACTTACAAACTGCCTCCGAGCTTGCCAGAAAATTAGTGAAAGAATACGGAATGTCCGAAAAATTAGGACCGGTTGCCTTTGGAGAAAAAGAAGAGTTGATATTTTTGGGAAAAGAAATTGGGGAGCAAAGAAATTATTCTGAAAAAATTGCGGCAGAAATTGACGCCGAAATAACCAAACTGATTAAAAATGCCCAAACGACAGCCAAAAAAATCCTAAAGGAAAAGAAAAGGTTTTTAGTTAAAGTGGCTAAAACCTTAATAAAAAAAGAAACTATTGAAAGGGAGGAATTTGAAAGATTGGTTGGAAAACTATCTGCCAACCACCCGAACATAAAATCATGATTAAGCTAATTATTTTTGATTTAGATGGCCCGATTTTGGATTCCTTGTCGAAGTCTCAAGAATCGGTATTGCAAGGAATTAAAAAATTAATTCGGAATGGGACGCCTCCTCAAAAAGTAAGAATAACCGAAGAAACTTTTGTAAAACATTGGGGATACCCAGGACTTAAAACTTCAAAATTGATGTTCCCGACTCTGAATAAAAAGGAATTAACGGTAATTACTGATTGCTGGAGAAAAAATGAATTAAAAGGAAAAATTCCTTTAGTAAGAGGAGCTCTAAAAACTTTAAAGACAATGAGAAAAAAAGGATTTTTTACTGCACTTCTGACTGCGAGATTTGAAAATCTAGAATTTCATTTAAGAAAATATTCACTTGAAAATCTTTTTGACATTGTCCAAAGCTGGAGGCCAGCGACTTTACCCCTTAATTCCAAAATAAAACCAGAAAAAATCCACAAAAACCACATATTCTGCCATCACCACAAGCCCGATCCCAGGGCATTAAATCCAATTTTAAAATGGGCACGAAAGCGAGGGATTTTTAAAAAAGAAATGGTAATGATTGATGATACTTTGGTGGGTTTGGAGGCGGCGAAAAATTCTAATATTTTATTTTTGGGAGTTTGTACCGGACCCATGAATTCAAAAGAAAAATGGCAAAAATTCGGAAAATTGAACAAAAACTATGTAATAAGTTCTATAGCCGAATTACCGGGGTGGCTGAAGAAATGTGCGGGCACGTAGCTCAATGGTGGAGCGTTTCTCTTATAAAGAAAAGGGTGTTGGTTCGAGTCCAACCGTGCCCACCAAGGGCACTTGGCGCAGTGGTAGCGCGTCCCGCCCTTTCTACGGGCGATTAGCTCAATGGCTAGAGCGTTCGCTTGACGTGCGAAAGGTTACAGGTTCAAATCCTGTATCGCCCACCATAATTGATAATAGTCGAACCTATTTTAAACGAAAATCTTGTTTCTCCCTGCGCGCGAAGCGCGCGCAGGTATAAAAAATAAAAAATTTATGAAAATAACCAAAAAAATCATTGAGAATAAAG
>PCWJ01000005.1 GCA_002787295.1 Candidatus Nealsonbacteria bacterium CG11_big_fil_rev_8_21_14_0_20_37_68
TGTTTTTATAAGTTCAGTCATTTCGGTTCCGTTTTGGAATTGAATCTTAACCAAAAAATTGAATTCATTTTCTCCAAGCTGAGTAGTTTCCAATATTTCAAAACTTTGAAAATCGTCAATTAATTCGATTTCTCCTTTTGAAACTTGCTCCATTGCCCTCTCGGTTAAAAGAATGGTTGCCTGGCTTTTATTTTTGGTAATTCTGGCTTCCATAAAATCTTTTAAAGTTTCTCCGGCTATAGCTTTTTCTACTTTAATTTCAAGTAAAGAAATTTCTTCTTTTGCTATTCTATGATACTGCCAGCTTAAAATCTGAATGATTAGAATCATTACTAAAAAAGAAATGATAAGTACTATCCAAGGAGAGGTTTTTTCGTCTTTAAAAAGATTTTTCATATTAATTCAAGATTATATATTCATACCTTAGCGAATCAAGGTTCTCGCCGAAGGCGAGGTTCTTAATTCAAGATTATATGTTTATACATTAGCGAATCAAGAATCTGCGAGCGAAGCGAGCAGATTCTTATATGTCCAAATTCTTAACCTTCTTGGCATAAGCTTCGATGAATTTTTTTCGGGGCAACACCTCATCACCCATCAGGGTATCAAAAATTCGATCGGCCTCTCTGGCGTTTTTAATATTAACTTTCAACAATATTCTATTCTCCGGATTCATGGTCGTCGTCCACAGCTCTTCGGGATTCATTTCACCCAAGCCTTTATATCTTTGAATGGTGATACCGGTTATTTTTCCTTTCTCTAATTCCTCTACCTCTTTTTTCTCTTTGCTTTTGACCTTGCGAAACTCTGAAAGAATTTCACTTTTATCTGCCTCGGTATAAGCATATTCTGCTCTTTTTCCGGATTGAACCCGATATAGAGGAGGTTGAGCAATATAAAGGTAGCCCTTTTCAATTATTGGTTTAAAGTAGCGATAAAAAAGAGTTAAAAGCAAAGTCCGGATGTGAGAACCGTCAACATCGGCATCTGACATTAAAATAACCCGATGATACCTTAATTTATCCAAATTAAAATCTTCAGCGATAGCTGTTCCTAAGGCAATAATTAAAGATCTAAGCTCTTTTGAGGCTAAAATTTTATCTAATCTTGCCCTTTCAACATTTAAAATTTTACCCCTCAGGGGCAAAATAGCTTGATGACGACGATCTCTTGCTTGCCTGGAACTTCCCCCGGCTGACTCTCCTTCTACTATGTATAGTTCGGATTCTTCGGGTTTTCTTGATATGCAATCTGCCAATTTGCCGGGAAGCGCCAACCCTTCCATTATCCCCCTCCTTAAAATAGTTTGTTTGGCGGCCTTGGCAGCCTTTCTGGCTTTTTGGCTTAAAATACAATTTTCAATAATAGACCTGGCGTCTTGTGGATTTCTTTCTAAAAAATCAGTCAAGGTTTCCGAAATGACCTGTTCGACGACAGTTTTGGCTTCGGGATTTCCCAATTTTGCTTTGGTTTGACCTTCAAACTGGGGTTCTTTTATTTTTACCGAAACCACTGCGGTTAATCCCTCTCTTATATCCTCTCCTGTTAAGTTCTCATCACTTTCTTTCAAAAAACCATTTTTCCTTGCATAGTCATTAAAAGTTCTGGTTAAGGCGGTTCTGAATCCAGTTAAGTGGCTCCCTCCATCTTCAGTATGAATATTGTTGGCAAAACTTTCTTCATAACATTCGTATTCATCAGTATACCTGAGAGCGGCTTCAACCAAGATTCCATTTCCCTCCCCCAAACCATAAAAAATATTTTGATGACGAGGGGTTACTCCCTGAGTTAGGTACTTAATATAGGATGGGAGTCCTCCTTCAAAATAAAATGAAAAACTACTTTTTTCATCGGTCCTTAAATCACAAAGACTAATTTTCACTCCTTTGGTTAAATAAGCCTGCTGCCTAAGGTAATTTAAAATTTTTTTTAAATCAAACTTTATTTCTTTGAAAATTTCAGGATCTGGCTCAAAAGAGACCGTGGTGCCAGTCTGTTTGCATTTTCCAATTTTTTCCACTTTTGTTTTTGGTTTTCCTTTAGAGTATTCTTGAGCAAACTTTGAACCAGATCGGCAAACTTCAACTCTCATCCAATCAGATAGAGCGCAGACGGCTGAAACCCCTACCCCGTGAAGACCACCAGTTGAAGCATAGGCTTTACCGCCAAATTTAGCTCCGGCGTGTAAAGTCGTCATTACTGTTTCTAAAGCCGATTTTTTTGTCTGGGGATGGCGCTCCACCGGAATTCCCCTTCCATTATCTTCAACTCTTATTCTATTTTTTGGCAAAAGGGAAACTTTAATTTCATTACAATAACCCATTATCGCTTCATCGATTGAATTTCCCACGGTTTCATAAATCAACCTGTGCAAACCTTCGATTCCGGTAGAACCAATATACATTCCCGGCCTTTTCCTAACCGGTTCCAGCCCTTGCAATACATAAATATCCTTAGCGCTATAAGTTGTATCCTTTTTTTTAGCCCTTGCCCCGTATACAACTTGTTGTTGTACGGGGCTTGGTTTCGGTTTAAGTTTAAGTTTGGGTTTGGGTTTGGGTTTGGGTTTGGGTTTGGGCTGTTTTTTTGGTTTTTTTGTTGTTTTTTTGCGAACCATAGTTTAGATTTTGGATATTGGATATTGGATATTGGATAATCTTAATCTAACGCCCATCATCTAATATCCATCATCTAACATCTATCGACGGACTTGCCATTCTGGCTCCTCCTCTATTGCTTTTATTATTTTATTTTGAATCTCATCTATCTCCTTAGAAGATAAGGTTCGGGTCTTTGATTGAAAAATAATGTGAAAAGCTAAGTTTTTTTTATCCTCGGGAAGCTCTTCTCCTTCATAAATATCGAAAAGATCAATATCTCTTATCAAAGGACCACCGGAAGCCTCAATTTTATTTAAAACCTCTTCTACCCCTGTCTCGCTCGGAACTAAAACTGCCAAATCTCTGATGGCCGCCGGAAATCGAGAAATTGGCCGATATTCATGTTCTTCAGAAGCCAATTTTGTTAACTTTTCAAAATCAAAATCAAAAATGACCAACCTCATTGAAATTTTTAAATCTTCCAGAATTCTTGGAGAAATCTCTCCTAAAAATCCAATTTCTTCATGATTGACTTTAATTTCAGCACATTTTTTGGGGTGCCAAATTGCGGCTCTAGATTCTTCAGGTGTAGCCTTGAATTCATCGTACCAAATATTACTTATGCCTAATTTGTTTAAAAGCAAATCAATTAGGCCTTTTACCTGATAAAAAGCATTCCCCAACATTAACCCGGTTAACATCCTTTTTTCTTTGTTGGGTTTTTGAAATATTTTCCCTAATTCAAAAATTTTAATATCCTGAAAAATTTTTTGATTAGTTTGAACATTTTTCAGCAAATTGGGAATCAAACTCGGCCTGAGATATTTCTGTTCTAAACTAACTGGATTTTCTACCTCGATTAAGTTGGGACTCGTTATCCCAAAAAGTTTTCCATCCTCTTCATTAATAAAAGAATAATTATAGACTTCGGTAAAGCCAGCTTCTTTTAAATTATTTTTAACACTATCTTCCCAGAAAATATCGAGATTCCTCTTTGGTGGGATTAAAGAAACGGTAGGAAGAACTGATGGAATTTTTTCATAGCCATAAATTCTACCAATTTCTTCAATTAAATCTTCCTGTATCAAAATATCCAATCTAAAAGTCGGAACCGTCACTGAAATTGTCATAGGTCCGACCTCTATCAATTTAAAGCCTAATCTTTTAAGAATGGATTTGATTTCTTTTTTAGAGATTTTTATTCCTAATAATTTCTCAACATGCTCAAAATCTAATTTAATTCTCTTTGGGAAAACTTTTTTGGGGTAAAAATCAACTAATCCTTGAGCCACTTTTCCTCCAGCAATCTTTTGAATCAAATTGCAAGCTCTGGTGATGGCAAATTCGGTCAAATTAGGATCAATTCCGTGTTCAAATCTTAAAGAGGCATCTGTTCTCAAATTTAATTTTTTGGAACCCTTCCGAATAATCCTGGAATCAAAATTAGCCGACTCTAAGACAATAATTTTTGTTTTTCTATCAATTTCGGGGGGTTTTCCCCCTTTTATCCCGGCAATAGCTATGGGCTTTTTTGCATCGGCGATAACTAAAACATCTGAACATAAATTAAATTTTTGTTCATCTAAGGTAACAATTTTCTCTCCTTTTTTGGCAAATCTTACGATAATTTTTTTGCCCTCCAGTTTTTCTCCATCGAAAGCGTGCAGGGGCTGTCCCGTTTCCAACATTACATAATTGACAATATCTACGATATTATTAATCGGACGCAGCCCGCAAACTTTTAATCGGTTCGTCAACCATTTTGGTGAAGGCTTGACTTTAACATCGATAATTACCCTGGCAGTATAACGCGGACAAGCTTCTTCATTTTTTACCTCCACCGAAACAAAATCTTTTGCTTTTAATTTTTTATCTTCCTCCAGTCTTAAATTGGCATAGGAATTGGCATAGGTGTCCCCTATGTATTTTAAGCCAGTGATGGCGGATATTTCTCGGGCAATGCCCAAATGTGAAAAACAGTCTCCGGCTCGATTAGGTCTAACATCGATATCTAAAACCCAGTCTTTGCCAAATTCTTTAACTTCTGAAACTTCAAAAGCTTTCGCTGTTAAAAGCTCAGCCAACTTCGCGGGCTTAGGCAATTTTAGGGGCCCACCGAAGGTGGGAGGATGTGGTGGGCGGGTCGTAGTCTTAAAAAAAGATTGTAACCAATTATAAGAGAACGTCATAATTATTGAATTAGAATTGATTTAGAAATCTTAAATCACCGGAACGAAATAATCTAATATCGTTAATTTTGTATTTCAACATAGCTAATCTTTCCAATCCAAAACCGAATGCCCATCCTTGCCAGTCTTTGGGAATTAATTTGGAATTTTTGAAAACGTTGGGGTGAACCATACCGGCGCCGGCCACTTCCAAAAAACCCTCTTCTTTACAAACTGAACATCCCTTTCCGTCACACATTACACAACTTATTCCAATATCAAAAGATGGTTCGGTAAATGGGAAAAAGTCAGGCCTCAGCCGAAATTTAACTTCTTTTTTAAAAAATTTCCGGAAAAATTCTCCAACAACAGCCTTAAAATTTGCCACCGAAACATCTTTATCAACCATTAATCCCTCGACTTGATAAAGCTGGAACTCGTGAGAAGGATCGGTAGCTTCGTGTCTAAAAACATTACCGGGAACTATTATTCTAAAGGGAGGATTATTTCTCTCCATATAACGAACCTGAACCGGGCTTGTGTGGGTACGAAGTATTAGACCATTTTTGAGATAAAACGTATCCCAAAGGTCTCGAGCTGGATGATCCTGGGGAATATTTAATGCATCAAAGTTATACCATTCTGTTTCCATTTCTGGCCCTTCAACTACTGAAAAACCCATTGACCCAAAAATTTCTTCAACTTCTCTTTTTACCAAAGTTAAAGGATGCAGATGACCCAAAACGGGCTTTTTACCGGGCGCGGTGATATCAATCCATTCCTTTTCTTCTATCTTCTTTTGGGCTTTTTCTTTAAGTTCTTGGGCTTTTTGGTCAAATGCCGTTCTTAAAAAATTTTTCAGTTCATTTGCCTCTCTGCCAATTTTTACTCTTTTTGTTTTTGGTAACTTTTCTAATAAGCGTAAAACCTGGGTAAGCTCTCCACGTTTACCCAAATATTTTTTAAAAATCTCATCTAATTCCTTTAAGTTTTCAGCTTTTTCTATCTCTTTTTGAGTCTGATTTTTGAGGACTCTTAGGTTAATCTTTGGCATCTTCATTAATCTATTTTACCTTAAAATGAACTCAAAATCAAGTGTGGATAATTATCCACAACTCAGAAAATCAACAAATAAAACAGCCCGCTGGGATAAACCCAGTGGGCCGTTACGCTTTCTCGCGCCTTTTAAAACCTCCTATTAGGCTACTTCTTTCCGGTCAACTCTGCCCAGTGAGTTTTCGGGCGATAACGGATAGAACCACCTTTGCAAAGCGGGCAATCTTTTGGATCAACTGCCCAGATTGCTCTTCCAATTAAGGCAACAACTTTTCTGTCACCATAATCAACCGGAAGTTTTGGTGGCCGGTGAACTAAAACACCAACAACCGGCAGAAAATTAACTGGCTCCCCATTTCCTTCTTCCACTGCCCGCCGAACTTCCTGGAATGTACCACTGGTGGTAACCAGCTCCTCAACTTGAAGAACATGACTGCCAACGGGAATCTTCATTCTTGCCCAGAGCATCTTTTTGCCTTTTGGATCAGCTGGATCTTTCTCGACAAACCCATGGATAGCTCCAAGAGCTTTTGCCACTTCATAAGAAAAGGTAATTGCGGCATAAGCAGAGCCAATAACCCAGTCTGGTTGAACAGGTAAGTAATGACCGTATTCTAATCTTTTGGCGAGTTGCTTGGCAAGAATTTCAGCAAGATTTGGGTATTTCAAAACCCGCATACAATCAAAGAAGCCATTACTACACATGCCGGAGGTTAATTCAGCGTGTGGCTTCTTTGGATTGCCATCGTGAACCCAAGCTGCGTCACAGAGATCAAATCATTTAAGAAAATCTTCTTCACTCAAAATCTTTATATCAGACTCTCTCGGATTAATATGACGGAATGTCTTTTCCATCGCCTTTTCCATTTTTTCCATCTTTCACCTCCTTGATTTTTTGAGGAGGCTCGCGGTAAGCAAGCCTCCCTACTTTTAGTTGCTATCCTCCAGCGATTTGGGAAGTGACCTCCAGAGCAGCTTTACGCATATTGTCTACCCCTTCAGCTTTGTAGATGGCGCTGCCAACAATGGCATGCCAGTTTTCCCCAGCCACTTTTCCGGTCTCAGAAATATTGCCTCCTTGGACAATGAAACCTGGTGCGTAAAGGGTAAAGTTCCCTTGTCCAAGTATTTTTTCTAAGAGGTGGCGGTATTTGAGAACAAACTCAGCCTTATTCCCAGGAACAACGAAGTTGGAAACGCCATTTTCGGCAGCAATGGCATAGATCTGCTCGGGTCCAAGCTCAGCAATGAAGCCTCCCTCATTACTCAGAAATTCCTTTTGAGTCATGTGACCACCAACCAGAACTACTAAATCTTCCTCTCGACAAGCCTTTATCCATTCCCGTTCAGTGGCTGCTCCACCGAATGGAAAGAGGATCACCGCATCCGCCCTTGAAAACTTTGCAACCCTAGCAAATTTTTGTCCAAGCTCCGGGATATCAGTGCCTCCTTTCTGATGGTCAAAAATAATTGGTAGTTGGCTATGCCCCCGGATTCTCTCAACTACTACCGGTAATCCAAATTGAATCACAAGCTCTAAACCGACTTTATAACCACCGATTCCGGGCACCCCGGAGGTAGCCATAACAATCTGCTCAAGCTTCCCCAGGTCCATTACATCACAAGCTGGAATTACGCTCTTTTGTTGGGTAATCAGTTTTTTCATTTCCCTCCTCCTCTCGGTTTTTGCCTTGTCAAAGGGCTTAACGACATCCATATTCTATTATTAAACTTCTACATTGCTTTTACCTCCTTTTGGGTTAATAAAATGGAGGTTACCCTCTTTCTCCGACTTTAGTGAATTTAAAAAGATCTGTCAAGACAAAAGGCATCCTATTTATTCTCGACGGGTGGAACGATGGTAGCTATAATAGAAAGTGTAAAAAAGCAATGAAGAATTTTATCATTCCAACTTCTCAGGTTGAGAAGTTAGCCAGAAATATTTTAGCAAGAGCTAAGAATTTCGAAGTTATTTTTCCCGATTTAAGCAGAGACGGAAAAAGATATTTTCCTGATGGAGAAATTTATATAAGACTTTTAAAAACTGAAAAACTAAGCGGTAAAAGAGTTATTGTTTTGCATTCGGGAGCACCAAAACCAAATGAAGGGTTGGTGGAATTAGAATTGATTTTACAAGTTTTAAGAGACAATAATATAAAACCCGAGGTATTCTTCACTTATTTCCCCTACGGAATGCAGGATAAAGTTTTTGAAAGAGGAGAGACTAATGTGGCTGAAAATTTAGTTGAAAAATTAATAAATTATTATAAGGTTAAAAAAATCTATATTATTGACCCTCATTTCTGGGGAAGAAAATGGGTAAAAAAATATCCAATTGTTAATGTTTCTGTAGCCCCTATCTTAATGGAAAAAGCTAAAAATGATTTTGGTAAAGACATTTTATTTTTATCACCAGACATTGGCGGGGAAAGAAGGACTGGGGTCTCTGGGATGAGAAAAAAAAGAGTGAATTCCTATCGGGTGGAGATATCCTTTACTCAAATGAATTTTAATCATTGCCCGGTGGTTGGAATTGTTGACGATTTATTAGAAACTGGCGGAACTTTATTAAAAGCTTATAAGCTCTGCAAAAAAAATGGGGCAAAACAAGTTATCGCCCTAATTACCCACGGTGTTCTCCCCTCGGGCATTGCCAAAATTAAGAAAAAATATTCTAAACTTTACTTAACCAACACCATCGAGCAAAAGGAATCAAACATAGACCTAACTAATCTAATCTTGAAAACTCTCTCAGAATCGTAATTGAGATTTATGGAAAATTTGATTATTTTTTAAAAAAGTTCCGTCAACGCAACTTCTATATCCATTTGAAGTTGCGCAGGAACCACACAAACCAATACCACATTTCGTTAAAAACTCTATTGAAGAATAAATTTTTTCTGGGTTCAAGTATTGACTTTCGATATCTATCGCCATTTTTACCATAGCTTCTGGCCCGCAGTTTAGACAGCCTTCGGGGTTTGTTTTTTTGATAATTTCAGGAAGGATATCAGTGGCTCGTCCCTTGTGCCCCATTTCACCGTTTTCAGTAGTTAAATAAAGTTCTTCACACAGGACTTTAAATTTTTCCAAATAAGGTAAGTGGTTTTTATCTTTCGCTCCCAACAGGACAGCTGTTTTTTTATATTTTTTAGCAAAGAGGTAAAGAGCAGCAATTCCTGTCCCGCCACCTACTAACAAAATAGCTTCATTTAACTTTGGTGAATTCCCATAGGGCCCTCGAATATAGATGAAATCATTTTCTTTTAATTTTGATAGTTCATTTGTAAAATAGCCTCTTTTTTGAATTAACAAAGTTAAAGGAACGTCATCAAGAACAGAAAATGGCTTTTCTCCTTTTTCTGGCAGCCAAGCAAAAATAAATTGCCCTGGCTCTATCTTTATCTCACCATCTAACCTCAAAAGAAATAAATCATCAGCTAAAGATTTATTTTCCCTTACGGTATATTTTTGATAGTCCATATTCAGTTTCTCCTTCAAAAGACTGCTAGCATTATCTGTTCCCTTCTTTAAGTCAATTAATAAATCATGGAAATATTGCTTTATTTCTTCTGTATTCATTCCGGCTAAAGCTGAGCCAATCCCAAAAAAATTAGCACCAGCTTCTTTATATCTTTCTACCTCCACTCTGGTTGAAATACCACCACAAGCAATGATTGGTAAATCTGTTATCTCTCTTATTTTCTTAACCGAAGTTAAACCAAGTTCTAGAATCGCCTTTCCAGAAATCCCCCCCAGTTTATTTGAAAGTACTGGATAACCATCCCATAAATATAACTCCGGTCCTTTTGTGTTTACGGCTGTTATACCAGAGGTACCTCCGCTTATTGCCGCCTTTACAGTTTCTTTTACGTCTAAATTGGGTGAGATTTTAACGAACACCGGCTTCCCAAGAGAAACAATGCTCTTTGTTATTTTTTCTAAAATCGCATTATCTTGGCCTACAACTTGGCCATATTTTTCAGAATGAGGGCAAGAAATATTCAATTCAAAACCATCAGTAAATTCTACTAATTTTTCGGCTACTTCTTTAAATTCTTTCTCATCGCTGCCAAATATTGAAGTGAGTAAAAATTTATCAGGAGATATCTTTATTTTTGAAATTCTTTTTCTAAATTCCTCTACGCCGGGGTTGCAAAGACCAACGGCATTGATAAAAGAAAAAGGGGAATATTGAGCAATAATTGGCTCTCTATTCCCCTTTCTTGGCTCTGGCCCAATGCTTTTTGTTGTTAAGATTCCTATTTCTGGAATTTCATTTGCAATTTTTTCAAGTATTGATATCCCAGTAGTAACTATCCCGGAAGGAATGGTAAAAGGCCCACTAATTTTCTTGTTAAAGATTTTATATTTTGAGCGGGAGCGAGAAATATCCCTAGAGGTATATTCTTCCATTTAATTACTAAATTTTTCGTAGCAAACTATTTCTTTTAAACTTTTTCTTGTTTTAGGACCGGGTTTATCCATCGGGAACCCGAGAGGTAATAAAGCTACTACTTTATATCTCTCCGGGATTTCAAGAACTTTCTTAACTTCTTCCTGAGAAAAAGCCCCAATCCAGCAAGTTCCAAGCCCCTCTTCAACTGCCTGCAGAGTCATATGATCTAGGGCTATGGCTAAATCAACCGCGTAAGCCGGAACGCCACTACTTAGCTTTGGCTCCGGGTTTAGAGCCACCGCAATAATCACTATCGGAGCCTCTGCTACATGATCTTGATTGTGAGCAGCTTCGGCCAGTTTTTTTCTTGTTTTGGCATCTTTAACTACTACAAATTTCCATTCCTGCTCATTGTGGGCAGAAGGAGCCAATCTGGCTGCATCTAATATTTTCTTTAAATTTTGTTCCGGTACAAAATCCGGTTTATAAATTCTTACGCTTCGTCTGGTTTTAATTACTTGAGATACATCCATGATATAGTTGTTAGTTATTAGTTGCTACCACCAGTTCGGCTAGTTTTGTGAAATTATCTACATCACAGGCCAGAATCACGCTTTTCTGCTGCTGAATTAGTTTTTTTCATTTTTCCCTCCTTTTGCTGCGGACCCAAGGGGATTTGAACCCCTGATCTTCGCCGTGACAGGGCGACGTGTTAGACCGGGCTACACTATGGATCCATTTGGTGGGGAATGCTCTGGCCAATTGCCTGCCCCGTAGTCAAATGCGAAGAACTTGTACTTCGGGGAGCTACACCCGCATATGATTTTTGTACCGGGGGTGGGAATTTCACCCCGCACCAAAATCTAATGGCTGTGAGAGGGATTGAACCTCTGACCTAACGCTTATGAAACGTTTGCTCTACCACTGAGCTACACAGCCTTATTTTTGGTGCGGGGCGGGCCCACCTTGATCGCTTATGAGACGACCTTAGACACCAATCTACTCCCCGGCCCTTACCCGCCAAAATTTTCTGAAAGAAAACCTTTGTCGAAATTCTCCTACTGGGTAAACTTGTTGCGGGGGTGGGAGTTGAACCCACTTCTCGAGCTTATGGGACTCGTGAGATAACCGGTTCTCTACCCCGCTGTAACATACCAATTATTTATAAATAATCAGCAAAAATCAGTTACAAATCATCTGTTATAAATTTTAACCTTGAAGTGTTGCACTTCTGGGTAAAATTCGCCTCATAGTTTCATACTGAAATATAACATAAAAATTAAAAAGGGACAAGTCTTTTGCCCCTAACTGTCAGCTTGGGGTATTGACAAAAAAGGAAATCCGATTAAACTATCAAAATAGTATTCAAAATAGTTCTTTAAGAAAACAAAGGTTGTGAAACTAGTTTAGGAGTGACAACTCACGTTAGACCAGATTCGCTGGTGTTGCTTTTTATAACGAATAAATCAGGAGGTGTTCAATGCCAGTAATAGAAAGAGAACTCGATGGTCAGGCGCTAAAGAGAGCCTTAAAAGAAGCTACGCTGCGATTGGAACAGCACATAGATGAAGTCAATGCCTTGAACGTTTTCCCAGTTCCTGATGGTGATACCGGTATAAACATGTTTTTGACCATGAAGTCAGCAGTTGAAGCAATGGAGAAATCGAAGGACAATTCTGCGGCAGCCATTTCCGCTGCGGCAGCCAAGGGAGCTCTGTTGGGTGCCAGAGGTAATTCTGGTGTTATCCTCTCTCAAATACTGAGAGGCATAGCTAAGGGAATAGAAGAAAGAAAAAGCTTTTCCTCCCGGGATCTGGCTCACGCCCTTCACATTGCTTCAGAACAGGCATATAAAGTTGTGGATAATCCCATAGAGGGAACCATACTCACCGTCATCAGGGAAGTTGCTGAAACAGCCTCTGACACAGCAAGCAGAGGGGTCAGTTTTGCCCATACTATGATGTCTGTGGTGTCACGAGCAAAGAAGACAGTAGAGAGAACGCCAGAGATGCTTCCTGTACTGAAAGAGGCTGGAGTGGTAGATGCTGGAGCCAAGGGATTGTATTATATCTTTGAAGGGATGAAAGATTCTATCTGTAGAAAGCCAACTCACCATTCCTCTAGGAAATCTCCCCTTCGAGTGCCCTCCACCCGGGAAAAAGAAAAAATCTATGGATTTGACGTTCAGTTTATGATACAGGGTAAAAACCTGCCCTTTGAAGAAATACGTGATACCGTTGTGGCATCTGGCAAATGCCCCTTAGTAGTTGGCGACGAGAGCCTCATAAAAGTTCATGTCCATACTCTGAATCCCGACGATATACTGAACTACGCTCGTAGTAAAGGAGTGGTAACTGACGTTGTAGTTGAGGACATGGATCAGCAAGTCCGAGAAAAGATGGAGAAAGAAGGCAGCGATGAGCAAAGTAACTAAAAGAAGGGTAGTAATTACTGGAGTTGGTGCTGTTACTCCTTTAGCCACTGGTGTTGAGGAATCCTGGCAGAAACTTTGCCAGGGCAAATCTGGTGTAGCTAGAATCACTAGATTTGACCCTTCAGGCTTTAAGACGCAAATTGCCGCTGAGCTAAAGGATTTCCACCCTGAAGACTTTCTGGATAAAAAAAAGATTCGGAGGACCGACCCATTTATTCACTATGCCATAGCGGCTGCTCGCATGGCGCTGGACGATGCCAGATTGAATATTAATGAAAATAACGCCAGCAGGGTAGGAATAGTAGTAGGCTCATGCGGTGGTGGCATGACCACTTATGAAAAAAACCTCATGGCTCTTCGTCAGGAGGGGCCAAATAGTGTTTCTCCTTTCTTTACCACTGGATTTATAGCCAACATGGCAGCAGGGGAGATCTCCATAGTTTTTGGTGCCAAGGGACCAAGTAAGTGCATAATTACCGCCTGCGCTACTGGAACTCATTCTATCGGTGATGCCTTCAGGCTTATTCAATATGGTGAGGCAGATGCTATGATTGCCGGTGGGAGTGATGCCTATATCCTGCCCATAAGCATTGCTGGACTGGATAAAATGAGAGCCATATCTCGAAGGAATGATGAACCGGAGAAAGCTAGCCGCCCATTTGATAAAAACCGTGATGGCTTCGTGCTCGGAGAGGGTGCCGGGGTCGTTATTTTAGAGGAGATGGAATCAGCCATAAGAAGGGGGGCTAAAATCTATGCCGAGATTGTCGGTTATGGCTCCAACATTGATGGTTTTCATATAACCGAGCCTGACGGGGAAAATCAGGCTCGGTGTATTAAGTTAGCTTTGAATGACGCTGATATTCTTCCAGATGAACTTGATTATGTCAATGCCCACGGCACCTCCACCATCCTCAACGATTTGGCCGAGACAAAAGCTATAAAAGCTGCTTTAAGAGAACATAGTAAAAAGGTGCCCGTAAGCTCCAATAAGTCTATGGTAGGTCATCTATTGGCAGCAGCAGGAGCTGTAGAAGCTATTTTCACTGTTCTTACCATTAGGGACGGCATTATTCCTCCTACTATAAATTATGATACTCCAGACCCTGAGTGTGACCTGGATTATGTTCCCAACCTGGCCAGAAAAACAGAGGTTAACGTAGCTCTTTCCAATTCCTTTGGCTTTGGGGGAGTAAATGCTACCCTTGTCTTTAAGAAGTTCTTTGACAAACCAAAAGAAAACTCAAACTAAAAAGGAGCCTAATCGGCTCTTTTTTAATTTTCCTAAAATAACTCTCAGACTGTATAAATGGTGACTGGCGGGTGAGTATAAAGCAAGCGGAACGAGTTCAGGCTTTTTACATACAATTAGAATACCTGCAAATCCCTTAGGGCTTGTTCAAAAATCGCTAAAGTTTTTTTAGCCTGGTCCGAAGATAATCTAAAATCAGGGTTATAAACTATATCGTTGCGAGTTTGCAAAGCTTGATAAAGTTGATCAATATTGGAAACAGTAGTTGGAGTTACTTTTTCTAATCTTTCTTTTAAATTCTCTCCCGGATAACCTAATTTTTTTAGAACATCATCCAGCATTTCTTCGGCCTCCAAAACCGCAGTTTTATATTCATCTTCGGAACCCAATTCTAATCTTTTGGTTATTCTCTCCCACCGCCTAGTTATCCTTACCGCTCCGTAAGGTTTATAGGTGAAAAATCCCACCAAATCTTCAATGAAAAGATATCTTAACCAATTTGTCCTGGTCAAAACAAAAATCATTATCCCTAAAAAAATACCTGAAATCCCAAAAAAAGCAAGCTTTACCCAGAGTATGTTTTCTTGAAGTTGATGCGGAATTGAAGTTAAAAATGAAATTATATTATCTAAATTCATAATATTTATTCGTGTGGGCGCATTCGTGTAGTCCCGAAGCCGAGCGAAGCGCGGCTGAGGATTGCGCTATTCGTGTGCTATTTTTTCAAAAGTTTGAGCTACTTCAAAAATTTTATAATCCTGGAGTCCTTTGCCAATAATTTGTAGGCCTACCGGCAGATTCTTACATTTTCCAATGGGAATAGAAATCGCAGGTAATCCGGCTAAATTAACCGCTATCATAAAAATATCAGAGAGATACATCGAAAGAGGATCTTTAATTTTTTCTCCGATTTTGAAGGGCAAAGTAGGGCAAGTCGGGGTTAAAATTACGTCTACCTTCCGAAAGGCTTGATTGAAATCCTCCCTAATCAAAGTTCTAACCTTTTGAGCTTTTAAATAGTAAGCTTCGTAGAAACCTCGAGACAAAGCATAAGTCCCTAACATAATTCGGCGCCTGACCTCATCCCCAAACCCTTTCCCCCGTGTTTTTAGATAAACATCTAATAAATCTTTGATTTTTGATTTCTTGCCCGCCAAAGTTTTCTTCGAAAATTTAGGCGGGTGAAGATTTTGGATTTCTGACTTTCCGTATTTTATTCCGTCATATCTTGCTAAGTTAGCCGAGAGCTCAGAGGGCATAATGATATAATAAGTGGCTAAAGCATATTTTGTGTGAGGAAGGCTAATTTCTTTAATTTTCGCCCCCATTTGCTCAAATTTTTTAATTGCTTCTAAGATTATTTTTTTAACAGCCGGATCAACGCCTTTAATAAAGTATTCTTTAGGGATGCCGATTCGTAAATTTGAAATTTGAAATTTGAAATTTGAAATTTTAGATTCGACCGATGTCGAATCTAATTCATCCTTTCCGGAAATTGCCTCAAAAACTATTTTAGCATCTTCAACATTTTTACTAAGAGCCCCGATTTGATCCAAAGAAGAAGCCATAGCGATAAGACCAAATCTTGAAACTGCCCCGTAGGTGGGTTTAAATCCCACTATGCCGCAAAAAGAGGCCGGAAGTCGAATGGAGCCGCCGGTATCAGATCCCAAAGCAAAAACGCATAAATTATCAGCTACCGCCGCTGCTGAACCCGAAGAAGAACCCCCCGGAACTCTGGTAAAATCATGAGGATTCAGAGTTTTGCCAAAGGCAGAATGCTCGCCGGAAGACCCTATCGCAAACTCATCAAGATTGGCCTTTCCCAAAATCACCGCTCCTTGACTTTTAAGCAACTTTACCACAGTTGCGTCATAGGGAGCAGTGTAATTACTTAAAATCTTGGAACCGGCAGTGCATCTAATATCTTTAACTAAAATATTGTCTTTGATTAGACAGGGAATTCCGGCTAATATTGGTAATTCCCTTTTTTGCAAAAGCAAATCATCTATTTTTTTAGCCTGGGAAAGAGCGAAATCCTCACAGACTGTCAAAAAAGCAAAGATTTTTTTATTCCTTTCTTTTATTCTATCCAAAAAACTCTTGGTTAGTTCCAGCGCCGAGAATTTTCTTTTTAATAAACCTTGATGGGCTTGAGTGATGGTAAGCTCGGTAAGATTCATTTTTTCATGATTAGTTATAGCACGGCTTTGACCTTGATGTATCTTTCCCTTCTCTCGGGTGCCGCTGCGACTAATTCGTTTACATCATCTAAATTCTCTTTCTTTGCCTCATCCTCCCTCATTACGTTTTTGACCAAAACTGAATGGCTGGTTGGCTCAACCTTGGAAACGTCTACTTTTTTCAATAAATTAAAATAATCTAAAATTGAAGAGAGGTCTTTCCCCAACTTTTTAATTTCAGTCTGACTCAAACCAAGTCTTGCTAATTTAGCAATGTGTTCAACTTCTTTTTTAGAAATCATAAAAAATTGAAAATTTTACTTCAGAGGTTTCAATTCTTGGGTTTTTATTAATACCTCTCTCAGCTCATCAAGATCTTCTAAAACCATTCCCGCTCCCCGAACTACTGCAGTTAAGGGATCGTCAATAATCGTGGTAGGAATTTTTGTTTCTTTGGCAAGTAAATTATCCAAACCTTGAAGAAGCGATCCTCCTCCTGCCATATAGACACCTTTAGACATAATATCTGACAATAACTCCGGCGGGGTTTCTTCTATGGTAGATTTCACCGCAGCCACAATCTGCCTAACTGACTTTTCCATAGCTCTTCGAATATCTTCATCAAAAACAGTAATCTCTTCCGGTAGTCCGGTTACTAAATTTCTTCCCCTAAGAGGCATTTCCCTTTTAGGGGTTCGTTCTAAGCGAAGTGAGGAACGGGAAGATGCTGGGGGTCGAGACACGAGGGCTTCCAATGGAGCGGGAGCTTCCGTCTTTGAGTTATACTCCTTGAGGGGAAAAGCCGAACCAATTCCGATTTTAATTTCTTCAGCAGTTCTTTCCCCTATCAATAATTTATATTCTTCTTGAGCAAAACGAATTATATCTTCGTTGAGCTGATCTCCGGCAATCCTCAGACTTTTAGAGAGAACCAATCCTCCCAAAGAAATTACGGCTATTTGGGTAGTTCCCCCTCCTATATCAACAATAAGATTTCCTCCGGCTTTTTGAATCGGGAGCCTTGCTCCCAAAGCCGCTGCCAGCGGTTGTTCGATTAAATAAACTTCTCTTGCTCCGGCGTTTTTTGCTGCGTCCTGAACCGCCTTCTTTTCCACCTCGGTTACTCCGCAGGGAATCCCCACAATTACTCGGGGCCCGAAGACGGGTAAGAATTTTCTTTTCCTGACTTTTTGAATAAAATATCTCAACATTTGCTCGGTTACTTCAAAATCAGAAATTACCCCTTTTACCAAAGGTCTGGTAGCCACAATATGAGCCGGAGTCCGACCAACCATTTTCTTTGCCTCTGCCCCGATCGCTAAAATTTGTCCGGTTTTTTGATTTATTGCCACTACCGAAGGCTCCTGAATTACAATCCCCCGACCTCGAACATAAACTTCAGAGTTTGCCGTTCCCAAATCAATAGCAATATCCTCTGAAAGATATGATAAAAGTTTGTTAAACATAATTTAATTTGATGTTTGATTTTAGGAATTGTAATAAGTGTCCTCTTTTTACTAATTTAACCTCTTTTTTCTTTCTTTCTTTAACCTCGACGCAGTCTCTTTTTAACGTCCTCTCGCTTATCACAATTCTAATAGGTAGGCCAATTAAGTCTGCTTCGACTAATTTCTCCCCGGGAAAAACATTTTTTCTATCATCATATAATATCTCTAAATTTTCCTTTTGTAAATCCCGATAGAGTTTCTCCGAATCTTTCCCAACTCTTGGACTAGAAAGCTCTATTGGAATTAAATGAATTTGAAATGGGGCTACCTCTTTGGGCCAAATAATTCCAAACTGGTCATGATGAACCTCAACTATTACTCCAATTATTCTGGAAACCCCTAACCCATAACAACCCATTACTATTAATTTTTTCTTTCCATCCCTATCGGTAAAAAAAGCCGACATTTGTTTAGAAAATTTTGTTTCTAACGGAAAAATGTTTCCCGCCTCAATTGATTTTTCTTCTTTTAAGACCCCTTGACAAATTGGACATTTATCTCCGGTTTTTAATTTTGCGATTTCCTTATTTTGCGAAAAGTGATGCTTCGGACAGTAAATAATTCTATCTTCTCCGCCATCGGCTAAAACTTGAAACTCGTGAGTTATTTCTTTTGTAAATCCTGCCCCGGAAGCCTCAGTTAAGATTGAATCCAAACCGCATCTTTTAAAAATCCTAAAATAAGCTTTTTTTACAGTGTCGTAGTATTTTCTAAAATCTTCTTCGGAAGAATGGAAACTGTACAAATCTTTCATCCCAAATTCCCGGCACCTTAGAAGTCCGGATTTTGCCCGGGGTTCTTTCCTGAATTTATTTTGAATTTGATAAAGATAGAGGGGCAAATCTTGCCAGGATTTTATAGATTTTCTGACAATGTCGGTAATCATCTCTTCGTGAGTGGGACCCAAACCAGTTTCTTTCTTTCCTTCTTGGGTCTTATACATTACCTTCCCAATTTCTTTTGACCAACGGCCAGTTTCTTCCCAGAGAAACCTGGGTTGCAAAACTGACATCAGTATTTCTTGAGCTCCAATTTTTTCCATTTCTTCTCTAATTATCTTTTCAATTTTTCTTAATACCCTTAGACCTAAGGGTAAAAAACTCCAAACTCCGGCCATTTCTTTATAAATAAAACCTGCCCTGATTAAAAGTTGAGAATTTATGCTCTCTTCATCTTTTGGCGCCCTTTTTAAAGTTTTATAAAAAAGTTGAGATTGTCTCATACGGATAGATATTAGATGTTAGATGATAGATGATAGATGTAAGTTTCAAATTTTTTATACCTTTAACCTTGCATCTAATATCTAATATCTAAAATCTAAAATAATCGGGCAATGTCTTTTATTGTTACCAAAATCATTAAGGCGATTAATAAGGCAAAGAAAACACTGGTGACATTTTGCTCAATTTTTTCACTGATTGGCCTTTTCCTGGCTGCCTCAATTCCTAAAAAAAGAAGTTTCCCACCATCGACAGCTGGAATTGGTAAGACATTAAATAAAGCAATATAAATAGCAATCATTCCTACAAACTGAAGAAAATAACTTACTCCCAATTGGCTGGCTTGGGTAAATAAATGTAAGATTCCAACAGGCCCCATTAATTCTACTCCAGTTGGTTTTCCGGAAAGAGCATTTTTTGTTGCCTGACCGTAACCTTGGATGACGGCTGCCGTCATCTCGGCTGTAGCTCCAATCCCTTTCCAAGGAGCCAGGTACCAGGGATAAGATTTTATCGCTGTCCTGACCAAACCTACTCCCATCGCCCCTTCACCAGCTGGCGGTGAAACTCTGGGAACTAAAGATACATCAAAAATCTCTTTTCCCCTTTCAATTGTTAATGTAACTTCTTCTCCTTTATATTTTTCAGTGAGTTCTTGAACTTCTTTAACCTTTGAAATTTGAAATTGGTTTTGAAATTGTTTAATTGTGTCTCCTGGTTTTATTCCGGCTTGGGCGGCTGGTGAGTTAGGAACGATGGCAGCAATTTGCACTTTAGGATTAACTAAATTATGATTTTCTTCATCGCTTATTGCCACTGCCGTTCCTAAATTGAAAACAATACTAAAAAGAATTGCTGCCATTATCCAAAAAGAAAGTACTCCACCAAAAGCAATTAAAGCCCTTTTTGAGACTGGCTGCCGTGAAAAACTTTCAGGATTTTCAAGACCGCCTATCTCTCCGGGAAGTTTAACAAAGGCGCCAAAAGGTAAAAGATTTATAGAATATAATGTCTCCCCAATTTTCTTTCCAAAAAGCCGTGGTGGATAGCCAATCCCAAATTCTTCTACTTTCACTCCAAAGCGCTTTGCCAAAACAAAATGGCCAAATTCATGAAGAACTATTAAACCGATAAGACTAATAAAAGCGACGATAATAGTTAAAATCACAAACCGTAAAATGAAGCGAGGAAATTAATTTTTGGGACAATCCGCAGCGAATTGGCTTGGTTCGAGCACATAACGCTTTATGTGCTCGACAATTCGCGAGTAGCAGCGAATTTCCGCTGGAGAAATTCGCGTGTCCCAAAAATTATATTCCCGAGCATCACTCCATTATCTCTTTTTTCTTTTTTTCTCCGATTTGCGCAATTTTTTGGCTGCGATCATCAACCAAATCCTGAAGTTCATCTTTTGCCCGAAATTTATCATCCTCCCGAATTTCTCCTTCTTTAAATTTTTCTTGAATTTCATCCCAGGCCTCCTCTCGCCACTTTCTAACGGTTTTTCGGGCTTCTTCTTGCTTTTCGGATAGAACCCTGAGCAATTCTTTTCTAAATTCCTCGGTTAGGGGAGGCAAATTAACCCGAATTACATCTTTGTCAACAACCGGACTGAGGCCCCCGCCAAATTGCCTGATTGCTTTTTCAATCGACTCTAAATAAGATTTATCCCAAGGTTGAATTAAAATTTGTCGAGGACCGGATAAGGTTATTACTCCCCATTGTTTTAAGGGAAGTTTCTGTCCAAAACATTCAACCGGCACATCTTCAACCAAAGACGCTGAAGCTCTTCCGCTTCGAATTTTTGCCACTTCTCTTTCTAAAAAATTAATAACCTTATCGAGTTCAGGTTTAATTCTATCAATAATTTCCTTATATTCCATAACTATTTTTAAATA
>PCWJ01000015.1:0-4780 GCA_002787295.1 Candidatus Nealsonbacteria bacterium CG11_big_fil_rev_8_21_14_0_20_37_68
TAAAACGTGAAAGCAAGGATGTTGTAGCCTGCAAGTTTAAAGGAGACAATTTATTATGCTCTAATAAAAATTGTTGTTTTTTAGTCATCTTGAATTAAAAAGCAACTCTTAACCGTATGAGTTGCAAATATTATTATTTATTATCCATCTGTAATAACGGATATACCTATTTGCAATCCGAACTCTCAACTAATCCTAGTTTACATTAATTCTTTCAAAAAATCAAGTTCTAAAAAAAAACGGGCGAGGTTATCCCACCGCTTAAATTAGCCAGAAGATTTCATTTCAAGGTATTTTTTAATTTTTTCATGTAACGATTCAACAACCGGTTGGCTTAATTTTTGAGCTTGCTCATATCGAGCTTTTAAATCATCCCATTCGTTAGTTTCAGCTGCTCTGTCAAGACGCTCCCAAATTTCATCAGCAGGTACACCAACACCCTGTAATGCACCCGTCAAAGGATTTACTTGAGTAACATCAACATTGTTGATACCGTTCGCCGGATCTTTAAAATCCGGGCTATCTATTTCCAAAACTATCCCGTAGATTACTGGCACAACACCTTCTTTCTTTGTGTAAAATTCTGTAAGCCGAGCTTCTGCTTCATCTGCTTCAGTTTGAAAATCATTTTTCATCCAAGATGGTATCGGCATAATAAATACATCAATGACATTTTTGTTAATAGTATATCCGTGCCTTCGGAAAGTTTGACCGATTAAGCCACCCTGTCTTATCTCGTCATCAATATTTGCTATTTCTTCGTTTCTCTTGTCATAAGTTAGAAAAGTCAAAGCGTAAGTTCGCAAAATATCTTTTTCATCTACGAGTCTTGCTTCTCTGATTCGCTCTGCACCCCTTTTCATTTCCTTGACATTATCATGTCTCAAAACGACGGCATGAATAGGACCGTATTTTTGCTCGAGAATATCTGTATGCAATTTTTCTTTTACAGGAAAAATCCTATCCAGTTTTAACCTTTTTTTCTCTTCTCTAACAATCTGAAGAATCTTCTCTTTTTCCATTTCTTTTTCCTCTTCAATTTTTAAGTTTCTAAATCCTATCCTACAAAATCTCAAAAGAAAAATCAAGGTTCGAGCCCTACCTCTTCTCATGGCAAATTTGAAAAACACGAAAACAAAAATGGCTTTAATGAAGCCAAATTTTGTCGGGTTCGAACTTGTCTCATATGCTGGCAACTTCGGTCTGGAACCGAGATTTTAAAGGGAAATTAAGCGGTTTTTAAGAGTGTCTCATAACGCGTCTCTGTCGAGGCTAGTTTAAGCTAAAATAAGACAAATGAGACAGCAAAAAAAGAGTAAATTGTGTCTCAAAAAGGAATGTCTTTTGGGTTAGCCTCATCCTCGTCTTCTTCTTCCTCTTCTTTCTTCTCCTCCTCAATATCTATTTCCTTTTTGATTTCCTTAAACTCATTTTCAATAGTTTTAAGTCGTTCTTTGCTGGCTTTAATAAGCCCTACTGCTTCTTTCACCTTTTTTAATCCCTCTTCAATATCAATCTCTTCCTGATTATCAAACCATTCGGTAATTTCGGCAAGACGTTTAAGGTTATCGTTTAGATTTTTTGTATCTATTTTTTCTTTAGCCATTTTTATTTTTATTAATTTTATTTATATTTTTTACTTCCGAATTAATTTTTCCATCAGTTACTTGAACGTCTATACTGTCCCCTATTCTAGTGTTTTTCACGGTTCTAATTATCCTACCATTACATCGCGCGATGCTGTAACCAAGCATTAATTGTCGTTCTGGGTTATGCGAGTTAACACTTTTCTCGGCATATTCTAATTGTTTAGTAACTCTAAATAATAGTGTTTTAAATCCAGAAAAAGATTTAATAACCGAATTTCTTAAATTAATTTTAGCATTTAATAAAGCATTTTGAAAATTCCTAAGCGACATCCTTAATCTATTTTCAATTTCTTTGTATCTATTAAAAATTGAATCGCTATATTCACGAATGGTTTCGACTGCCTGATTTATTAAATCATGGGTATTATCTAAAGCTTCTTCGTAATTGCTAATTATGTTTCTTTCATATCTTTCCAAGAATAAAGTAGCTTGTTTCCATGATTCGGTAAGTGTAGTCGCAGCGATACTGGGAGTATCAACTGCAAGATCAGCTGCCAAAGCCATAAGAGTAACGTCTTTATGATGGCCGATCGCAGCAATTACCGGAACCGGGAAATTGGCTACTTCCCTAACCAATAATTCATTATTAAATGCCATCATGGATTCTAGAGAACCCCCGCCCCGCATAATGACCAATGCCTCAATATCCTGTTTTTTGAATGTTCTGATTGACAATAAAAGATCGGCGACCGCCGCTTGCCCTTCAACGCGAGAATCAATAATTTTAACTTTAAAACCAAACCTCCCTAAATTATTGGAAAAATCTGCGATAACCGCACCTTTTAAAGATGTAATTACGCCAATTTTCTGAGGATAGGCTGGTATTGGTCGTTTCCTTTCTTTTTCAAAAAGTCCTTCTTCAGCAAGTTTTTTCTTTAATTTTTCGTATTCTTTTTTTAAAATTCCCTCGCCGGAATATTCAATTACTTCTGCTATAAACGCAAAGCTGTAAAATTTATGCAGATTGGGACGGCCCTCGGCAATAATTTTCAATCCCTCTTTTAATTCAATGCCGTAAATATCGTACTTATTTTTATACATCATACACTTCAATATACTCTGGTCTTTTTCATCTTTTAAATAAAAATAAATATTACCAGTCGGACCAAAATCTACTTCACTTATTTCACCAATAATTTTTGCAGCGAATTGTTTTAACCCTTCATTTATTAGGTTAATATATTCGGAAACAGAAAAAATCGGCTCCAATTTTTTTTCTTCTTGCTCCATACGCCGTAGTGAAACTTCGACATTTACATATCAAAGTTTCTAAAAATTAAAAATTATTATGGTCTAAAATAACTCCGCTGTTATTGCCCCGTTTTTTTTGCTCCGCCAAGCGGAGCAGTCGAAGTTCTACTACGGGGCATATTCTTTTAAATTCTCAACCTTTTATATTCTTGTTATGTTCTTGTTATGTTTTTATTATACTTTTGCTTACCTTTGAACGTAATCGCAGATATCCTTGAAATCGCAGAAAGCGCATTGCCAGCCAGGGGTCGGCTTGAAATCACTCTTTTTCATTTCCTCAATCTCCTGGATTATTTTTTCTTTCAGCCGTTCCTTTTCCTTTTCAGACCCAAGGAAAGACGCTTTCTTGCCGTTGCTTAAATAATGATAAATCAATTTTTTTGGCTTTATCTTAAATATCTCTTCAGCCGCTATCTGATAAATCAATAACTGCTCTTTGTCATCTAAAGACAGCTTGTCTTTAGAATTCCCTGTTTTGTAATCGATAATTGCCACTTCCCCTTCTTTTTCATCAATTCTGTCCACCACGCCGTATAAAGTATATTCCCCTATTTTCAGATTAAACGGCATTTCCAAGGCAAAAGCATTATTGATTTTTAAAACTTTCGGAGGATTCTTTGAAAATTCACTGTAAAAATCTTTAACTATTCTCCTGCCAAGCTTATAATACTCTTCTTTCTGTTTTTTATTCTCATACCATTCGTCAATCCAGTTTTTCTCGTAAATCTCCATTAAATCATCTAAATTCAGAGATTTTTCCTTTTTACTAACCTTAACTGTTTTTTCTTCAAAACCGAACAAATTTCTTTGATTACTCGCATTGCTCTCATTAGCGTATTTCAAGAAGTTATAAAAAGTATTATGCATTGTCTTTCCAAAAGAAAATACAGCTTTACCTCTTGTCGGAACTTTCAAAATAAAGGCAAACTTATACTGCAACGGACACTTATCAAAGGCTGCCAATTGCGAAAAAGAAAAATGTTCTGGCAAATAATCCGGCATTGGCTTTATCTTTCTTTTCTCCAAAGAATTCTTTCTGTCTGCCAATAAGCCGTTTTCTTTTGCCTTCTCTTTTTCTTTTTCCCGATATCCCATTTCAATCATAAAGCGAGATAATTTCTTTTTTCTTACCCCGCCGTAATCTTCAGCTGAAGTGAAATAGATGTCTTTCTTGGCCCTGGTAATGGCAACATAGCAAATACGCCTCTCTTCCTGCAGATGGACGTCTCCCGTTGGCTTTATATCCTTGATTAAATCTTCAGGAAGCTCGATTAATTCTTTTCTTTCAATTGTCGGAAATCTTTTATCTACCATATTAACCAAAAAAACATATTTGAATTCCAAACCCTTAGCCCCGTGAATAGTCATTACTTTTATCATATCGGGGCCTTGTTCGTGATTAAATTCAAGCTTTCCTTCTTCGCCAGACTCTATTTCAAGATTTATTTCCCGCATAAAGTTGTTTAAAGTCGGCTCTATGGTAGCGCCCTCAAAATTCTTCACTCTTTTATAGAATTGATTAAGCAAATCAAGCTGTTCTTTATCCTCTTTCTTTATTAGATATTTTATATATCCTGACTCTTCCAGAAAAGAAACCAGTATTTCTGAAACCGCCTTTTCTTTGGCAAAAATGGTGTGATTTTTAATTAAACTCAAAACAGAAACGATTTTTTCCTGCGTTTTTGAAGAAATTCCCGGAATTAAAGGAAGCTCTTCCATTGCCTCATAAAGCGACTTTGTTCTTTTGTAGCTGTATTGGGTAAGCTTCATTATGTCCTGGGGCGGGATTTCCAAAAACGGCATATTCAAAACCCTGTAGACTGCCGGGCTTTCGTGGTAATTATCCAGAAGTTTAAAATAAGAAATAATATTTAAAATAA
>PCWJ01000015.1:4807-4952 GCA_002787295.1 Candidatus Nealsonbacteria bacterium CG11_big_fil_rev_8_21_14_0_20_37_68
CCAAAAATTGGTAAGGCAGTCCGGCTCTTTCCAATGCCTTAATAAAAGGATTTGCCGCGTCGTTCGCCCTGACCAAAATGGCAAAATCATTGTAATCTGCCTCTTTATCTTTTTTAAGAATCTCCAAAATTTTCTTTATCGTCTT
>PCWJ01000024.1:0-412 GCA_002787295.1 Candidatus Nealsonbacteria bacterium CG11_big_fil_rev_8_21_14_0_20_37_68
AGGAGCGGTGTTAGGCGAGCGAAGCGAGACGTGCCGCGACCTGACACCCTGTGACCAATGGATTTAATGCCAAAAATTGTATCATTGTGCAAACGTCGAGGGTTTATTTTTCCGTCTTCGGAAATTTACGGTGGTTTTGGTTCTGGTTATGATTTTGGGCCTTTAGGAGTGGAAATGAAAAATAATATAAAAAAAGCTTGGTGGGAAGAAATGACCGGGGTTCAAAAAAATATTGTTGGGTTAGATGCGGCAATTTTAATGAAACCCGAAGTTTGGCAAGCCTCGGGACATTTAACTGCTGGTTTTGCCGATGAGTTGGTGGAATGCAAAAGTTGCCACAAAAGATTTAAAGCCGACGAACTGAGGGACAGAGGAGGGACAGTTCCTAAGGGTTGTCCAGAGTGTGGAGGTC
>PCWJ01000024.1:429-1391 GCA_002787295.1 Candidatus Nealsonbacteria bacterium CG11_big_fil_rev_8_21_14_0_20_37_68
CCCCGAAAATTTAATTTAATGATGAAAACCTTTGTCGGACCGGTTGAGGATGAAGCCGCCCAAGCTTATTTGCGGGCCGAAACCTGCCAGGGAATTTATGTTAATTTTGAAAATATCTTAAATTCAATGAGGTTAAAAATTCCCTTCGGGGTAGCTCAGATTGGGAAGGCCTTTCGAAATGAAATTACCCCAGGAGATTTCATTTACAGAACTCGAGAATTTGAGCAGATGGAGCTTCAATGGTTTTGCCATCCAAAAGAGGCTAAAAAATATTTCGATTTTTGGAAAAAAGAAAGATTGAATTGGTACATAAATTTAGGGATTAAAAAAGAAAATTTAAGGGCAATTGAGGTTCCGGCAAAAGAGCGTGCTCATTACGCCCAGAGGCAGGTAGATATTGAATATCATTTTCCTTTTGGTTGGCGGGAGATTGAAGGAGTGCACAATCGGGGGGACTGGGACCTGTCCAACCACTCAAAACATTCAGGAAAAGATTTGAAGTATTATAATGAGGAAACCAGAGAAAAGTATTTCCCATACATTATTGAAACCTCTGGCGGAGCAGATAGATCGTTTTTAGCATTTTTGTGTGAGGCCTATCAGGAGATAAAAGGTGGTCGGACCAAAACTACAAAAGCCACCAAAGAAATTGAGGTTTTATTAAAACTTCATAAAAAATTAGCTCCAATAAAAGTTGCCGTATTACCCTTAGTCAGAAATAAACCGGAACTGATTAAAAAAGCCAAAGAGGTTTATCAAATTTTAAAATCTCAGTTTTCTGCACAATATGATGAACTTGGTTCAATTGGCCGAAGATACCGTCGAATGGATGAAGTGGGTGTTCCTCTATCTTTAACTATAGATTTTGAAAGTTTGGAACAAGAAGACCTTACTATTAGAGATCGTGACACCATGCGACAAGAACGAGTGAAAATCTCAGATTTAATCAAAGTTTTAAAAGA
>PCWJ01000024.1:1412-22025 GCA_002787295.1 Candidatus Nealsonbacteria bacterium CG11_big_fil_rev_8_21_14_0_20_37_68
TAATAAAAAAAGCATGTTTAGAAAGACCACCCTTAAAAACGGCTTAAGAATTATTACTGTTCCCCAAAAAAGCACCCAGGCCTTGACCATTTTGGTTTTAGTGGGTACCGGATCTAAATACGAGACAAAAGAAACAAATGGCATTTCCCATTTTTTGGAGCATATGTTTTTCAAGGGGACAAAAAAACAGCCTTCTCCAATAGCCGTAGCGGAAACTTTAGATAGGGTAGGGGGGATCTTTAATGCTTTTACTTCAGAAGAATATACCGGCTATTTTGCCAAAGTTGCATCTTCCCAGTTTGAATTAGCCTTAGATTGGGTTTCAGATATTTTTTTAAATTCTATTTTACCCGAGAAAGAAATAAAAAAAGAAAAAGGAGTAATTTTTCAAGAAATCAATATGCTTCAGGACCACCCCATGAGCTATGTTCAGATCCTCTGGCCAAAACTTCTTTATGGAGACCAACCTGCCGGGTGGAACATTGCCGGCACCAAAGAAAGTGTAATAAGAGTGGATCATCGGGGGTTGTTCAACTATCGAAAGACACAGTATGTAGCTTCAAATACCATAATTTGCATTGCGGGAAAGATAAGCTCTCGGGGTGCTTTAGGGTTAGCAAAAAAATATTTTTCAAAAATAGCTTCCACCCTACCCGTTAAAAAATCAAAAGTGATTGAAAAGCAAAATCAGCCCCAGTGCCTTTTACATTTTAGAAAAACTGACCAAACTCATCTTTGTTTGGGAGTAAGAGGATACAATTTATTTCATCCCGCGATATACACCATAGAGATTTTGGGAACAATTTTGGGAGGGATGATGAGTTCGAGATTATTTATTGAGGTAAGAGAAAAATTGGGATTGGCTTATTATATAAAGACCGATGTTGATGCCGATCCCGATACCGGATATTTAGTAAGTAGGGCCGGGGTAGATAATAAAAATGTAGAAAAAGCAATTTTAACTATTTTGAAGCAATACAAAAAGGTTTTTCAGAAAAGAGTGCCCGCCTGGGAACTTAAAAAAGCCAAAGATAATATGAAGGGGAAGATGGCCTTGCTTTTAGAGTCTTCTGACGCTTTAGCTTCTTTTTACGGTGGTCAGGAGCTTTTAGAAAAAAGAATTTTAACGCCACAAGAAATTTTTGCTAAAATTAATAAAGTGACTTCGGGAGACATTTTAAGAGTAGCTCAAGATGTTTTTAAACCAAAAAAATTAAATTTAGCTTTAATCGGACCATTTAAAGATAAAAGTAAATTTGAAAAATTATTAAAACTATGAACCCCGTTAGAAGTCATTGGCAGAAAAAATTTGTATAATTTTTTCTACTTTAGATAACGGGGTATAATAAAAAAATAAAAGTCTATCTGAAATTAACTTCTTGTTATATAAGGATAGACTTCTAACGGGGTGAATGACGAAAGAGTATTAGATATATCTTGGGGAACAATTTTAAAAATTGCCCTTGCCCTCCTTTCTTTTTATCTGATTTTTTTAATTAGAGATATTTTAATTTGGCTTATTTTTGCTTTGATTATTTCGGTTTTATTTAATCCGGCCATTGAGTTTTTTAAAAGAAGGAAAATTCCAAGAGTTTTGTCTGCGATTTTGGTTTATGTAAGCATCTTTGGGATGGTGGGAGGAGTGATTTATTTAATTGCCTCCCCCCTTATTTTAGAAATTCAGCAATTCGCTCAAATTTTCCCTCAATATTTCGAAAAAATTGTCCCTCCCTTAAGCGGTTTGGGGATAACTGCCTTCGAGAATTTAGAGAATTTTACCAGAGCAATGGAAGGCTGGTTAACCAGCGCCTCTACCAATATCTTTAGCGCCCTTTCTGCTATTTTTGGAGGGATTTTTTCTACAATTACTATTTTTGTCCTTGCTGTTTTTCTTTCTATTGAAGAAAGGGGGATGGAAAGAATAATTGGGCTTTTAACCCCCGGGAAACACGAAGCATATGTTCTGAGTTTATGGGAGAAAAGTCAGGTTAAAATTTCCAAATGGTTTGGGTCAAGAATTTTGCTTTGTCTTTTTGTGGGTGTCCTTACTTTTGTTACCTGTCATGTTTTAAATATAAAATATGCAGTTTCTTTTGGATTACTGGCCGGAATTTTAGACATTATTCCCATTATTGGGCCGGTTATTGCCGGAGTGATTATTGTTATTTTCTGCGCCCTGGAAAACTGGTTAAAGGCTCTGTTTTTGCTGATTATTTTTATTTTGATTCAACAGATAGAGGGAAATATTTTAACTCCGATTTTAACCAAAAAATTTATCGGATTACCGGCAGTATTAGTAATAATTGCTTTAATGGTTGGGGGGAAAATATGGGGAATTTTGGGAGCAGTTTTGGCAATTCCTCTATTCGGTCTTTTTTATGAATTTTTGCGGGACTTTTTAAGAAAAAGAAAAGAAAGGGAACAGGTATCACTATAAGAATCTGCCTTCGGCAGATTCTTGATTCGCTAAGGTATAAATATATATTCTTGAATTAAAGCATGGCCACTCTTTTTATTGTCGCTACTCCCATCGGAAACCTCAAAGATATCAGCCTCCGAGCATTAGAAGTTTTAAAGGAGGTTGATTTAATTTTGTGCGAAGATACGCGAGTAACTCAGAAACTTTTAAATCGTTATGGAATAAAAACGCCAACTTTGAGCTACCACCAACATAGTAAATTGAAAAAGATAGACTATATCTTAGATTTATTAAAACAAGGTAAAAATCTGGCTTTGGTTTCTGATGCCGGCACCCCGGGAATTTCCGATCCGGGAAATAAACTAATCAACAAAATTGCAGAATTTGCAGGGGTTGAACCCCTGCAAATTAAGATTGTTCCCATACCAGGACCAAGTGCGGTAACGACGGCAGCCTCTATCTCCGGTTTCCCGATGGATAGATTTTTGTTTTTGGGTTTTCCGCCAGCCAAGAAGAAAAGAAAGAGGTTTTTTGAAGAATTAAGCCGCCAGTTGGCGGAGTTAAAATGTCCGGTAATTTTTTATGAGTCACCTTACCGCATCCTTAAAACACTTAATGAATTAAATTCCCTATACACAAAATACAATATACAAAATACCGACATTGTAGTTTGCCGAGAATTAACTAAAAAATTCGAAACAATTTATCGCGGCAAAATTGAGAAAGTTATTAAAGAAATTGAAAAGGATAAAATCAAAGGAGAATTCGTGGTAATAGTGGAAGGAAAGCACTAAATTTTAAATAAAGTTAATTTATGATAAAATTAAAGGAGGTTTAACCTCCTTTTAAAGTTATGGCGAAGAAAAATAAAAAGTTTTATCTTTCAACTGCACTTCCCTATGTGAACGAATCTCCCCACGCAGGTTGGGCTTTGGAGATTATCCAAACCGATGTCATTGCAAGACGTCATCGACTTTTAGGCGAGGATGTCTTTTTTTTGACTGGGACAGACGAGAATTCCTTAAAAAATGTCCGGGCAGCCGAAGAAGAGGGACTAAACGTAAAAGAATTGGTAGATAGAAATGCTAAAAAATTTTATGAATTAAAAAAAGCTCTAAATCTATCCTTCGATGATTTTATTCGGACTACTGAAAAGCGACATATCAAAGGAGCTCAAAAACTTTGGTTAGTTTGTAAAAAGGATATTTATAAAAAGACTTATGGGGGGCTTTATTGCGTAGGATGTGAAGAATTTTACAAAGAAAGTGAGTTAAAAAATGGTCTTTGTCCTGAACATCAAACTAAGCCCGAGTTAGTCGAAGAAGAAAATTATTTTTTTAGGCTTTTTAAATATCAAAATCAGTTAAAAAAGATTATCAAGGAAGATAGAGTTAAAATAATTCCCGAAACTCGTAAAAACGAAATTTTAAGTTTTCTCAATTCTGGGCTTGAAGATATTTGTATTTCTCGGTCAGCTGAACGTGGTCGAGGATGGGGAATTCCGGTACCAGGTGACCCAACACAGGTCCAGTGGACTTGGTTTGATGCCCTCTCAAATTATATTAATGCTTTAGGCTATGGAGAAAATGATAAAAATTTTCAAGACTGGTGGCAAAAAAATGAAAATAAATTGCATATCATAGGGAAAGGGATCCTCAGATTCCATGCAATATATTGGTTAGCTATCCTTCTTTCAGCTAAATTAGCCATCCCTAAAACAATTTTTGTTCACGGCTATTTAACTTCCGGTGGTCAAAAAATGTCAAAGAGTTTGGGGAACATCATTGATCCATTTGAATTGGTGAAAAAATATGGAACTGACACCGTAAGATATTTTCTTTTGCGGGAAATTCCATCGACTGAAGATGGCGATTTTACTTATGAAAAGTTTGAAGCAAGATATAATTCGGATTTAGCAAGTGGATTAGGGAATTTGGTAGCAAGAGTAATGACCGTTGCGGAAAATCTCAAATCTCAAATCCCAAATCTCAAATCTACATATCAAAACTCAACATTTAAGAAAGAGATAGACAATACTTGGAAGAAATATGAAAAAGCTTTAGATGAGTTTAAATTTAATGAGGCCTTAATTTCAGTTTGGGATTTAATTAGTTTTTGTGACAGGTATATTGAAAAAGAAAGACCCTGGGAAAAATCAAAGAAACAGTCTTTAATAATTTATAATTTACTAGTTACCTTAGCAGACATTGCTTTAATGCTTCAGCCATTTTTACCGGAAAGTTCGGATAAAATTTTTGATCAGTTGGGGATAAAACCAACCGAAAAAATTCGGGAATTTAAAATAAAAAAAGGGAAACCTTTGTTCCCTCGAATTTAACCCAGTAGAAGAATTTCGAATAGAAAATTCCGAAGAAATTTTCTTTCTTGCCGAGGCATTCGAAATTTCTCTACTGGGTAAACTTTACATCTTTTTTGTTTCTGGCTTTGGTGGAATAATACTGGGTTAATTTTTTAGCCCTTTCCAAAATAGGTTTTGAGACTTTAGTCTTTTGGTAATTTCTAACTAGAGTTAGGGGACCGGAATAATTTTCCATTTCAATTAGAACATCGCCTTTTTGAGCGATTTTTTTTATTTTCCCATTTTCATCTTCGTTCCGACCAACAACAATTTTGGTTGTATTTTCTGAAAAGTGCCTCCCCAATTTTAAAAGTTCAATATCGTTTCTCCGGCAATCTGGGGAAATTTCAAATAATTTTCTAAGGCGTTTGGAAAATTCAGGGTCGGTCAAAAGACAACCGCCGGCCGGAGCAGGAAAGTCTTTTAGTTTAAATTTTTTAGCTAATTCCAATTGCTTTTTCCGCGAACGTCCCGATATGTCTAATAGTTTATTTCTATCAACCAAGCCCAATTTTTCAGGGATTGTTGGCTTTAGTAATTTGGCTGAAAGCGGTCTTAAAAGATACCCCCGCAGAGAGGATTCTTTTTCTATCAAATCTAAGGCTTTTTTATTTTGGCTCATTGGTCTTTCACCCAAAACCTCACCGGTAGCGACGAAATGAAATTTCGTCGCCCTGAGCTTGCCGAAGGGCTTTTTTCCCTCCATTATCTCTTTGGCTTTTTTAAGCATTAAAATGTGACAATCAATACAGGGATTCATATTTTTCCCATAACCGTATTTTGGCTTTTTTACCATTTTTAGGTGCTCTTTTGAAAAATCAATTATCCTTAAAGGAACCCTTAATTCTTTTGCTGCTCTTTGAGCTTGTTTTTCATTAAAAAAATAGCTCTTGAAAGAAAGAGCTGTTATTCTAATTCTCTGATTTTTCAAAATCTTAGTAGCTAAAATTGAATCCAATCCTCCCGACAATAAAACCAAAGCCTTAACTTTTTTCATAGATTTAACCTACTTCTTGAGAAATTTTTTCTTTTATTTTTTCAATTCCCAATCTAAGTAGTGGCAATAAAATCATTAACGAAATTACCATAACAAGAATTGAAATCAAATAAAGAGTTTTAACTTGCGTCTGGAGTACTTGAGACAAAAACAAAGCGCTTACCACCCCTACACCCTGAACCATCCAAAAAAGTGCAGTTAAAAATTCAAGGTTATTTTTGGTAGATACATCTCCTACTAAAGCATAACTGATGGGTCTCATAAGACTTATATTCAAAGCAAGTAAAATAATCCCGGATATTAAGAAAATTGAAATATTTGAAAAATATAAAGAAATAAGTCCTATTATAACAAAACCATAGGAAAGAATAATCATCTTTTTCCTTCCCGCAATATCTGAAAGTTTTCCCCAAAAATAAGAAAAGAGAATTGGTAAAATGTAGAACAAAGAAGATAAAATCCCAATGAAAGAAATGCCAAGGATGTTTTTAATTTCAATTGGAATAATCCCAATCGTTAAACCGTATGTAAACTGCGGGGCAAACCAGAAAATTGATAACCGCAATGCTGTTTTACTAAAAATCGATTTTTTAATTAAGTTAAATCGGTTTATCTTTTCTTCTACTTTTAAATCCGTTATTTTAGAAATAACCAAAAGGCCAATGATTGGGAAGATAGAAAAAATTAAAAATGGAATTTTAAACAGAAATTTTACAATAAGAAATCCTAAAATTAAAACCCCTAAAGCCGAACCTAAGGACTGCAAAGAACTAAAAAATCCAGCATTTGCACCATAAGATTTTTCATCACTCGCCCTTATTAGATAACTATTTTGCCCTGTCCATAAAAAGGAAGCAGCAATTCCAAGCAGAGAAGAGGCAAGATAAATTAAAATAATTGATTTACTTAATAATGAAAGAATAAAAATAGAATAGAATATCGAAGCTAATATCATGCATCTTTTTGCTCCGTATTTTGAGACGAGAACCGCCGACAGGGGATCAAACAGAATAAAAAATAAATAAATTAAAATTAAAGAGCGAAAGCCGACCTCAATCATTTCTGCTTCTGAAAAGAAAGTAGTTATATACTGCTGGACTCCGTTAAATCCAAGAAAGATAAACAAAAAACTGAAACCGAGTATTTTTACTTGTTTTGAAACAGTAAGATTCATACTAAAATAGAAATCAAGGTTTTGTCGCCAAAAAAAGTCTTGTCATTTTCTTTTGCAATTATTGCCGAGTTTATTTCTTTTTAACAAAATTAGTTTTTCTCCGAGAATAAATTATTTAATAATTTTACTAAATGTCTTTTAAATTTGATTTGTTGGGAAATATTATTTTCTACTTCTAAAGCAATTATCTTGCCGAAGATAAATTTTGGTAAAGTTTTTAAATAATCAAAGTTTTTTAAACTTTTTACTGTGTGAAGATCAGAATTGTTTTTGTTGTCGTAACCATTAAGGTGATTGCAAGCATATTGAGCCCTGAACTTTCTTAAATAAATATAATCAAAATCTTGAGTCCAATTAGTTAAAGCAATTTTAAAATGCGCCAAATCAACACAAAATCCACCAATTTTCTCTACTTCAACCTTTGGAGAAACATAATTATCTGTATTCATTTCTAAATAAAGTTTTTTATAGAATCCTTTCCATTTATCCAAAAAACCAAAGCCGCTTTCGTGAATAGTAAAATATTCGGTCTTAAATTTGCTTTCCAGAAAAACCAATTCTTCGACTTCCATATCATTGCTAATATGGCAAAGAGGTATCTTTTTAATACTCATATTTAAAAGAGCGCGATAAATTTTTTTCCTTTGGCTCTGGTCAAATCTTTCCAAAAATAAAGCAGCTTCTCGAGTTTTCAGTTTATTTAAGTCATTTAATTTGTCCTGCCAATCTTTTTCTTTCTCTCCGGCAATTCCAAGAAAAATTCTCTTTTCAAAATTTTTTATGGTCATTTAGATATTCTATCTTATTTTTTAAAAAAATAAATGGGCTGGAGAAATATTAATCTCTCCAGCCTTGTTCCAGCGCCCCCTATTATTGATCAAAGTGGTGGAACCATTTCTTCGGCGATTTTTCTTCCTCCCAACTCACCTAAAAGCAGTGAGTTTTATCTAAATAATTTATTATTAAAGTTACTTTTCCTTTTTAATTCCTTTAAATTCGGTATAAAAAGTGGCGTTATCTTCGATGTTTTCGGAAACAACTGAATTGGGACCAATTGTACAATTTGAACCAATTAAAACCCCCGGCATTAAAGAGCAGTTGATTCCTATTTTTGTATTTTTACCAACAATTGTTCCCAAAGAAGTAAGACCTGTTCTAATTTTTTCTTCTTTTACTACCGGTTTTATTTCCCCTCTATCCAATCTTACATTGGCGGTAATCGTTCCGGCTCCAATTCGGCAGTCTTTGCCAAAAATTGAATCACCAAAATAACCACAATGGGTATGAATATCTTCTTGGAAAATAGAACGAGTTACTTCGGCAAAAGCGCCGATTAAACTATTTCGTTCTAAATTTGTATATTCTCTAATTAAAGAATTATTACCAATTACGCAGTTATCGCCAATATAACAAGGTCCTTTAATCACTGCTCCTTCAAAAATTTTTGTATTTTCACCAATATAAACTTTTCCTTCAATTACTACGTTTTTCGCAATTTTTGCGCTCTTTGAAATTTTTGGTTTTAAAAATTTATCCATCAAATATTTAGTGATTTCGAATAAATCCCAGGGATATTTTAAACCTAAACTCTCTTTTTCAATTTTTATCATTTTTGCTCCCCTTTTCTTAATAAATAAATTAAAAGTATCTTCAAAGTCATACATATGTTTTTTAACTTTTTGATAATAGTTGAAAAATTCTTTGGGTAAAAGATAAGTTCCAACAACTTTTAAATTCGAGGGTTCTTCTCCTGGTTTTGGTTTTTCAACAATTTCTAAAATTTTATTTCCTTTCAACTTCAAAATTCCATAAACCCAAGGGGTTGAGGTATAAGTTGCAAATAGAGCTAAAGGTGCTCTTTCAAATCTAGCTAATTTTAAATGGCTTTCGCCATCTAATCTTTCAGCATTTAAGACAAAAAATTTGTCCTGAGTTAAATTCCGAGTTTGCCACAAAGCATTTCCCATCCCTTTCGGCTTTTTTTGAATAACATATTTTATTTTTAAATTTGGGAAATTGTAATTTTTTAACTCTTCTTCAATGTCTTTTCTCGGACTTTGAACAATAATAATTTCTTTAATTCCAGCTTTCTTTAAACCCTCAATTGTATACCAAATCAAAGGCCGCCCTATTATTTTTAAAAGGGATTTATGTCTTTGATTTAATGGCCAGAATCTTGAGGATTCACCAGCCGCTAAAATTACCGCTTGCATAAAGAGATTAAAGTCTTAGATACTTTTTTTGGATCATGTTCAATTGAATCAGTTTTTAAAAGATTCCTGCCGATAAATTTTTCTTTGGGAAGATTTTCATTAATTTTTACTAAACCCAATAACTCCGGGTGCTTTTTTTTGTAAATGGTTAATAAACTTGGAGCCGACGGCTGTTTATTATTGTAAATTACATAATCGATTGCTCCCCCTATGTATTTTTCAATTTCTTGAGTAAAGTCTAAAACACTAAAATTATTAGTTTCACCGTATTTTGTCATTAAATTACATATATAAACTTTTTTAGCATTGCTTTTTTTTATTGCCCCAGGAATACCTTCGGTTAATAAAATTTGAGCCAAAGAAGAATATAAATCCCCTGGGCCAATGACGATTAAATCGGCTTGACTAATTGCCTCAAGACTCCTGGGATAAGCTTTGGCTCTGGGTTTTAAAAACGCCTTTTTAATTCTTAAATTCCCGTCGTGTTTCGGAATATCAATATTTGTTTCGCCCGAAATTACTTTCCCATTTTCTAAAACTGCGTGTAAATTTGCATTATCAAGGGTCACTGGCAAGACTTCGTGGTTAGTATTTATATTTAAAAGCTGGCTCATTTCTTCAAATGTTTTTTCATAATCCTGATTGGCAAGTTCCATGGTAGTAATTAAAAGATTTGCGAAATTGTGGCCTTTTAATTCGCCTGTCTCAAAGCGATAATTTAATAAACTCTCTACAGCTGGAGAAGTATCAGCCAGAGCAATAAAAGCTCTTCTAATATCACCGGGGGAGATAATATTATAATCCTTTCTTAACCTGCCGGCCGAACCGCCTGAATCTAACATAGCGCAAATTACAGATAGTTTAACCGGATATTTTTTGAGTCCAGCCAAAACTGCTTTGGGCATAGCATTTCCTCCGCCAAGACAAACAATCCTTCGACTCCACTCAGGATTGTGCTGAGCTTGTCGAAGCACAATTTTTTTATTTTTTTTGTCCTTTCTCATAATTTTTGGCCAGTTCAAAAGTTTTTTTATTGAGCTCAAAATATTTTTCAGGGACAATTTTTTTAATTGCTTTTAAAATTGAATTTGGTTTAAGAGGAATTAGATTTTTGAAACTAGCCAAGCTTAAAAGATAAATTCCGGTGGTAACCGTCGTTCCCAATTCTTTTTGGCAAATTTCGTTTGCCGAAACCACAGATATATTTTTGATAAATTTTTTAAGATTCCCTAAGATTTTTTCTTCCGAAATAGATTTTTGTAAGGGGATTGGAATTATGTGTTTATTTATTAAGAAGATTGTTTTGGGGTTAGCAAAATAAGCTGTTTTTAAGCATTCTTGCGTTTCCAAGCCTAAAATTAAGTCAGCTTTTCCTTGAGAGACCAAGGGAGAGTAAATTTTTTTACCAAACCTAATATGAACCTCAACCGAACCCCCTCGTTGAGATAAACCGTGGAGTTCTGATGTTCTAATATCATATCCTTCGGATAAAGCCGCTTCCGCAACAATTTGCAAAAGGGTGATTAAGCCCTGACCGCCAGTGCCAATAATTATTATATTAAATTGATCTAATTTTTTAGACATATGGACATATTATTTTTTCGCTACGAAAATGCAGGGTCTTCTAGCAATAATTACCGAAACTTCTGGTTTCTCTAAAAATTCTTTTATAGTATTAATAAATTCTACTTGGTTTATCTGATCAATTGTTTTTACGTATTTTACGCCACAAGCCCTAACGATTTCTTCTATTTTTATACCATTGGGTACAATCGGAGCGCCGGGATGGGGCTGATGGCCGGTCATAGCGGTAGTTTGATTTTCTAAAATAATAATTAAAGGATTGGATTTGTTAAAAACCGCATTAATTAAAGCAGGAATACCGGCATGAAAAAAAGAAGAATCGCCGACAAAAGAAATTATTTTTTGCCCCGTAGATTTTTTAATGCCGTGAGCAATTCCTACAGAAGAACCCATACAGGAAAGATAATCTTGTAAATTAACAGGAGGATTACCAAAAAGCATGTAGCAGCCAATTTCTCCGCCGAATATTACCTTATTTATATCTACAGCTTTTTTAATTGCCGAAATAACTAACCAATAAGGACAGCCGGGACAGAGCTGGGGGAAGCGTTTCATAATTGGAAATTTTAAATTACAAATTGCAAATTTATATTTTTTATTTGCGAATTTGGCGATAGTGGAAGTGACAATTTCTGGCCTAAGTTCGCCGACTTCTGGAATTAACTTTTTCCCAACAATTTGCAATTTGCAATTTACATTTTTAGCAATTCTTAAAACTTCTTTTTCTAAACAGGGTTCTAATTCCTCAACAATTAAAACTTTTTTGAGATTTTTGATAAAATTTTGGGTCTTCTTTTCCGGTAAAGGATAGAAAAAGCCCAGTTTTAACACTGGCAAATCAAGATTCAATTCCTGTAGGGCCTCTCTTATATATAAATAAGAAACCCCGGACGTAATAATTCCTAATTTCCAATTTCTAACCTGCCCCGTAGCGAGCTTGCTCTGCTTCGGGGTTTCTAATTTTTGATTTTCAATTTTATTTATTAGCGAATTTTCGGAAAATGCCTTGATTTTTTCAATTTTTTCTAAGAGTTCTTTTTTCATTTCTAAAACTCTCGGAGGCAAGGTAACAAACCTTTTTGAATCTTTCTCAAATTTTCCACAGGTGTCACCTATGATAATTTTTTCTAATTTAACCGGTGCTCTCTGATGAGCAACTCTAGTCGTAGTTCTAATCATTACTGGAATTTTAAATTTTTCTGAAATTTGAAATGCTAATTTTACAAAATCTTTACATTCTTGGGGATCGGCCGGTTCCAGAATTGGGATATGAGCCAAATAGGCGATGGATCTTGAGTTTTCTTCGGATTGAGCCGAGCTGTGACAGGAGGGGTCATCGGCAACAATAATTACCGTTGGGCCTTTGGTACCAGTGTATAAAAAGGGAAGTAGGGCATCTAAAGCAACATTCAGGCCAAAACTTTTCATTGCTACTAAGGTTTTTAATCCTGAAAAAGAGGCTCCGATTCCAGCCTCTAAAGCCACTTTTTCGTTAGTTGAATACTCAAAGTAAAAATTATTTTTGATTTTGTAAAAAGTATCACCAATTTCCGAAGCTGGCGTTCCGGGATAGGTAGAAACAAATTGAACTCCCGATTCCATGGCTCCCCGAACAATAGCTTCGTTTCCAAGAAGTATAATTTTTTTCCCCGGTTTATTTAATAGAATTTCCATAATCATTATTCTACCGTTACGCTTTTTGCTAAGTTTCTTGGTTTATCAATATCTAATCCAAGCTCTAAACCTATGTAAGCAGCAAAAAGATGAAGAGGTATGGTGGTTAAAATTGGAGTTAACATTTCCAAGGTTTTTGGAATGTATATGACATCGTCGGCTATTTTTTTAATGTCTTCATTCCCTTCGGTGGCAACAGCAAGTATTTTTCCGTTGCGGCTTTTGGCTTCTTCAATTGCATTTAACATTTTTTCATAAACCGAATCTGATGGACAAATAGCAACGGAAGGGAAATTCTCGTCAATCAAGGCAATTGGTCCATGTTTCATTTCACCCCCCGGATAACTTTCGGCATGAATCAAATAGGCAACCTCTTTGAGTTTTAAAGCTCCCTCCATGGCAATTGGATAATTATATTTTCTTCCTAAAACGAAAAAGTTGCGGAATTGAGAATATTTTTTAGCCAATTCTTGAATTTGTTTATCTTGCTTTAGGATAGTTTCGGCTAATCCCGGCAACTTCTGAAGCTCTTGGCTAATCCGCCTGCCAGTTACCAAAGACATTTCTCTCTGTCTTCCCAAATACATAGTGAGGAGAGCTAAAATTGTTAGCTGGGAAATAAAAACCTTGGTAGAAGCAACTCCAATTTCGGGACCTACGTGATTATAAATTCCGGCATCGGTTTCTCTAGTTTGGGTTGAGCCAACTACATTAGTAATACCCAGAGCCAGGGCTCCTTTTCTTTTTGCTTCTCTTAAAGCAGCCAAGGTATCGGCGGTTTCTCCCGATTGAGAGATGGATAGCACTGCTGTTTTTTCATTTATTATTGGTTTTCGATATCGGAATTCGGAACCCACATCTACTTCTACCGGAATTCCGGCATATTCTTCCAGCATATATTCTCCAACTAAGCCGGCATAGCGAGCCGTTCCGCAGCCGATGATAATCATTCTTTCAATTTCTTTTAATTTGTCTTTTACTTCTTCCAAACCTCCGAGCTTGGCTAAGCCTTCTTCAGGGAGAAGTCTGCCGCTTATGCTGTTTCTAATTGCCTCCGGTTCTTCAAAAATTTCCTTTAGCATAAAATGAGAAAATTTCCCTTTTTGAGCTTCTTCTAATTTTAGGTCTAATTCTTCTGGTTCCCTTTCTTTTAAAATAAAAAAATTCCCAGGAGTAATCGTAGCTATTTCATTATCCTCAAGATTTATTACTTTTTTAGCGTAGGGTATGATAGCATTGTAATCTGAAGCGATGAAATAATCTTTATCCTTTATTCCGATAATTAAAGGACTAGAGAGGCGGGCAGCTACTATCTTTTGAGGATCTTCTCGGCTGATTATCAGCAAAGCATAAGTTCCTTTTATTAATTTTAATGCTTTTCTAGTAGCTTCTTCTAAATTGCCCTTAAAAAAATACTCAATTAAGTGGCTGACTACTTCGGTGTCAGTATCAGAACTAAATTTATGTCCCATTGCCAAAAGTTTATCTTTTAAAGTCCGATAATTCTCAATAATACCATTATGGACTATATAAATGTTTTTCTTGCAATCCCAATGGGGGTGGGCATTGGCCTCTGTTACCCGGCCGGTAGTTGCCCATCGGGTGTGCAAAATGAAAGGATTGCCGAAGATGGGAGATTTGGAAAATTTTTCTTCTAAATTAGATATTCTTCCCACTGTTTTTAATGAAAAAATATCTTTTTTTTCCGCATTAAAAGCAGCTAATCCCGCCGAATCATAGCCCCTGTATTCTAACCTTTTTAGGGCATCTATCCCTATTTTTAAGTTATTGTATTTACCAAGATGACCAATGATGCCGCACATAAAAAAGTTTTTAAGTTTTATAGCTAGATTACTATATTTATAAGTTTTCCCGGCACAAATATAATTTTTTTTATTTCTTTTTTCTCTATCCACCTTTTAACTCTTTCTCGTTTTAATGTCAATTCTTTGGCTTTTTCTTCAGTTATCTCTGGCTCAACCTCAATTTTGTCTCTAACCTTACCATTAATCTGGATAATTAACTGAATTTTTTCTTCTTTGATTAATTCCGGATTATATTTCGGCCATTTTTCTAAAAAAATACTTTTTTTACCTGCCCCGTAGGATCCCGAAGGGATTCCTTCGGGGTTTCCCAGTTTCCGCCAGATTTCTTCGGTAATATGGGGAGCCATCGGCGATAAAAGCATCAGGAATAATGAATAATGAATTAAGGATATTTTTGCTTGTTTTTCCAGCTCGTTGGCTAATATCATTAGGGCAGAAACAGCCGTATTAAACCTGAAGTTCTCTAGGTCTTGGCTAACTTTCTTAATGGTCTTATGTATCAATTTTTCTAATTGTTGACTCTTAACTTTTGACTCCTGATTCCCGATTCTTTCCTGTATACTCCAGACTTTGTTTAAAAATCTAAAACACCCAATCACTCCTTTATCCGACCATTCCGTTGCCTGATTGGCTGGCCCCATAAAAAGTTCGTAAAGCCGCATAGTATCTGCTCCAAATTTTCTAATTATATAGTCTGGCCTAACCACATTACCTTTAGATTTAGACATTTTCGCCCCCTGCCTATAAACTATTCCCTGATTGAATAATTTTAAAAAGGGTTCATCAAAATGAATCAGTTTTTGGTCAAAGAGAAATTTGGTAAAAAAACGGGAATACAAAAGGTGCATTACCGCGTGTTCTGCCCCGCCAATATATAAATCAACTGGTAACCAATCTTTAATTTTTTTTTCGGAGGCGAAGATTTTTAAATTTTTAGGGTCGGTATATCTTAAAAAATACCAAGAAGAACAAACGAAGGTATCTAAGGTGTCAGTTTCTCTTTTTGCCTTGCTTTTACATTTTGGACACTTCGTTTTGACAAATTTTTCTACTTTAGCTAAAGGACTTTCTCCTTTGCCAGTTGGTTTAAAATCTTTAATTTTAGGTAGTACCACCGGTAAATCTTTTTCTGGGACAGGGACTTTCCCACATTTTGAGCAATAGATAATTGGTATTGGAGCTCCCCAATATCTTTGTCTGGAAATTAACCAATCACGAAGTTTGTAATATGTAGCCTTTTTAGCTTGACCTCTTTTTTCTAAATATTTTGTTATTTCTTTTCTTGCCTCTTCAGAAGTTTTCTCAGAAAAGGGACCTGAATTTATCAAAATTCCGTCTTCTTGGAAAGCTTTTTCTGGAAAAGGAGATTGGGTGGCGGGTGGGTGGCGTCCAGTTTTTGGCTTTATCACTTCAATCATTTCTAATCCACGTTTTTTAGCGAAAATAAAATCTCTTTGGTCGTGAGCGGGAACGGCCATTATGGCGCCGGTGCCGTATTCCATTAGAACGTAATCGGCAACAAAAATTGGAACTTCTTGATTATTAACTGGATTGATTGCCTTTATTCCCCGAATCTCAATTCCAGTTTTTTCTTTATCCTCAGCCACTCTTTCAATCTCGGTTTTCTTTTTGGCTTCTTCGATATACTTTTCAATTTCTTTGAGATTTGAGATTTGAGATGCAACCCTACGGGGAGTCCGCTTCGCGTCCAGGAGATTTGAGACAATAGGGTGTTCGGGTGCAATAACCACATAGGTACACCCAAACAAAGTATCCATCCTTGTTGTAAAAACCGGCAAATTTACAGGGGTTGAACCCCTGTAAATTTTGAAATATATTTCTGTTCCCTCTGATTTACCAATCCAATTCTTCTGCATCAGCTTAACTTTTTCCGGCCAATCAATTTTATTTAAATCATTTAATAATCTTTCGGCATAATCAGTAATCTTGAAAAACCACTGGTTTAAATATTTTTTTTCAACTAAACTATCACACCTTTCGCATTTGCCATCAATTACCTGTTCTCGAGCCAGAACTGTTTTGCAGGAAGGGCAAAAATTTACCGGCGCTTCTTTTTTATAGGCTAAACCGGCATTGTAAAGTTGTAAAAACATCCATTGGGTCCATTTGTAATAGTCAGGATTACAGGTGCAGATTTCTCTTTGCCAATCGTAGCCGAAGCCTGCCGAAATTAATTGTTGTTTTATGTTTTTAATTGACCTACTGGTTAATTTTGCTGGTGGGACCCCGGTTTTGATTGCAAAATTTTCAGCCGGTAAACCAAAGGCGTCGAACCCCATGGGGTGCAAAACATTGAATCCTTCCATTGTTTTCTTTTTGGATATCACATCGGAAAAAGTGTAACCCTTCAGGTGCCCAACGTGAATTCCTTCAGCCGATGGGTAAGGAAACATATCTAAACAATAAAATTTAGGCTTTTTAAAAATATCCTTTGCTTTAAATAACTTTTCTTTTTCCCAAATTCTCTGCCATTTCCCCTCTATTTTTTGAGGATTGTATTCCATGTTTAGTTTTTTTAATTTATCATAAAAAATCGGTTTTTTCAAACCGATGCTAAACCGACGCTAAATTTTAATATTTTCAAGGACGGGGCGTTTCGCTCGGTCGCGGGGCGTTTCGCTTCGCGAAAACGCCTCGCGACCTGATCGCGAAAGCGCCTCGCGTCCCAAAGGTTTAAATATATTCTATTGTGGCTGGCGGTTTGGGAGTTAGGTCGTAACAGACTCGATTCACTCCTGGGATTTCAGTTGTTAACCTCTTAGTAATTTTTTCTAAAACCCTCCAAGAAAGTTTGGTTGGGGTAGCTTTTCTGGCATCTTTGCTTTCAACACACCTTAATATAATAATGTTTCCCAATTCTCTCTTTTTATTTCTCACTCCGGTAGATTTGTCTTGCAATAAAACTGGGAAATATTGAAAAGCGCCTGAATTTTTTAATTCTCTTTCAACAATAGTGGTCGCTTTTCTGATAATCTCAATTTTTTCAGGAGTTACTTCACCAATCACTCTGGTTGCTAGGGCTGGGCCGGGAAAAGGAATTCTTTGATGGATTTCTTCAGGCAAACCGAGGAGTTTGGCGACTTTCCTTATATCATTTTTTCGAAGTTCGATTAAAGGTTCGGAAAGACGGTAACCAAATTTCTTTTCTGTGGAAATTCCTATTTGCTCTAAAACATTGTGTTGGAATTTAATTCCAGCCACAGTCTCTTCGATGTCGGTTAAGTTTGTCCCCTGTAACAAAAATTTGACTCTATTTTTTTCGAGGATTTTCTTAAAAACATCCCCATAAAAGACATCGGAAATAATTTTTCTCTTTTCTTCGGGATCAGTTTTCCCTTTTAAAACCCTGAAAAATTTTTCTTTGGCATTTATCACCTCAACTTTTATTCCAAGTTTCTTGAAAGTTTTAACAACATTTTCTGGCTCCCCTTTTCTCATTAAGCCATTATCTATAAAAATAGTTTTTAACCTACTTTCCAAAGCTCTGTATCCTAAAACAGTTACCGTTGAGCTATCAACCCCACCAGAAAGAACGCTTATAGCTTTTTCTCCCCCAACGGTCTCTTTAATTTCTTTAATTTTTTCATTAATAAATTTTTTATAATTCATAATTCAAGATTATATATTTATACATTAGCGAATCAAGCCCCGTAGAACAGCGAAGCTGTCTACGGGATTAGTCCCGCACCGTGCCCCGAAGTAGAGCGAAGCTCACTTCGGGACTGTCCAGCACTGAGCTCTGCTCTAGTGCTGGGCTTTGCTCTGGTGCGGGAGTTCTGCCGAGCTCCGCCGACTGGCGGAGCGAGGCAGGTTCTTATTTAAGTTTTATAAAATTATTTTTTGATTTTGGTAATTGATGATAATTTTCTTTTCTTTGATAACCTTCCCAATTACTTCGGCTTTAACTTTTTCCTCCTTTAACAAATCCAAAATATCATTGATATCTTTTTTATTAATAACAATTGCTAAACCCCAACCCATATTAAAAACGCTAAACATTTCTTTTAAACTAATTTTTCCGGTTTGCTGAATCAAATTAAAAATTGGCTGGGGTTTGAAATTAAAAAATTCAAAGCCAAAATTTTCCATTAATTTCTTAAACTTTAAATAAGCATCTCCAGTAATATGAACCGCCCCTAAAATTTCAAACTTCTCAGTAACTTTTAAAAATGGTTTAACATAAATTTTTGTTGGTGTAAGACATTCGTAAACTATGGATTTCTCCAATCCCTTTAGTTTATCAAATATGTCATATTTTCCACCCCATTCTTGAAAAAGAACTTTTCTAGCAAGAGTTAGGCCGTTGGAGTGAATTCCTGAACTCTGAAGGCCAATGACAATATTTCCTGGTTTTAAATTTTGGCCAGTAATTATATCTTGCTTTTCTACCTCCCCAATGCAATCACAGTTTATATGATAAATAGCATTTAATAATTCTGGTACATCGGCTATTTCTCCTCCGACAATTGGGCAATCAGCTTCTTTTGCTCCTAAAATCAGCCCTTTTTGGATTTTTCCCAAAACCTTCGGCTCTGATTTCTTTATATCAATCATGTCAGTAATTGCTATTGGTCTGGCACCGCACCTTATACAATCGTTAACAACCATTGCCACAGCGTCAATTCCTATTGTGTCATGTTTATTAGCCAATTGGGCCAGTAAAACTTTTGTTCCAACTCCATCACAAACTTTAGTTTGATAGAGATTTTTAGAAATTGGATAAAGAATATTAAAGGCGGTCTTGATTATTTTTCCCTGTTTTTGAAATTTATAAGTCAACTCAAAACTTTTGAGTCCTCGTTTTGCCTTTTCTCTTAATTTTCTATTTACGCCGACTTTAGTATAAGTAATCATAGTTTTACTTTTTTATTTCACTTAAAATTTTTTTTAATCTTTCTTCAACTGACATGGCTGGAATCTCAATTACTTCATAACCTAAATTTTTGTAACTTTCTTTTAAAAGTTTGTTCAATTTTTTAATGGTTTTGCCATCCTCAACCCTGGCATAATCTCGGTCAAAAGGAAGTTGCTTAAAAAGGAATATTTTTCGATATTTTTTCTTTCGGCAGAATTTTAAAATTTCATTTGAATCGAGCCCACAAATTTGATAATAGGCGAGGCTATCTGGAATAGCCCGGTCAAAAAAGACAATTTTATTTTTTGGCACCGCTTTCTCTACCTCTATTTTAATTTTTAAAACCTTTCTTTGAAAGTCGGCTTCGTCGCCCCTAATTTCTTTTAATGTTTTACCATTAGCTATTTCTTTATCAATAAAAACCCGGGCTGCCTCAGGATAAATGATATATCCCAGTTTTTCTAATTCTTTCAGAACCGTTGTCTTCCCTGAAGAAGGCCCACCGGTAATTACATACCAATTCGGAATATTAGATTTTGAATAATTTTTTAGCATTGTCAGTAGTAATTTTGGCCATTTCTTCAAAACTCAAATTTTTTATTTTGGCAATTCTTTCAGCGACATATTTTACATACAAGGGTTCGTTGCGACCAGTCATTGGCGGGGGAGTCAGGTAGGGACAGTCAGTTTCGATTAGAATTCTATCCAAAGACACTTTTTTAATTATTTCGTCAAAATCAAGTTTGAAAATTATTCCATTAAAACCTAAATAAAATCCCATTTCCAAATATTTTTGAGCTTGTTCCCAATTACCAGTAAAACAATGAACCACACCTCGCAGTTTTGAATTTTGCCCCCTACCAAACTTTGGTGGGGAGTCGGATTTTAAAATTTCAAGGAGATCTTGGTGGGCCATTCGGCAGTGAAAAATTATCGGCAGATTTAATTCGTTAGCCAAATCCAACTGCTTACAGAGAACGGTTCTTTGTTTCTCTTTAAATAATTCTAATCTTCTTTTAGTTTTTGGCCGATAGTAATAATCTAGACCAATTTCGCCAACGGCTACTACTCTTTTAGATTTGGCCAAACTTCTATACTTCGAAGTATCAAAGTCCTCCTCTTGGGTCTTAAATTCGATTTCTTCGACATCGATTTTTGTTTTTACCAATCCAGTTTCCAAATGTATTGGATGTAGACCAATTGCGGCATAAACTCCCTCTTTGTATTTTTTAGCGATTTCCACCGCCCGTTTAGAGGTTTTATATTGTGAACCAACATTTATTAGCCAGATGTGATTAGTTAAACAGCGACGGATAATTTCATCTCCATCATCCTTAAAAGCATTAAAATTAAGGTGGGCGTGGGTATCAATTAACATAATTCAAGATTATATATTTATACAATAGCGAATCAAGGTTCTGCCGAGCGAAGCGAGGCAGGTTCTTAATTCAAGATTATATGTTTATACCTTAGCGAATCAAGAATCTGCGA
>PCWJ01000024.1:22048-24484 GCA_002787295.1 Candidatus Nealsonbacteria bacterium CG11_big_fil_rev_8_21_14_0_20_37_68
TCTTCCTTTTTTCAAAACTGAAGATGATGAGATACATCGTAACACCCAAAAAGCTCCAAAATCTGGTAAAATTAGGGATAGAAAGGGTCTTAAAATTTGAGAAATCCCACCAGAGCCTTGATTACCTTACCCCTTTTGAGTTCCACCAAAAATACCACAAAGTGTAACCCATATACCCTTCACGTACATGGATTTAACAAAAATTTAATTTAGGTGTATCCTTAAGAAAAAGTCAACTAAATTAGTGAAATCAAGGAAGAAAAGATGAGGAAAAGATAACCTGAGTCATAATATTACTGGTGGCAGTAAAATTGTTCAATTAGCAATTTAGTTTTCTTTTAAAAGTTTCGTAGCTCTTTAACAAAAAAGAAAAAAAATAAGACGATTGCTTTCAAAAAGATAAGTATAGTTTCATAAAAAGTAAAATAGAAAGGAGGTGCGAGAATGCTAACAATCTGGAAAAAGAAGCAATGGCAGAAATGGATGAAGTACCGCTTGCCGAAAAACCCACTCCCTCTTTTATTGCTTGTTACATGGGTCTGGCTAATATCATTTTCAGCATACGGCGGGCTGGCAATTACCACAGCACAAAACAATCTTTCTAGTGCAGGAAATTACACTATTCAGGTTAATGGATCGTCAGGCAGTTCTATTTTTCTATTAGAACCCAGTCAAATTGTATGGAAATGTCCAATCGGTCATCAGTCATTAATCGCTCCTTACCCGGGCGCGGGGAGACCATTCTTGAGTATAGCAGTAAATTTGAATAAGGTAATCTGTCCTGTTGATTGGTTTGAAGTTTTCTGGCTGGATGAGACCACTGGAGAGTGGAAATACTACATTTCGGGGTTTACCCAGAATACTCTTCTTACCCTGAAGCCCGACCAGTATTACTGGGTGGTAGTGTCTGCTCCTTGTGAGCTTATAATTCCTCAATATACTCCTTCAGAACCAGACTATCTGAGCATGAGCAAAGATGAACTTTTTCCTTACCTTACCAGCGGAGCAGTAGCGAGAGATTGGTGGAATCTGTCATACCAAGACCGAAGAGAGCTAGCTGTGAAAATTATAGAGTTATGGACTTGTACAATAGGTCGGACCCCATTTCTAAGCAGAGGAGATCCAAATTCCCAATCTCCTCCAGACTGGAATCCCTTCCTTGACCCCCATCCTTCTTTACAATGGCTTTGTCACTGCGGGGAGAGCACCGGAATAAGATATTGTCTACTCTGTGGCGATATTCCTTGTCCTTTAGACATTTATTATTTCAGAGATAGTGACGAAAAATGGTACTGCGAATACTGCTCAGATGCCTTTCACTTACCTGTTTTTCGAGGCATAGCGATACTAGTGGAGAGTAATTTTGTTCATTTTTTCCCGGCTATGCAAATTGGAGAGGATATGACCGACTTTAACAGTTGGGTATTTTTTCAGTATGAAACTGCTGATATCAAACCAGGCGATTGGCAAATGCCTCATGGAGCAACTGTTAGGGTTTGCAAACCAAAGGCTTTTACAGAAATAGGGACACTGGAAATATACCCAAACCCAATCCTTGCAGGAGAATGGAGAGTGCCGTGAGAATAGTTTCTGTTAAAAAAGACAAAATGACAAACTTTGGCAGCAAGATTGCAGAAATCCATTATTAAGAGAGATTGAAAGCCAAGAAAGCAATGATATGGTAAAACATGCGGTGAAAAAAAAGATTAAAGCACATAAAGATACTTCCTCTTTCACCAAGGTTAAGTTGTTTTTTTTCAGGATATTAGCCCAAAGAAATAAGGCTGGAGAATTCCGTTTTCTCTGGCCTTTTTCATTTCAAGAAACTGCGATAAACTATTAATAGATGAAAAGACTCCAATTAACCCAAAAGAGCCATCAAGAAATTTTAAAAATTACCACTCGGTCAATAAAAAAGGGCGAGATTATAGTTTGTCCGACCGATACAGTTTATGGGCTTTGTTGCGATGCTTTGAATAAAAAAGCGGTTAAAAGGATTTTTACAATTAAAAAAAGACCAAAAGGAAAGCCCTTGCCAATTTTTGTAAAGGACATAAAAATGGCAAGAAAATTTGCCAAGATTGATAAAAACCAAGAAAAATTTTTAAAAAATCCAAAGATTACTCTGGTGCTAGAGATAAGAAATAAAAAAAATTTTCCAAAAGGGATTGTTTCTCAAGATAACAAAATAGGAATTAGAGCCCCCAATTACAATTTTTTAAATGTTTTACTCAAAAAACTTAATTTACCCTTGGCCGAGACTTCAGCCAATATTTCCGGTAAACCCGCCTCAACCAAAATTAAAGAAGTGTTAAAACAATTTAAAAATCAAAAACACCAACCGGATTTAATAATTGATGCCGGAAATTTAAAAAAAGCAAAACCGTCAAAAGTGATAGATTTGACCGGTTCAAAACCAAGAATTTTAAGAAAATG
>PCWJ01000024.1:24499-29921 GCA_002787295.1 Candidatus Nealsonbacteria bacterium CG11_big_fil_rev_8_21_14_0_20_37_68
AAAAAAATTCACCGAGCACATAAAAAATTATGTGCTCCGGTAAAATTAGCGGCATTAATTGGCAGAGGAGGAAGGTTGCCGGCGATTTATAAATGCTGTCAAAAAATCAAAAATCTTGATTTGGTTTTGGTTGTTTCGCATAAAAAAGAATCCCCTGGAATTGATATGGCTAAAAAATGGGGAATTGAGGCTTTTTATTTCCGGCTTTCGGATTGGAAGGAACGGGGCAAAAGCCGCAAAAGCTACAATTTAAAGTTAGCTAAAATTCTGAAAAAGAGAAAAATAAATTTTATTGTTATGGCCGGCTGGGACTTAATAATGTCAGACGAATTTTTAAAACAATTTCCAAATATGGTAATAAATATTCATCCCTCTTTGTGCCCGGCTTTTCCCGGTATGAATGCGGAAAAACAGGCAATGGATTTGGGGGTGAGATATACCGGCTGCACCCTGCATTTTGTTGACCCCGGAGTAGATACCGGTCCTATTATTTTACAAAGAGTAGTAGAAATAAAACCCCAAGACACGATTCGCTCTTTGCAAAAGAGAATTCACAAAAAAGAAGAAGAGATTTTGTGCCAGGGAATTAAATTATATGCCAGGGGGAAATTAAAAATTAGAAAAAGAAGAAAAGTGGTGATTTCGGGGCAATAAAAAGTCCGGCAGAAACCGGACTTTTTATTGGAATCTTTGATATTCGCGACCCTTTGGCATAAAATAGTGTGCCGGAGGAGGGAGTCCAACCCTCACGCTCTTGCGAGCAATGGATTTTGAATCCATCGCGTATAGCAGTTCCGCCACTCCGGCTTAACACTAATTTTAGCAAAATTTTGGCTTTTTGTAAATTTTAAAATTGCCAAATTTTTAAAATCGTGTTAATTTGTCTTAATGGCTCGAGTGATCTGCATAGCTAATAATAAAGGAGGGGTGGGAAAAACCAATGTCGCGGTAAACCTTCCGGTTTTTTTAGCTGCTTTGGGAAAAAAAGTTTTATTGGTGGATTTTGACCATCAGGCCAATGCTACAATTTCTTTGGGAATTAATCCTAAAGACCTGCCTCTTTCTATCTATCATGTCTTAATGGGTCAAGTCGGTCCCAGAGCCATAGTTCAAAAAACCGCCTTTTTGAGATATGAGATTTTGCCCTCTTCCCAGGATTTGGCCGGAGCGGAAGTAGAATTAGTGAATTTAAAAGACCGGGAATTTAAACTTAAACAAGTTTTGGAAAAAATTAGCAAAGATTATGATTTTGTTATCATTGATTCTCCTCCCAGTTTGGGCCTTTTAACCATTAATGCCCTTTGTGCAGCAAACGAAGTTTTAATTCCGGTTCAATGTGAATATTTAGCCGTGGAGGGTTTTGGTCAATTACTGGAGACCGTTGATTTGATAAGGAATAATCTTGAGCAGGATTTGAAAATTACCGGTGTTTTGTTGACAATGTATAATAAAAGAAATCGTCTTTCTCGAGAAGTAACCGAGGAAATAAGAAAAAAATTCCCGGGATATATTTTTGAGACAAAAATTCCCAGAAGCATTAAATTAGCCGAAGCCCCAAAATTCAGGAAGACTATTTTTGATTATGCCCCGGTCTCCAAGGCTTGTTTGGCTTACCGGGAATTGGCCGAAGAAATAATTAGGCTGGAAAAAGAAGAATTACCCAATTCGGCAACCTGCTTCGGAGGACCGCAGAATTTCCCACCAAGAAATTCTGCTTAGGTCTTTGGTAGTTGCCTCATTATTTCATGAAAAATACTTTTGGTAAAGGCTTGGAATCCTTAATCCCAAAAAAATCTCAAAAATTAAGCGAAAAATCCGAAGAAAAAAAGGAAGCAGTTTTTTCTATTGAAATTGAAAAAATAATCTCCAATCCTTATCAGCCCCGAAAAGAATTTGACCGAGAGGGTTTAAAAACTCTTGCCCAATCAATCAGAGATTATGGAATCTTACAACCTCTAGTTGTTACCAGAATAGAGAAGGAGGGAGAAATCGAATACCAGTTAATTACCGGAGAAAGAAGGCTGATGGCGGCAAAAATGGCCGGGTTTTCCCAGGTCCCGGTAATAATTCGCCAAGCTCCCGAGAGAGAAAAATTAGAACTATCAATAATTGAAAACGTTCAGAGGCTGGATTTAAATCCGATGGAAAAAGCAGATGCTTTTCAAAGACTACACGATGAATTCGGTTTTTTACAGAAAGACATTGCCAGGGTTTGCGGGACGAGTCGGGAAGCGGTAGCCAATACAATGAGACTCTTGGATTTGCCGGAAGAAATAAAAACAGCTCTAAGGGAGCAGAAAATTACGGAAGGTCATGCCAGGGCAATACTGGGAGCGAAAATCCCCGAGAAGCAAAAAATTGTTTTTTCTCAAACCTTAAGGGATGGTTTAAATGTAAGAGAAGTAGAAAGTTTGGTTCAAAAAATAGAAGTCTATAAACCCTTTCCCAAAAAAATTTCAACTAACCTATTAGAAGAGATTAAAAATTTGGAAGAAAAATTTAGGGAAGCCTTACAGATTTCTGATTTAAAAATTAGGATTGAAGCCGGAAAACCTAAATTAATCATTTTCTTTAACACCAAAAAAGAAATTGAACGATTTCTTAAAAACCTAAAACCCAAAATCTAACCCCCACACCAAACGAGGACAAATCGCCCAAGGCGCGATAAAATTAACGAAGTCAGTCCTCGTTATGGTGGGGGGCTAAACCTTTCTTACATCTATTATTCCTTTAACCTGTTTTAATTGACGAAAGACCCTGTCTAATTCTTCTAATCCCGAAATTTCAACTTCTGCATTTATGGTCGCCGGTAAGTTTTTTGGCTGAGATTCGGCTTCAAGACTTAAAATATTTATTCCCAAACTACTGATGGTGGAAGTTATGTCGCTAAATAGTCCTATTCGGTCTTGGGCCTTTATTTTTAAGGAAACTTGCCAAATCATCTTTTCGGGGGATTTCCAAGAGGCCTCAATAATTTTTAGGGGCCATTTTTTTTGAGCATTTGTTAAATTTTTACAATTAGCTTTGTGTACCGAAGCCCCTCGAGTTTGGGTAATGTAGGCTGCAATTTCATCTCCAGATTGAGGCAGGCAGCATTTAGCTAAGCGAATTTGAATTCCGGTTTGACCGGCCAAAAAAATTCCCTGGGTTTTTGATTCGGGCCTTGGGGCGCTTTTTTTGGAAAGAGGTCTTTGTAAAAATATCTCTTTTTCTTTAAATAAATTTTTAAGAATTTCATTGGGAGAAATTTCTCCTTCTCCTACTGCTGTTATTAGACTTTCTAAGTCTTTATAAGGGAAAGTTTTAAGGAGTTCCTCTTTTTTTCCTTGAGGCACTTGCTGGAAGCGTATGCCTCGAATTTGTTTAAATTCTTCGTCTAATAATTTAATTCCCCGATTTAAATTTTCGGGATGCGATTCTTTTTTAAACCAGTTTTTAATATGAGAACGAGCTAGGCTGGTTTTGGTTAACTCCAGCCAATCTCGAGAAGGTTTTTTGGAGGTGTCGATAATAATTTCTACCACATCCCCATTTTTAAGAGATTGAGAAAGAGAGCTAAGTTTGCCGTTTATTTTAGCTCCAGCGCAATGGTCACCGATTTCGGTATGAATCGCATAAGCAAAATCAATTGGACAGGCTCCTTCCGGGAGGTCAATTACATCTCCCTTAGGAGTGAAAACGAAAATCCGATTTTTAAAAAAATCAATTTTTAAACCTTCCCAAAATTCTTTTGGTTTTGTTATTTCCTTTTGCCAGTCTCTTAATTGGCTGACCCAGGCGAATTTTTCGATGCCGGCTTTTAAATCCACCCTTTCTTTTTTAGCCCAATGAGCACAAATTCCGTATTCGGCCTCCTGATGCATCTGAGGGGTTTTTATCTGAAATTCGGTGATTTTTCCGTCAAGGCAGAAAACGGTAGTATGGAGGGCTCGGTAGCCGTTTGGTTTGGGCAAGGCAATGTAGTCTTTAATTCGGCCGGGCAGAGGTTTCCAGTACTTGTGGATTATTCCCAGGGTTTTGTAGCAAGTTTCGACATCTTTGTTAATTATTCTCAGGGCAACCAAATCATAAATTTTTTCCAGATCCATATCATATCTCAAAAGTTTTTGATATAAACTCCAATAATGTTTTGCCCTGGTATGAAGATCAATTGGCTTTATTTTCTCTTTTTTTAAAATCTCGACCAAGACCGGCTTTACGCTTTCAAGATATTTAGTTCTTTCTTCGTATTTTTCTTTTACGGTGTTTTGCAGCCATTGATATTCTTTTGGATAAAGATAGGGGAAAGCTAAGTCCTCAAGGTTGCCCTTCATTTCCCCCATTCCCAGTCTCTCGGCAATGGGTGCGAAAATTTCCAGGGTTTCCAGAGCAATCCTTTTTTGGATTTGAGGAGGAAGAGCATTTAAGGTTTGCATATTGTGTAATCTATCGGCCAGCTTTATCAATATCACTCTTAGGTCCTCGGCCATAGCAAAAAACATTTTTCTTAAATTTTCGGCCCTAAGATCAACGGGCGTTTCTTTTCTTTGTTCGATAGGAGGAGCTAGAATTCCATTTTTTGGATAACGAAGTTTCCCCAATTTACTCACTCCCTCGACCAAAAAGGAAATTTCTTTTCCGAATTCTTTTTCAAGGTCTTGGAAGGTTTTTTGGGTATCATCCGGAACATCATGCAAAAATCCAGCTGCTACCGTCTGGGGGTCGAGTTTCATTTTGCTCAAAGTCTCAGCAACTTTTAAAGGATGGATGATATAATTTTCTCCCGATTCCCTTTTTTGCCCCTGATGAGCAGTTTCGGCAAATTCAAAAGCCTTCTTAATCAGTTTTGGGTTAGAGCTTTCCTTTATAATTTCTTGAAGGGTTTGGGTTGACATAACCTGAATTATCCTACATTATAATTCAAAGTCAGCACTTTTACAAGGTGTCTTGGAAGGCGGTTTTAGCATATTTTTGTATCGGAATTTCGAAATTCCGATACAAAGTGATAAAAATAAAGGAGGGAGGAATGCCTATATATGAATATTTCTGCCTAAATTGCAAGCACAAATTTGAATTAATGAGGCCGATGAGTCAAGCTTCAAATCCCGCCCTATGCCCGAGTTGCGGAAATTCTGTTGAGCGAATATTTTCCACTTTTTCAGCTTCTTCCAAAAGTTCTGAAGGGGAGTTTAGTTTAGGGGGAAGTTCTTGTAGCAGCTGCCTTTCCACTACTTGTAACTCTTGCCCTTTAAGTAGGAGAAAAAACGCCTAAGAAAATGGGAGGTGATCCTTCTTTTAAAACTGTCAAAGCGCCACGTCAGATGTGGCGCTTTTTCAGTTTAGAAATAGGTCCATTTTTATTTTTTAATTCAAGATTATATGTTTATACATTAGCGAATCAAGGTTCTGCCGAGCTCCGCCGACTGGCGGAGCGAGGCAGGTT
>PCWJ01000024.1:29930-63554 GCA_002787295.1 Candidatus Nealsonbacteria bacterium CG11_big_fil_rev_8_21_14_0_20_37_68
TTCTTTGAGCATTTGATTTGTTTCCTTTTTGTTTCTACCAGTAAAGAACCGCATTTTGGACAGGTTTCATTAATGGGTTTATCCCATAAAGCAAAATCGCATTTTGGCCAATTGGAACAGCCATAAAATATTTTTCTCTTTTTAGTTCTTTTCTCCGTGATTTCTCCGCTTTTGCAGTTTGGACACTTAATGCCCAAAGTATTTTTTTCAAGGGACTCGGTGTATTTACACTTCGGGAATTTAGAACAGGCATAAAATTCTCCAAATTTCCCCAATCTGATTACCAAAGAAGCTTTGCATTTTGGACAGATTTTTTTAGTTGGTTTTTCGGTAAATTCTTTTTTAGAAACTTCCTCATATTTATGCTTCAGGTTTTCTTCGAAGGGGATATAAAATTCTTGAATTATTGGCGTCCATTTTTTTGAACCTTTGGCAATTTCGTCAAGCGATTCCTCCATCTCGGCCGTAAATTTAATATCAACAATTTTTGGAAAGTGTTCCACCAAAAGATCGTTAACTACGGTTCCAATTTCGGTTGGTTTAAATTTTCTATTTTCGTCTTTTTCAATATAATTTCTTTCCTGAACAGTAGATAATATCGGAGCATAAGTTGAAGGTCTCCCAATTCCATTTTCCTCCAGAGCTTTAATTAGAGTGGCTTCTGAATAGCGAGGAGGGGGTTGAGTAAAATGTTGAGAAGGGATTAATTTTAACAGCTCTAAAATTTCATCGTTTTCAAGCGGAGGCAGCTCGTTTTCTTCAAACTTGATTTGGTAAACCTTTAAAAAGCCATCAAATTTCAAAATCTGTCCCGTTGCACGAAAGCCGTACCCCGCACCAGAACCTTCGGTTCGGTACGGGGCAGGATTTTTTGCCTCGATGTCAACAGTTGTTGAATCAAAAATTGCCTGACCCATCTGGCACGCAATAAATCTTCGCCAAATTAAATCATAAAGTCGAAAACCTTGCTCATCTAATTTGGCTTTTAGTGTTTCTGGAGTTCCATCGGCAAAAGTCGGTCTTATTGCCTCATGGGCTTCTTGGACTCTACCTTTTGCCTTATATTTTCTCAAAAAGCCTGCCCAATAATTTTTGCCATATTTTTCGGTAATAAATTTTTTAGCCGCAAATAAAGATAAATCAGAAAGATTTAGAGAATCTGTTCGGTGATACGTCGTTAGTCCTTTTTCATAAAGTTGTTGGGCAACCCCCATTGTAAATTTGGCTGGAAAATGAAATCTTTGCCAAGCTTCTTGTTGTAAAGTAGAAGTTGTAAAAGGCGGCAGGGGATTCCTTTTTACCTCTTTTTTTTCAACGCTTTGAACTTTATATTCTGCTCCCTCCAGATCTTTTACAATTTCATCTGCCTCTTTTTTAGTTTTGATTCCCAGTTTCGGAATAATTTTATCATCCTTTTTGACTAATATAGACTCAAACCAACGAGAAACGTTCTCGTTGGTTTTTTTGAGCTGGGCGATAATAGTCCAGTACTCTTGCGGTATGAAATTTTGTATTTCTCGTTCGCGCTCAACAACTAACCTTACTGTCACCGATTGAACTCTTCCAGCAGAAAGACCCCTGGCTATTTTTTTCCATAAAAATGGAGATAATTTATAGCCGACAATTCTATCCAAAATCCTTCTTGTTTGTTGAGCATCGACCAGATTCATATCAATTTTCCTTGGATTTTTAAGGGCTTGGTCAATTGCTGATTTGGTAATTTCATGAAAAACAATTCGCTGGTAAGGTTTTTCTCCGTCTAAATTCAAAATCTGAGCCAAATGCCAAGCAATGGCTTCGCCTTCCCGATCGGGATCAGTAGCCAAAATAGTGAGTTCGGCTTTTTGACTTTCCTTGGCTAAACTTTGAACAATCTTTTTAGCTTTTTCTGGGATAATATATTTTGGTTTAAAATTCTCTTCAATATCAATTCCAAGTTCATCTTCCGGTAAATCTCTAATGTGACCATAAGAAGAGAGAACCCGATATTTGGGACCCAGAAAATCCTGGAGAGTTCTTGATTTGGTTGGTGACTCAACGAGTATTAATTGCATAGATATTGTTTCCTAAGTTTCTTATCTTACCTTTTATTTCCAAAATAACAAGGCAGCTTACAACTTTTTGTGGGGGTAACTTAGTTTTTTCAATAATTTTGTCGATGTATAATCCCTCCTCTTTTAATGAGTTCAAAATTAAATTTTCTTCGAGAGTCTCTCCGGTTACTTGCCTGTCGGAACTAGGTTCCGACAGGCCTAAATTTAGTTCTTTTAGAATATCATTAGCGTTTTCAGCCAACCATGCTCCTTGCTTTATTAAATAATGACAACCCTTAGAGTTTGAAGAATGGATTGGGCCGGGAACAGCAAAAACTTTCCTTCCTTGTTTTTTTGCCCACTCCGCGGTGATTAAAGCTCCTGACTTTTGCTTGGCTTCTATCACTAAAACCCCCAAAGAAAGACCGGAAATTATTCTATTTCTTTGGGGGAAAGTAAATTTGGATCCGCAAGTTCCGGGTGGGTATTCAGAAATTAAACAGCCGCCAGATTCAATAATTTTTTCTGCTAATTTTAAATTGGTTTGAGGGTATATGCTTTTTTCGTCCAGGCCGGTTCCCAAGACGGCAATTGTTCTTCCTCCGCTTTCCAGGGCAGCCTGATGGGAAAATGTATCAATTCCCGGAGCAAGACCGGAGACAATTGTTAATCCAGCTTCAGCTAAATCACCGGCAATTTCCAGAGCCACCTGCTTTCCGTAGCTGGAGCACAATCTGGTTCCAACCACGGCAAAACAATTTTCCTCGGGCAAAATTTTTCCTTTAGCGTAAAGAATTTTTGGCGAGTTTTTTATTTTCTTTAAAATTTTTGGATAAGCTCCGTCTTTTATTGAAATTTCTTTGATTTCATTTAGCATTTCCAAATCTTAAAACAATTTTTAAAATTCAACAAGTTTCGTATCGAAAATTGCGCCAAAAGTCCAACTTTCACTATGGGGCAAAATGATTTAAAATATATTAATGGCTGTGACCAAACAAGAAGTTAAACAGAGAATTGAGAAACTCAAAAAGGTGATTAACCATCATCGGTATTTATATCACGTATTGAATAAGTCCGAAATTTCTGATGCCGCCTTAGATTCTTTAAAACACGAACTTTATAAATTAGAACAAAAATTTCCAGAGTTTATTACTTCCGATTCTCCAACTCAAAGAGTGGCTGGCAAACCCCTGGAAGGATTTGAAAAAGTAAAACATAAAGTTCCGATGCTTTCCATTGAGGATGTTTTCTCTGCTGAGGAACTTAAAGATTGGGAAGATTATTTAAAAAGATTAATTCCATCTACTGCCTTTGATTATTTTGCCGAACTAAAGATTGATGGATTTGCCATCACTTTAATTTATAAGAATGGCTTATTTACTACCGGAGCCACCAGGGGAAATGGTCTGGTGGGGGAGGATGTTACCCAAAATTTAAAAACAATCGAGAGCATCCCCCTGAAATTAGAGGTTCATGGTAAATTGCCAAATACAGAGATTGAGGAAAATCTTAAAAAATTAATCAAAAGAGGAAAAATTGAAATCAGGGGAGAGGTTTTTATGGGAAAAAAAGACTTTGGAAAGCTGAATGAAGAATTAAAAAAAAGAGGAGAAAAAATCTATGCTAACCCCAGGAATTTAGCCGCGGGTTCCATCCGACAATTAGACCCAAAATTAGCTGCTTCTCGGCCCCTTAGATTTTTGGCTTACGATATAGTGACTGATTTTGGTCAAACCCAACACTCTCAAGAACATCAAATTTTGCCGGTCCTAGGTTTTATTACCGATCTGGGAAAAGAATGTAAAAATTTAAATGAGGTCGTAGATTATCGGAAAGAAATAGCCAAAAAAAGAGAAACTCTTCCTTTTCAAATTGATGGGGTGGTGGTGAACGTGGACAACAATTCGCTTTTTAAAAAATTGGGAGTGGTAGGGAAAAGCCCTCGGGGAATCAGGGCTTTTAAATTTTCTCCAAAACAAGCCACTACTAAAGTTTTGGATATAAAACTGCAGATAGGAAGAACGGGAGCTATAACACCGGTTGCTCACTTGGAGCCGGTTGAGGTTGGGGGGGTAACCATTACTCGAGCCACTTTGCACAATGAAGATGAAATAAAAAGATCGGGAGTAAAAATTGGAGATACGGTTATTGTTGAAAGGGCGGGCGATGTGATTCCAGCCGTTGCTAAAGTTTTAAAAGAGCTCAGGACAGGAAAAGAAAAAGAATTTCATTTTCCCGAAAAATGTCCGGTTTGCGGCCGGAACTTAGTTAAACCATCTGGAGAAGCAGTTTGGCGATGCAAAAATCGAAACTGCGGAGCCATAAAAAGAGAATTTTTATACCATTTTGCTTCAAAAAAAGCTTTTGATATCGAAGGATTGGGACCAAAGATTATTGATCAATTAATAGACGAGAATTTAATTTTTAGTACCCCTGATTTGTTTGAACTAAAAGAAGGAGACTTAATTCCCTTGAAAAGGTTTGCCGAAAAATCAGCCAAAAATTTAATTGAATCTATTGAAATTGCAAAAAAAATCTCCTTGGCAAGGTTTATCTATGGCTTAGGGATTCGTCACGTTGGCGAAGAGATAGCGATTGCAATATCTAATTATTTTGGTTCCCTTGATAAATTAAAAGAAGCTAACTTACAAGATCTTGAGAAAATTCCAGATATCGGCGAGGTGGTAGCTAAAAGCATATATTTTTGGTTTAGAGATAAGAAAAACTTAAAATTAATCAAAGATTTATTAAAAGCTGGAGTGAAAATTATTTTTCCCCAAAAAATAAAAACTCAATTAAAAAGAAAAACTTTTGTTTTTACCGGAGCCTTAAAAACTATGGCTAGAGATGAGGCTGAAAACGAAGTGAGAGCATTTGGGGGGGCAGTTTCTTCTTCGGTTTCCAAAGAAACAGATTATGTAGTGGTGGGCGAATCCCCCGGTTCAAAAACAGAGAAAGCCAAAAAATTAGGAGTAAAAATTATTTCAGAAAAAGAATTTTTAAAAATGATAAAATAAAACCGACGGAGAACAGTTCTCCGCCGAATTAAAAGAGTTATATTTTTTTTAACTCCTTTTTAATTTCTCAATTGCTTCTGATAATATCTGACAGTATAAATTTAAGCCGACTTGATTTATATTTCCTGATTGCTCTTTGCCTAAAATGTTTCCGGCGCCGCGGATTTCTAAATCCTTTAAAGCAATTTTATAGCCAGAACCCAGTTCTTCAGCTTCTTTCAAAGCATCTAATCTCATTTCGGCTTTTTCTGAAAGGTGACTGCCGTTCACCTCCACACCATAACGAGGACTAACTTCGTTAATTTTATCGCCTTCGGCGATTTGTCCTCGTTTGGTGTGGGGGTAAAGAAAGTAAGCAAAGCTCTGAATGTGAGAACGGCCAATCCTGCCTCTGATTTGATAAGCTTCAGCTAAGCCTAATCTGGTTGAGTCAGCCACGATTAAAGTATTGACATTTGGCAAATCTAAACCATTTTCAATAATAGTAGTCGCTACTAAAACATCAATTTTTCTATTTTGAAAGTCTGCCATTACTTTTACCAATTCTTTTTCTTTCAGTCTTCCATGAGCAATCCCCAATTTTACCTCTGGTCTAAAACCCGACGTTAGTCCTTCTAAAAACTTTTTGGCTGTTTCGATTGTCTCTACTCGATTGTATAAAAAATAAACCTGTCCTCCTCGAGAAATTTCAGCCCAAATTGCTTTTTTAATAACGGTTTCCGACCAGGGCAAAATAAAGGTTTTGATGGCTAATCTCCCCAGTGGGGGAGTTTGAATTAGACTTATTTCTTTCAGAGAAGATAAGGCTAAATAAAGAGTTCTGGGAATGGGAGTGGCGGATAGAGACAAGACATCCAAAGAGGTTCTTAATTTTTTTAATTTTTCTTTTTGGTTTACTCCAAATCTCTGTTCGTCATCAATTACCAAAAGTCCTAAGTTTTTAAATTCAACGTCAGAAGATAAAAGCCGATGGGTTCCAATTACCATGTCTATTTGCCCCCGCTTTAAATTTTGAATTATCTTTTTTTGACCCGTTTTTGGCTGCAGACGACACAATAACTCAATTCTTATGGGGAATTGCTTTAATCTTTTTTTAAAGTTGTGATAGTGTTGATTGGCTAAAATTGTTGTTGGGCAGATCATTGCTGTCTGATAACCTGAATTTACTTTTTTAACCATGGTTCTTAGGGCAATTTCAGTCTTTCCAAATCCAACATCGCCGCAAACAATCCTATCCATAGGCTCTAACTTTTTAAGATCTTGTTCAATTTCTTTCATTGTCTGGACCTGATCCGGAGTTTCTTCAAAGAGAAAAGTGCCGGCGAGTTTGGCATCTATTTCTGAATCGGGAAAGCAGGGAGGCCTTTGGGCAATTTCTCTTTTGGCGTAAATTTCTAAAAGCTCTTTTGCTAATTTTTCAGCCTCCTCTTTTATTTTTCTTTTAGTTTTTTGCCAGAAAGGACTGCTTAATCTTGAAATTTTAGGTTCGACAAACCCAATGTAACGTGATAGTTTTCTCTCTAAGCCAAATGGAACATATAATCTATCTCCTTGGGCATACGCGATCTGGTAGTAAGATAATGTCCGATCGGACATTTTTTGATTAAGGGGTTTTTCTTTTGTAAGGCCAATAAACTTTCCCACGCCGTGGTCTAGATGGACCAAATAATCTCCGGGTTTTAATCCTTTTAAGTCAGAAAATATTTTTTGAGATTTTAATCTCTTTTTTAAAATTTCTTTAACTGTCTTTTCGTCTTTGATTTCAATGGGCAATCTTTCAATATTTTCGATTAGGTTTCCGTAAAAATCAAAACGAATTGGATAATTTAAATTAATTGGGAAAACCTCAATTATTCCTCCCCGGCGAGAAAATTCTCCGGGCTCTGAAACCCGAATTACTTTTTCATAACCCATTTCATCCAGTTTTCTTAAAAATTGAGAAAAATTACAGCTTTGATTTTTTTCTAAAAATATGGTGTTATCCTCCCAGAAAGTTTGGGTTTTTTGGGTTTGAAGAATTTTATTTAAATTTTTTTCAAACCAAAAATTACTTTTTTCTAAAAAGTAGGGGGTAATACTGACAATCAGAAGTTTTGTGATGATCTGATCTGACATCTCCATTCAAGTAAGTTATATGTTGTATTTACTCATTGTTTTTTCTAAATTGTGTTTCAAAAAAAACTCAATTGCTTTTATCGTTTTTTTAATAACCTCTTTAATGGTTTCTTCTTCTTCTTTTGTAAATTTTTGAAGAACAAATCTTTCAACGTTTTTAGGTTTACCAGTTTTTGGCTGAATACCAATTCTGAATCTGATAAAGTTTTTTGTTCCTAATTCTTTAATTATTGACTCCACGCCTTTGTGGCCGGCTCCACCCCGGCCAATTGCTATTCTAATTTTTCCCAAAGGTAAATCAATGTCATCGTGGACAACCCATAAATTGAAAATTGAAAATTGAAAATTGAAAATTAATTTCTTTACCGCTTTTCCAGAAAAATTCATAAAAGTTTGAGGTTTGGCTAAGATAATTTCTTTATTATCTATTTTTCCTTTTGAGATTTCAGCTAATAATCTCTTTTCTTTTTTCCAATTTGTAAAGTTGTCAATTGTCAATTGTAAATTGTCAATTGTTATAAAGCCAACATTATGACGAGTATTTTTATATTTTCCGCCGGGATTGCCAAGACCAATTACCAAAATCATAGATTTTTTAGTTTATTATATCATTTTCTCTTGCCAAACCGAAAGATTTTGATATAATGATTAAAGTATGAAAAACTTTCTTTCTTTCATCTGGGAAATTACAAAAATAGTTATCATTGCTCTGCTGATCGTAGTTCCCATTCGCTATTTTATTTTTCAGCCCTTTTTGGTGAGGGGTCAATCAATGGAGCCAGATTTTCAAGACGGCAATTATTTAATTATCGATGAAATTTCCTACAGGTTTAACGAACCCCAAAGAGGAGAGGTGGTTGTTTTTAAATTTCCAAATTTGCCTTCCCAGCGTTTTATAAAAAGAATAATTGGATTGCCGGGAGAGGTGATAAAGATAGAGGATGGAAAAATTATAGTTTCCAAGGAAGGGGAAAGCCAGGTTTTAGATGAATCTAAATATCTTCCTTTAACTGAGACCCTGGGAGACTTTCAAATTTCTTTAGCTGAAGGTCAGTATTTTGTGTTGGGGGACAATCGACCCTCTTCTTATGATTCCAGGCGGTGGGGCGTCCTTCCTAAAGAAAATATAATCGGCAAGGTTTTTATAAAACTCTGGCCACTTACTGCCTTGGCTAAAGTTGAAGTCCCCGAATACTAAATATGAAAAAACCCAAACTTCGGAGTCCTAGCGGAATGCATGACATTTTACCAGAAGATCAGCCCCATTTTCAAAAAATTGAAAAGACCTGTGAAAGCATTGCCGGTTTTTATAATTTTCAAAAAATTGAAACTCCGATTTTAGAAGAGGCAGAGCTTTTTTCAAAAGGAGTCGGGGTTTCTACCGATATTGTTGAAAAACAAATGTATACTTTTAGGACTAAGGGAGGAGATTTTTTGGCCTTAAGACCTGAGGGGACTGCCCCGGTAGTTAGGGCTTATCTTGAACATGGGATGTATAACCTTCCCCAGCCAGTAAAACTATGGTACTTTGGCCCCTTTTTTCGATACGAACGACCTCAGGCGGGCCGTTTTCGCCAGTTTTGGCAATTTGGATTTGAGATTTTTGGAGAACAGTCTTCGGTTATTGACATTCAAATCATTCAAATTTTTTATAATATCTTAAAGGAGTTAAAATTTAAAGATCTAATAATTGAAATAAACAGCATCGGAGACAGACAATGCCGAGCTTACTATAAAAAATTATTAGTTAGCTATTTTAGATCCAGAGAGAGTTCTCTTTGTTTGGATTGCAGGAGAAGACTTAGAGAAAACCCTTTAAGAATTTTAGATTGCAAGGAGGAGAAATGCCGGAGGATTATTAGCCAAGCTCCCCAAATCATTGATCATCTTTGCGAAGAATGCAATTCTCACTTTAAGGAGGTGTTAGAATTTTTAGATGAGTTAGAACTGCCCTATCGTTTGAATCCTTATTTGGTGAGAGGGTTAGATTATTATACCAAGACTGTTTTTGAGATTTTTGACCAATCTTTAGCCTTGCAGTCTCCGGAAGAAAAAGAGCAGGGGCAAATTTCTCCTGCTTTGGTGGGCGGAGGAAGGTTTGATCTTTTGGTAAAGCTTCTGGGCGGTAGAGACACCCCGGCTTGCGGAGGAGCTGGGGGAGTAGATAGGATAGTTCAGTCAATGAAAGCCAGGTCAATAAAATTTACAGCCAAGGTTCCCACTCATCTAATTTTTTTAGCTCAGCTGGGAGCGCTATCCAAAAAAAAGAGTCTCACTCTTTTTGAAAAATTTAGAAAAGCCGGTCTTCCGATAGCCGAAAGTTTTGGTAAAGACTCTTTAAAAACCCAACTTGGCCGGGCAGATAAAATCGGAGTAAGGTATTGTCTTATTCTAGGCCAAAGAGAGGCCCTGGAAGGGACGGTAATAGTTAGAGATATGAAAACCGGGAAGCAGGAAACGGTGAAAATAGAAAAGATAGTGGAAGAAATGAAAAAGCGATTCAGAAAGTGAGATTGTTGGATTGTTAGATCGCTCAATTCTTTCGCTTTGTTAGAATGAACATTCTAACACTCCAACATTCTAACCCTCCAACATTCTAACCCTCGAACATGCAAGATTGTCTTTTTTGTAAAATTATTAATAAAGAGGTGCCGGTAGAAATTGTTTACGAAAACAATAAAGTTGTTGCTTTCAAAGATATTCATCCTAAGGCCCCCATTCATCTTTTAATTGTTCCCCAAAAACATATTCCTTCCGTTGATCATCTAGAAATCCAAGATAAAGAATTAATTGGAGAATTATTTTTAACTGCTCAAAAAATAGCCAGAGAACAAAGGATTGCTCAAACGGGTTATAAATTAGTGTTTAATGTCGGAAGAGGTGGGGGACAGGTAATAGATCACTTGCATCTACATTTATTGGGAGGATGGAAGAGTGAAAAAGAAAGGGATATTCCCGGAATGCCTTAAAATAATAATTAACATCCCATATCGGAGAGGGGTCGGGACGGGTCGCAAGAGTTCTCCGCGAAGCGGAAACTCCCGACCTAGAACCTTTCGGTTCTCCCGTGTAGGAAAACAGGGAGCGAAGCGACCGCCAGAAACCGAGGGTTTCTGGAGAGCGAGCCCGAACCGAGCACATAAGTTATGTGCTCGGGCCAGCCGAAGGCTGGGGAGGGCGAGCGATTAATTTAGCGTTACCACTATGGCCATTGAAGTAAGAAAACAACTAAAAGAATCTTCTCAAGGTTTGATTCACCGCTTTTCACAAAGAGTTCAGCAAAGCGGAGTTTTGATTCGGGCCAGAGGAAATAGATTTAAAATCAAGCCAAAATCAAGACAAATGAAGAGGAAAGCTGCCTTAAGAAGAGAGAAATTAAGAAAGGAATACGAAAAACTTAAGAAACTTTCAAGATAGTCTTGAATTAAAATGCTAAAGAAAAAAATTCACAAAGATCTTAAAAGTGCCTTAATCGGGGGCAGAGAAATTGAGACCTCTACTTTACGAATGCTTTTGGCCGCCATTTTAAATAAAGAAAAAGAAAAGAGATACAAATTAAGCAAACAAAAGCCCGAGTTTGAAGAAAAAGATTTAGAAAAAGAAAGTCAATTAGGGGATGAAGAAGTAATTGAGGTAATATCTTCCGAAATTAAAAAAAGAAAAGAGTCAATTTTAGAGTTTGAGAGAGGGAAAAGGCAAGATTTGGTGGAAAAAGAAACAAAAGAAAAAGAAATTTTAGAAAAATATTTGCCGGAGCAATTACCCGAAAAAGAGGTTAAAAAGCTGGTTAAAGAAGCAATTGAAAAAACCGGAGCCAAGGAAATAAAAGATATGGGTAGAGTAATGGGGGAACTTATACCAAAAACAAAAGGCAAGGCTGACGGCAGTTTGGTTTCAAAAATTGTTAAAGAATTATTAAGTCCAAAAAATTAAAATTTTTTGTGAATCAATCTTTTTCTAAAATTTGGATTATAGTTGTTCTTATTGTTTTAATTACCGGAGGAATTTTAGCTTGGAAACCCCCAATTTTAAAAGAAGTAATCACCGATTGTGTATTATCTTTGTGTGATTGCAAATGCCATCCAGAAGGTAAAACACCCGAGAAATTAAGAGGGGTGCTTTGCGGCGTTAATTGCGAAGGTATTTATGGAATCGAAGATTGTAAATTAAAAAGTGTATTTGGAATAAATTTTTGTGTTATAGAAAACTTATATTTCGGTTTTTTTAAGCAAAAAAGATTATGATCGAGATTAATAATCTGACGACAAATCTGGTTGATGAGAAATTTTTGAAAAAGGTTGCTGGAAAAGTTTTAGAAGAAGAATCCGCCAGCTGGCGGAAAAAAGAGGCAGAGCTATCAATTGCTTTGGTTGGACAAGGAAGGATAAGGGAGTTAAATAAGAGATATAGGGGTAAAAATCGAGCAACCGATGTTTTGGTTTTTCCGGAACTAAAAGTAGTAAAAGCCCAAGAAGTTCAGGGTTTAGGAGAAATAATAATTTGTTTTAGAGAGGTCAAAAAAAATGCCAAAAAATATAAATCAAGTTTTGAAAAAGAATTAGCTCGAGTTTTGATTCACGGCATTTTACATCTATTAGGATACGACCACGAAAAGTCAAAAGCTACAGCCCTTAAAATGGAAGAAAAACAAAACTATTATCTTTCAAAAATTTAAATAAGAACCTGCCTCGCTCCGCCAGTCGGCGGAGCTCGGCAGAACCTTGATTCGCTAAGGTATAGACATATAATCTTGAATTATGCCCAAAAGCCACATCGTTACTGGGTTAGATATTGGCACCAGTGCAATTAAAGCCCTGACTGTTTTAAAAAAGAAAGGAAGCCAAGACCTCGAAGTTTTAAGTAAAGTTTTAAAACCCAATTCCGGAATGAGAAGAGGAGTGATAGTTAAACCGGAAGAGGTTTCACGGAACATAGCTTCAGTTTTGGATCAAATTCGAACCGAATCCGGGCAAAAAATTGACGGGGTTTATGTAAACATTGGAGGGAGCCATATTTTTTTAACTTCCTCCCGGGGTTCAGTCGTGGTTTCAAGAGCCGATCAAAGCATTTCCCGAGAAGACATAGAAAGAGCGATTCAGGCTGCTAAAACTTTTTCTTTGCCCCCAAACAGAGAGATTATTGATTTCTTTCCAAAACAATTCATCATCGATAAAGAACCCGGGATTAAAGAACCCTTAGGAATGCGGGGGGTGAGACTGGAAGTTGAAATTTTGGCCATGGGAGCTTTTTCTCCTTATTTTAAAAATTTAACTACGGCAGTATTAAGCGCCGGAACCCAGATTTTAGATATAATCTGTTCTTCAATTTCTTCAGCAAAAGCCTGTCTGACTCCTCAGCAAAAAGAATTAGGAGTAGTGCTTCTGGATATTGGAGCCGGAACCACGGATTTGGCAATATATGAAGAAGGAGCTTTAATCCATCTGGCAGTAATTCCCATAGGTTCTGGACATATCACCAATGACATTGCCATTGGTATTAGGACAGATATGGCGACAGCCGAGAGAATAAAAAAGGAATTCGTTCACTATCTTAAGGGAAACATTTTAAAAACCAAAAAAAAGGAGAAAATTGGGTCTTCCTTAAATCCTTTAACTTTTTCTCCCAAACTTTTGCGAAAAATCATTGAAGCAAGGGTTTGTGAGATTTTTGATTTAGTCCAAAAAGAGATCAAAAAAGTTTCTTCGGTGTTATTGCCTGCCGGAATAGTAATTACCGGAGGAGGAGCAAAATTACCCAATATTGTAGAGCTAGCCAAAAAAGAATTAAAACTTCCCTGTCGAATCGGAACTCCAATCTTCCACCAAATTTTGGCAGGAAAAGAGGATTCCGGTTTTTCACCGGAACCGGCGGAGGAAGGGGAAGACCCCGTCTTTAGCACGGCTTGGGGTCTGGTTTTATCTGCAATTGAGCAAATTGAGCAAGAGCCAGAAAAAGGTTTCCCCGATTTTAGGAAAAGGGTTATAAATAGAATAAAAAGAACGTTGGGGGTATTTATCCCCTAAACCTGCCTAAGTTTTTCTTTGCAAAATTTAGGTAGGTAAACATATGACTAAAATTAAAGTAATTGGCGTTGGCGGATCGGGATCTAATACCGTTTCAAGGATGACTTCTTGTAAAATCCAGGGGGTAGATTTAATTGCGGTCAATACCGATCTCCAAGATCTTAAAAAAACTAAGGCGAATTTAAAAATTCAAATCGGAAAAAACTTAACCAAAGGATTGGGAGCGGGGATGAATCCCGAAATAGGTAAAAAAGCGGTTGAAGAACAAAGCAAAAATATTGAGGAGGTTTTAAGGGGAACAGATATGGTTTTTATTACCGGAGGTTTTGGAGGAGGAACCTGTACCGGTGCTGCTCCGGTTATAGCCGAAATTGCTAAATCCCTTGGGGTTTTAACTGTTGCCATAGTAACTAAACCTTTTGGTTTTGAGGGAGTTCCCCGAATGAAAATTGCCAAGGAGGGATTGGAAAACCTAAAAAGCAAAGTTGATACGCTGGTAGTGATACCCAACGACAAACTTCTCTCTTTGGTTGATGAAAACACTACTTTGCTTTCAGCTTTTTGGTTAGCAGATGATGTTTTAAGACAGGCAGTGCAAGGGATCTCTGATTTAATCTTAGTTCCGGGAATTATTAATATTGATTTTGCCGATGTTAAAACCATTTTGGAAAATTCGGGTCGGGCAACTTTCGGTTACGGAAAGGCAAAGGGGTCAAAAAGAATGGCAGAAGCCGTAAATTTAGCCATCAATTCTCCTTTGGTTGATTTTTCCATCCGAGGGGCTAAAGGAGTTTTGTTTAATGTTTACGGCGGGGACGATTTGAGTTTGACCGAAATTGACGAGGCAGCAAAAATTATTACCAAAAACATTGAGCCTCAAGCCAAAGTAATTTTTGGGGCAGTTAAAGATTCGAAACTAAAAAAAGGAGAAGTAAAAATAATGGTAATTGCTACTGGATTTTTAACTTCCACCTAATTAAATTTCTACCGGTTGAGTCAAGTCATTTTAATCCTTATTTATTTTTTGCGGAATTGATTAGATTTAATTCCTTTTTTATTGAAGTAAGAACCTGCCTCGCTCAGCTCCGGCAGAACTCCCGCACCAGAGCAAAGCCCAGCACTAGAGCAGAGCTCAGTGCTGGACAGTCCCGAAGTGAGCTTCGCTCTACTTCGGGGCACGGTGCGGGACTAATCCCGAACCGTGTCGCCGAAGGCGACTCTGGTTCGGGGCTTGATTCGCTAATGTATAAACATGTAATCTTGAATTAAGTCTCCAATCAGAAAGTTTTAGGAAATTTTTTTAGATGTAGTATTTGACTGGGGATTTTCTAAGGGTAAAATAAAATAATGACCGAAAACAAAATCAAAAAAATCAAAAAAAGAGATGGGAGAATTGTTGATTTCGACCAGAGCAAAATTACTAATGCTATTTTTAAAGCCATCACTGCTACCGGTCAGGGGAACGGAAAGAGGGCAAAAAAACTTTCCGATAAAGTAGTCCAGATTTTAAACCGTCGCTTTAAAAAAGATGAAATTCCTCAGGTGGAACAAACTCAGGACATTGTTGAAGAAGTTTTAATTTTAGCGGGCCTGGTTGAAACTGCCAGGGCCTATATTTTATACAGGGAACAAAGAAGAAAAATAAGAGAGGCAGTGAAGGTAGCCGAGGAAGCGGTGGACCGAATTGATCAATATTTAGAAAAATTAGATTGGGAGGTTCAAGAAAATGCCAATATGGCCTTTTCTTTGCAAGGATTAAATCATTACGGAGTTTCTTATATTGTAAAAAAATACTGGCTAAACAAAATTTATCCAAAAGAAATCAGAGAAGCAAATGAATCCGGAGATTTTCATCTTCATAACCTGGACACCCTTGGCGTCTACTGCGCAGGGTGGGATTTATACGACCTTTTATTAAAAGGTTTTGGCGGAGTTCCTGGAAAAGTGGCCACTGTGCCAGCTAAACACCTGAGAAGCGCCTTAGGACAGGCAATTAATTTTATATACACAATTCAAGGAGAGGTGGCAGGTGCGGTCGCTTTTTCAAATTTTGATACATTATTGGCTCCTTTTATCCGCTATGACAATCTGAATTATCAGCAGATAAAACAAGCACTTCAGGAGTTTATGTTTAATATGTCGGTGCCAACTCGGGTAGGCTTCCAAAATCCATTTTCGAATATTACTTTAGACTTAAGACCCTCGCCGACTTTTGCTAAACAGCCGGTGATTATTGGTGGTAAACCCCAAAAGGAAACGTATGAAGAATTTCAAGAAGAAATGAAAATATTTGATAAAGCCCTTTATGAAGTGATGCTGGAAGGTGACAAGAATCAACGCGTCTTTTCTTTTCCTATTCCTACTATTAATATTACTAAGGATTTCCCCTGGGATGAAAGTGCTTTTGATGGTATTTTCGAAGCTTCGGCAAAATATGGAACCAATTATTTTGCCAATTACATTAATTCGGAAATGAAGCCCGAGGATGTTCGTTCAATGTGCTGCCGGCTCAGATTAAATCTTACAGAACTTTACAATCGAGGTGGGGGAGGATTATTTGGCTCGGGAGCTTTAACTGGTTCGGTGGGTGTGGTTACAATTGACCTTCCCCGCATTGGTTATCTAGCAAAAACTAAAAAAGAATTTTTTGAGAGATTAGGAAAAATGATGGATTTGGCAAAAGAGAGTTTAGAAATAAAAAGAAAAACAATCGAGAACTTTATTGAAAAAGGTTTGTATCCTTATTCCAGATTCTATTTATCAGGGGTAAAGAAAATGAGGGGGCAATATTATGCTAATCATTTTTCAACGATTGGTTTGGTTGGATTGAATGAAGCCCTTTTGAATTTCATTGGAGAAAATATTGGTTCAAAAAGAGGGAGAAGATTTGCTTTGGAAGTTTTAGATTTCATGAGAGAGAGATTGGTTAAATATCAAAAAGAAACCGGTAGCATCTATAATTTGGAACAAACTCCGGCAGAGAGTACAAGCTATCGCCTGGCTTTAAAAGACAAGGAAAGATTTCCAGATATAATTACTGCCGGAACAAAAAAAGTGCCATATTACACAAATTCAAGTCAATTACCTGTCAACTACACCGATGATATTTTCGAAGCCTTAAAGCTTCAAGACGAATTAACCTGTAAATATACTGGAGGTAGTGTTTTCCATATATTTTTGGGCGAAAGAATCTCTGACATTCAAACGGTGAAAAAATTAATTAAGAAAATTTTTGAGAATTTCAAGCTGCCGTATATCACTTTAACTCCGACTTTCTCAATTTGTCCCAGTCATGGCTATCTAGAAGGAGAACACTTTTTCTGTCCAAAATGCACAATTAAACAACCTTGCGAGGTTTATTCAAGGGTTGTCGGGTACATTCGATTAGTGTCTCAATGGAATAGCGGAAAAGTTCAAGAATTCCACGAAAGAAAAGAATTTAAAATTAGAAAAACAGAATTAGCTAAAACTTAAATGCGAATTGGCGGACTCCAAAAAGTAACTTTGATTGATTTTCCGGGCAAATTAGCCTGTACTGTTTTTTTAATTGGATGTCCATTTCGATGCCCTTTTTGCTATAATAGAGAGCTTGTTTTACCGGAACTAATTGAAAAACAGCCAAGAATTAAAAAAGAAGATTTTTTTGATTTTTTAAAAGAGAAAAAAGGACTTTTAGAAGGGGTTTGTATTACTGGGGGGGAACCAACGGCAAATCTTGATTTGCCAGAATTTTGCCAAAAAATAAAAGAACTCGGATTTTTGGTGAAATTGGATACAAATGCCTATGACCCTGAAATGATGAAAAAATTGATTGATGAAAAATTAATCGATTATGTGGCAATGGATGTTAAGGCCCCAAAGGAAAAATATGGAAAATTAATCGGAATTGAAAACGAAGTTTTTGTAAAAAGGATAATTGAAAATATTGAAAGAAGTGTTGAAATTTTAAAGGAAGGAAAAATTGACTATGAGTTCCGTACTACGATGGTTCCGACCCTTTTGGAAAAGAAAGATATTTTGGAAATTGGAAGATGGCTTTTCTCTCTCTCCCCAGGGCAAAAGCTTCCAAAATATTATTTGCAAAATTTCAGGCCAGAAAAAACAATTGACCCAAAATTTGAGAAAATTAAACCATATCCAAATGAATATTTATTAGAAATCCAAAAAGCCCTTTCTCCATTTTTTGAGGTTTGCCAGATAAGGTAACCCCTAACCATAACGAGGACTGATTTTGTTAACTGGGGGCGCTAAAGGCGCCTTGTTTTCGTTTGGTGTGTGGGGGTAAAATAGGGGAATGACCAAATCGAAGATTTTCCTCTATTTTTGTCTTTCTTTTATTGGGGGAATATTTCTGAGTTCTACTATCTTTGTTCCTGCGCTGGGATTCTCGCTAGGTAGTAGAGTTTATCTCTTACTACCGGGTTTAATTTTGGGGATTTTGCTAATTTCGATACTTTGGCAATATAAAAAAATTGTTGTTATTGGATTTTGTATTCTATTTTTGGTTGCCGGAATTTACCGTCACCAACAAGCCGAATTAAAAATTATAAATAACGAATTAAAATCCCACAACGATACCGGCAAAGAGATTATTTTAACAGGGGTAATTTCAAAAGAAGCCGACATAAGGTCAAATAATATAAAACTAATAATAACACCTGAAGAAATTCAAAATGCCGCAAACCTTCAAAATGCCGAGAACCGTTCTCGGCATTTTGAAGGTAGGGTTTTGGTTACAACTAATCGATATCCTGAATATCAATATGGGGATAAATTAAAAATTACCGGAGAATTAAAAGCTCCCATCGAATTCGAAGATTTTAATTATAAAGATTATTTAGCTAAAGATGGAATTTATTCGGTAATGTACTATCCCAAAATTAAGCTATTAGAAAGAGAAAAATCCATAGGTCCGACCTATGTAATTTACAGCCAAATTTTATCTTTTAAAAATAAGTTGATGGAAAGCATTTATCAAAATCTTTCTCCGCCCCAATCTTCAATTCTGGGAGCGGTAATTTTGGGAGATAAAAGAAAAATTTCTGATGAGTGGAAACAAAAACTAAACATTGTCGGGGTGAGACACATTACTGCCGTTTCCGGAATGCATGTAGCAATTTTAACTACTATTTTAATGACTCTGTTGCTTGGTCTTGGTTTTTGGCGGCAGCAGGCTTTTTATTTTTCAATAGTCTTTGTTGCTTTTTTTGTAATTATGACCGGTCTTCAGCCTTCGGCAATAAGAGCCGGAATTATGGGAGGATTGTTTTTGCTGGCCCAATATTTGGGAAGGCAGAAATTTGCCACCAATGCTCTTTTGTTGGCGGCAGTGGTAATGTTGGCAATTAATCCCTTGCTTTTAAAATTAGATGTTGGTTTTCAGTTATCCTTTTTGGCAGTTCTGGGAATCATTTATTTAATGCCTATTTTTCAATATTATTTTCGAAAGTGGTTATCACCAGAGTGGTTTCAAAAATGTTGGTGGCTAAGTTGGCTACCGATAAAATCTATCGGCGACATTTTGGCTATGACCCTATCCGCTCAAGTTTTCACCTTGCCGATTTTAATTTATAATTTTGGCTATATGTCTTTAGTGGCTCCGATAACCAACCTTTTAATAGTTCCGTTTTTGTCCTACATTATGGGATTGGGTTTTCTTTTTGGAATTTTTGGAATAATCTCCCAGTTTCTGGGTTGGGTTTTTTCCTGGCCAGCCTGGTTACTTTTAACCTACTTAACAAAAATAGTAGATTTCTTTTCTCAAATTCCTTTGGCTTTTATAACCATAGAAAATTTGCATTGGGCATGGTTAATAATTGCCTATTTAATTTTGGGCTATTTTACTTGGCGAATATCGCAAAAGCAAAAATTAAAGTTTTTAAATTATTAAAAAGAACTGACTTTCGTCAGCTCTTTAGTGCTATACTTAAAGCCTCCTTCATTTCAGAAATAAATTTAATTTCAATTTCTTTTCTCTCCAAAGCTTTTTTTACGCTTTCAGGTAAATCCTGAAGGTCTTTTTCGTTTTCTTTGGGTAAAATTATGGTTTTGATTCCAGCCTCTTTAGCTGCCAGAACTTTTTCTTTTATTCCTCCCACTGGCCGGACCACTCCTCTTAGAGTAATTTCGCCCGTCATCGCTAAGTCATCTCGAACTCTTTGTTTTCTAAGTAAGGAAACCAGAGCTACAAGCATAGCAATTCCAGCCGAAGGTCCGTCTTTTGGAACGGCCGCTTCCGGAACATGGATGTGAACTTTATTGCCGACCGGTGATCTATCTGAAGGAATTCCTAACATTTCCAGATTAGCTTCAACAAAAGTAAGAGCTGCCATAGCTGACTCTTGCATTATTTTTTCGACATTTCCGGTAATTTCTAAGTTCGGCTCCCTAATTTCCCTTATCATTTCTGCTTCAATAAATAGAATTTCGCCACCAACCGGGGTCCAGGCTAAACCGATAGCTACTCCCGGCCGAGAAATTCTTTCTTTCAGCTGCGATATATATCTTTTTGGTCCCAAAGTTTCAAAAAGCTTATCTTCAGTAATTATCTCTTGGGAAATCTCATTTTTGGTAATTCTTGTTGCTATCCTTCGGCAGATTTTGCCAATTTCTCTTTCTAGATTTCTTACTCCCGCCTCTCTGGTATAGTCTCGAATTATAGATTGAAGACCTTTGTCCTTAAATTGAAGCTGTTCATTGGTAAGCCCGTTGGCTTCAACTTGCTTTGGCACTAAATACTTCTTAGCTATCATTAACTTCTCTTCCCGAGTATATCCTGGAAAATCAATAATTTCCATTCTATCCTGGAGGGCGGGCTGAATGGGATCGGCTAAGTTTCCGGTGCAAATAAACATTACTTTTGATAGATCAAAAGGAACATTTAGATAATGATCGGTGAATGCATAATTTTGTTCTGGGTCCAAAACTTCCAGTAAAGCTGACGAAGGATCTCCCTGAAGGCGCTGCGTTCCAATTTTATCAATTTCATCAATCATAAATACTGGGTTCATAGAGCCGGCTCGTTTGAGCTCCTGGATAATGATTCCCGGAAGGGCTCCGACGTAAGTACGTCTGTGCCCCCTGATTTGAGCCTCGTCATAGACTCCTCCAAGGGAGATTCTAATGAATTTTCTGCCCATAGCTCTAGCAATTGACTTTCCTACCGAGGTTTTTCCTGTTCCGGGAGGGCCAATGAAACAAAGCAGCGGTCCTCTTCCTTGCGGTTTTAATTTTCTTACCGCTAAGAATTCTATGATTCTCTTTTTAACATTTTCTAAGCCGTAATGATCTTCTTCTAAAATTTTCTCTGCCTCTGATATATCCAATCTATCCTCAGTACTTACACTCCAGGGTAGAGAAACCATCCAGTCCAGCCAACTGTCAATGTATTGGCGAGTTGGATCACGAGGGTCCATTCGAGAAAATTTTTCCAAATCTTCATCAAATGCTTTTCTTGCTTCCTCAGAAAGTTTAGCTAATTCAGCTGCTTTCCTGTATTTTTTTACTTCCTCCTGTTCTTCGCCTAATTCATCTTTGAGCTTTTTTATTTGTTCTCTGATTATAAATTTTCTCTGTTCTTCTCCTAATTCTTCCCCAATCTTCTTTTGGGTTTTTATTTTCAAGACCTCTCGATATAAAGTGGTAAGAACTTTCTCTAACCTCTCTCCAACATCGAGTGTTTCTAAAATTTCTTGTTTCTCTTCTATTGAAATGAGTTCAGTGGGAATGGTGAATATAGCCAGATCTGCTATGTATCCCGGGTCTTGAGCATTTATCATCTCGGTTTTGAGCATGCCCATTTCACTACGCTTAAAAAGCTCCAAAAATTCTAAATAGGCCGCTCTTACTGCTCCAATACGGGCTTCGACTTGGTTTGGAGCCGCCTTAGATTGGTCTGACAGCAACTCTATTTCGGCTTTGTAATAAGGAGTATCTTGAACAATTCTTTTAATTCTAAATCGGCGAATTCCGTGAACATGAATCTGAAGTATAGCCTCTTTCTCCAGATAAAATTCGGGAATAACCTGGATTGTTCTTTGAATTTCTGCTACCGTACCTACGCTATAAAACTCTTCTGAATCTTTCTTATAAATTACAATTCCTATTAATCTCTCTCTTTTTTTTGAGATCTCCCGTAATAATATTATGCTTTCTGCTTTAGAAATAAAGATATTATTAGGCAATTCAGGAAAAACGATTCCATCAAGGACTATTAGAATAGGTATAATTTCAGGAATTTGAATGTTTCGATCTTTGTGTTTTCTCAATTCTTTTTCCATCTCTTTCCCCCTTATTTTTAATGTGCTTAATCTTTTTATTTTAAATAAAATACGCAAAATGTCAAGAAGAAAAAAGTATGTTAAACTAAAACAATGGAAAAGATAAATTCAATCAATCAAAAAGCTTGGGTAGTGGCAGTAAGTATGGGTTATGGTCACCAAAGAACCGCTTATCCTCTAAAATATTTAGCCACCGGGCAGAAGATTATTAATGCTAATGATTATGAAGGAATTCCCAAAAAAGATTGGCTTTTATGGGAAAGAATTCGCAAATTTTACGAATTTATTTCAAGATTTAAAAGGGTTTCGATAATTGGCCAAGCCTCTTTTTTTATCTTCGATCAATTCCAAAAAATTCTTAGCTTTTATCCCAAAAGAGATTTATCTAAACCTAATTTTTCCTTAAAACAGATATTTTCTCTGATTAAGAAGGGCTGGGGCAAAGACCTGATTAAGAAATTAGAACAAAAGCCCCTGCCCTTTATTACTACTTTTTTTACGCCGGCCTTTATGGCTGAAGTTTTTAATTACCCTGGAGAAATTTTTTGCGTTGTTTGCGATGCAGACATCTCAAGAAGCTGGGTTTTCTTGGAGCCCCAAAAAAGCAAAATTAAATATTTTGCTCCAACATCCTGGGCAGCCCATCGGTTAAAGCTTTATGGGGTAAAAGAAGAAAATATTTTTTTAACTGGCTACCCTTTACCTCAAGAAAATCTTGGCCACCCACCCTACGGGCGGGTACCCGATTTAGAAATTTTAAAATCTGATTTAAGTTACCGGCTTTTAAATCTTGATCCAGATAAAATTTATTTTCGGCGATACAAAGTGTTAATCGAAGAATATCTTGGAAGTTTGCCCAAAAACTCAAATCACCCTTTAACAATAATGTTTTCGGTTGGGGGAGCTGGGGTTCAGAAAGAAATTGGAATTCAGATTGTAAAATCCTTAGCCAGAACCATTGGGGAAAGAAAAATCAAATTAATTTTGGTCGCCGGCACCAGAGAAAAAGTTAAAGAATATTTTCTAAAAAATATAAAAAAACTGGGCCTTGAGGACACTTTAGGGAAAGGCGTTGAAATAATTTTTGCCCAAAAAATCGACGACTATTTTCAAAGATTCAATCAGGCCCTGAGAACAACCGATATTTTATGGACAAAACCAAGCGAACTTTCTTTTTATACTGCTTTAGGATTGCCAATTATTATTGCTCCTTCGATTGGCTCTCAGGAAGATTTTAACCGAAGGTGGCTCTTACATCTGGGTTCGGGAATAGCTCAGGAGAATCCAAAATATGTTCATCAGTGGCTTTTTGATTTTTTAGAATCGGGTCGTTTTGCCGAGGCTGCTATGCAGGGATTTATTGAAGGAGAAAAACTGGGAACATTTAAGATCAAAAAAATAATTTTTAATAAAAATTCGGTTTCCCCCGTGTAGGAAATTATTCAAAACCGAGGGTTGTGAAAAGAGGGGGGTCGGGGGAAACCGTGTGATCGTATGCTGTGGTTAATCGTTGCCATTTCGGCTTATTTAATTTTAGCCATTGTTCAGTTGGTTGATAAATATCTTTTGGCAGGTCCCATTCCCAGCCCAAAGGTTTATTCTTTTTATGTGGGAGCATTGGGGATTTTAATTTTAATCCTTGCTCCTTTTGTTAATTTTTATGTCCCGGAAATTAAGCAAATTATTTTAAGTTTAGTGGCAGGCGCCATTTTTATTTATGCCCTTTTTTGGTTTTATAAAGCTCTTCAAAAATATGAAGCATCTCGGGTAGTGTCGGCTGTCGGCGGAATTTTACCAATCTTTACTTTCGGATTAGTTTATGTCTTTTCTGGCGGGAAAGAAATCCTTAAACCTTGGGAATTTTTATCCCTTATTTTGCTAATTTTAGGAGGCGTTTTAATTACGTATGAAAAATCCAAAAAAATTTCTTTAAAAAGTTTCCAGATTTCTGCCATAGCCGCTTTTTTCTTAGCCCTATCATTTGTTCTTTCTAAATATGTTTATATGGTTTTACCCTTCTGGTCGGGCTACATCTGGATAAAAATTGGTGGATTTTTAATGGCAATAGGTTTTCTTTTAACCCGGGAAGTAAGAAGTAAATTATTTAAGGTAAAAATAGCTAGGGTGGTGGGCGGGTGGCGTCCAAAAAAGACGGCCGGTATTTTTCTTTCAAATCAAGCTGCCGGAGCCGGAGCTAATATCCTGCAGAATTGGGCAATCGCCTTGGCTCCATTAATTTGTGTACCCTTAATAAATGCTCTCCAGGGAGTTCAGTATGTTGCTTTATTAATTTTCGTCACCTTACTTTCTTTAACCCGGCCCTTTTGGGCAAAAAAGGTTGGGCTAAAAGAAGAGATTTCCAAAGAAGTAATTTTTCAGAAGCTTTTTGCCATTTTGCTTATCGGGACAGGGCTTGCTTTATTGGTTCTAAAGTGAAAAACGGCAAAAAACCTTTCTCCACCTCTACTTTTTATGAAAAAGATTTTAAAGCGAATTTTATTTGCTCTTTTGATTCTTTTTTTGGTTCTTTGCGGTTATTTTTTTATTGGTTCGGCTCCTCAGGCAGAAAAAATTAGCTGGGGAGTTAATTTTTCCCAAAAGCATGCTGAAAATTTGGGGATTTCGTGGCAGGAAACCTATTTGGCTCTGCTTGATGATTTGAAGGTAAAAAATGTAAAATTAATTACTTATTGGGATTTAATTGAGCCGGAGGAGGGACAGTATAATTTTAAAGATTTACACTGGCAGCTTAAAGAGGCCCAAAAACGAGATGTAAAAATTCTCTTAGTCATTGGTATGAAAACCGGTCGCTGGCCGGAATGTCATATTCCTGACTGGGCAAAAAATTTATCAGAAGAAGAACAACAAGAAAAAGTTTTAAATTTGATTAAAAAAATCGTTCCAAGATTTCGCGAATACTCCTTTGTAAATATGTGGCAAGTGGAAAACGAACCCTTCTTTCCTTTCGGAGAGTGTCCTAAAGTTGATAAAGATTTTCTAAGAAGGGAAATAAATTTGGTAAAATCCCTGGATTCCAGCCGGCCGATTGTTATTTCAGACAGCGGTGAGTTTTCTTCCTGGTTTAATGCTGCCAGAACCGGAGATATAGTTGGCACAACCTTACATCGAAAAGTCTGGTTCAAAGAGCTTAAAATGTATGTTTCTTATCCATTCCGACCAATCTATTACTGGCGAAAAGCCCAAATTATAAAAAAATTATTTCAAAAAGAAGTAATCTGCGTCGAGCTTCAGGCTGAACCCTGGTGCCCGACGCTTCTTTACGATTGCTCGCTCGAAGAACAGAAAAAAACTATGAATTTGGAACAGTTTCAAAAAAACATTGAATTTGCCAAAAAGACCGGCCTGGATACATTTTACCTCTGGGGAGCTGAATGGTGGCAGTGGCTACGAATTAACCAAGGTGATTCTGCTATTTGGGATGAGGCCAAAAAACTTTTCTAAAATGAACTTACCTTATTATTTAAAAATTGGTCGAGCCGTCGATCTTGCAGATCCTAAAGAAAGGAAAATTTATCGGTTTTTTGAAATCTTGCCGGGAGCTATCTCCTGGTTAACTTTATTCTTAGTTATTTTTTTATCTTGGTTAAAACCGGTTTGGATGGCTTTCTTTATTATCGGTTTTGTAATTTACTGGCTATGTCGGACAATCTATTTTTCTTTTCATCTCAGCGCTTGTTATCGCCAAATGCGAAAAAACGAAAAAACTGATTGGCTGGAAAAACTAAAGAAATTTGACGAAAATTGGCCCAAAATCTATCATTTGATTGTTTTGCCAATGCATAAAGAGTCATTAGAGATTATCAGAGAAGGCTTTATTTCTTTATTAAATTCTGATTGGCCAAAAGAGAAAATGATTGTGGTTCTAACCTGTGAGGAAAAAGGAAATAAAAAAGCCGCAGAGATGATTAAAAATGAATTCAGTTCTAAATTTTTTAAATTTTTATTAACTTTCCATCCGGCGAATTTGCCTGGCGAAATTGCCGGCAAGGGCGCAAACGAAACCTGGGGAGCAAAAAGAACCAAAGAATTAATTATCGATCCGCTAAAAATTCCTTACGAGAAAATAATTTATTCTTCTTTAGACGCCGATGCCTGCGTTTTTCCAAAATATTTTAGTTGTTTGACCTATTATTATTTGACTCAAAAAAATCCAACCCTTTGTAGTTTTCAACCCGTTCCTCTTTTTATTAATAATATTTGGCAGACCCCTCCTATTTCTCGAATTTTTGCCTTTTCAGCAAGTTTTTGGCAGATGATGAGTCAGGAAAGGCCCGAAAAATTAATTACTTTTTCTTCCCATTCTATGTCCTTTAAATCTTTAGTTGAGGTAGGATTTAGGCAAACTAATGTAGTTTCTGATGACTCTCGAATTTTCTGGCAATGTTTTTTAAGGTATAATGGAGATTATCACGTTGTTCCTTTATATTATCCCATAGCCATGGATGCCAATTGTGCCCCAACTTTTTTAAAAACAATGAAAAATGTCTATAAACAACAGAGAAGATGGGCTTATGGAGTAGGGGATGTTCCCTACTTTCTGTTTGGGTTTTATAAAGATTGGCAAAGATTTAGTTTTAGGAAGAGGGCGGAGAATAAAAGAATTCCCATTTCTAAAAAATTTTCTTTAGGATTTATCCTTATTGAAGGACATTGGTCTTGGGCAACTAATTCCATTATTATTTTTTTATTAGGCTGGTTACCATTAACGTTAGGAGGTCATGAATTTGGCCAGAGTCTTTTGGCTCATAGTTTGCCAGTTTTTGTTCGCAATGTCTTAACCTGTGCAATGTTGGGCTTAGTTGGTTCAGCCTATTTTAATATTCTTTTACTTCCTCCCAAACCCCCGAATTACGGTAGTAAAAAATATTTTCTTTTTATTTTAGAATGGTTTTTGCTTCCGTTAATTATGATATTCTTTACTGCTTTTCCTGCCCTGGATGCCCAAACCAGATGGATGCTGGGGAAATATATGGGTTTTTGGCCAACAGAGAAATTTCGAAGATAACGCTCGGGCATCTTGCCTCAGGGAGCACGGCATCAGCCAAGTGGTAATAAAGATTTTATCTTCGGCTGTGCCTATTACTCGCCAGTCTTCAGTGACTTTTATTAAAAGTGCAATACTTTCTCTGGCGACTGGCTGCGTAATGCTCCCTTCGGCAAGAATGCCCTCGCTTATCTATTCCTATATTCGTATTAATTCGTCCTAGACCCGTTCGTCCCGAACGGGACGGACTAGGGTAATTCGTAGGGTTTATGCTTTCAATCATTATTCCCACCCTAAACGAAGAGGTTTATCTTCCTCTACTGCTCAAATCAATAAAAGAACAAAGCTTTAATGATTATGAGATTATTGTTGCTGATGGTGGCTCAGAAGATAAAACAGTAGAAATTGCTAAAGCTTACGGTTGTAAAATTGTTTCCGGGGGTTTACCGGCCAAAGGGAGAAACGAGGGAGCTAAAGCTGCCGGAGGAGAGATATTTTTATTTATGGATGCTGACAATATTTATCTTCCTCCGAATTTTTTTGAAAAACTTTTAGAAGAATTTAATCAAAGGAATTTGAAAGTGGCTACTTTCCCAATTTATCCCGATGGAAATAGATTTGATAGGATTGCTTACGGAGTCTATAATTGGTTTGTAAAATTAACTCAAAAATTTTTGGCTTTTGCTACCAATGCAGTTTTAGTCAGCCGAGAAATTTATGAAAAAATAGGCGGTTTTGATGAAGAAATAAAAATAGCCGAAGACCACGATTTTGCCAGACGAGCCTCAAAAGTTGGTAAATTTGGATTTATTAAAACCGAACCGGTCTTAACTTCTGCCAGAAGATTTAAACGAGACGGAAGATTTAAAACTTATTTAAAATATATTTTAGCCGGGATTTATATGATTTTTTTTGGCCCGGTAAAATCTAATATTTTCAAGTATCGTTTCAATCGCTTGAAAAACAAAGAAAATTAATATATAATTTTTTAAGCTATGTCAATATACGATTTGCCAAAATTTGACCCCGTTAGAAATTTTTTTAAAAAATTCAAAAAAGTAAAACTAACGGGAATTTCTAACGGGGTTGAATTACCCAAATTAAACCCTCCTAAGTTTTTTTTCAAAAAATTTGGGAGGGTAAAAGTCCCAAAACCCAGCACCAGAGCAGGGCTCGGTGCTGGACAGTCCCGAAGTGAGCTTAGCTCTAGTTCGGGGCTCGGTTCTGGACCTTGGGGGAATAAAGCCGTTATTATTTTTTTGATAATTTTAATTTCTTTTATTTTTGGAGGCATAGGTGGAATCTTTACCGGCAGTTATTTTTATTCCCGGGTAGAAGATTACCTTAAAAAATTAAACATCCAGATTCCCCAGGTTGAAAAAGAAACAATAATCGAAAAAGAGTACGTTCCCGAGACCTCTCAAGAAGAAAAAACAATTAATGTGGTGAAAGAGGCATCCCCTTCGGTGGTAAGTATTATTATTACTAAAGACCTTCCAGTTGTTGAGCAATTCTACTATAACCCCCTTAAGGAATTTGAAGAATTTTTTGGGCCCCTTGGCCTTGAGTTTGAAGTTCCTCAGTATCAAGAAAAAGGAACCGAGAAAAAGGAAATTGGAGGAGGAACCGGTTTTATTATTTCTGAAGACGGAATGATTTTGACCAACCGCCATGTGGTCTTAGATAAAGAAGCAGATTACACTGTTTTAACCAACGAGGGTCAAAAATACCCGGCTAAAGTTTTAGCTCGAGACCCAATCAAAGATTTGGCTGTAATTAAGGTTGAAAGCGAAAAGAAATTTGAGCCCTTAAAATTGGGAGATTCCGACAAACTTCAGCCGGGCCAGACCGTGATTGCGATTGGCAATGCTCTTGGAGAATTTCGAAATACGGTTTCTGCCGGCGTAGTTTCCGGGCTAAAGAGAACCGTTGCTGCTTCCGGCGGAGGCCAAACCGAAGTTTTAGAAAATGTAATTCAGACCGATGCCGCTATTAATCTAGGGAATTCCGGCGGTCCTTTGTTAAATTTACAAGGGGAGGTGATTGGAGTTAATGTAGCTGTGGCTCAGGTAGCGGAAAATATTGGTTTTGCTATTCCCATCAATGAAGCCAAAAAAGACATTGAGCAGGTTAAAACCTTGGGCAAAATTGTCTATCCCTTTTTGGGAATTTATTACATTGTGATTACCCCCGAACTTAAAGAAAAATTTAACTTGCCGGTTGATTACGGAGCCTGGATTGGCAGAAATGAAAAAGGAGAATACACTGAAGAAGCAATTTTTTCCAATTCGGCCGCCGAGAAAATCGGTTTAAAAAGAGATGATATTATTCTGGAGTTTGACGGCAAAAAAATTACTTCAGAAAATCCTTTAGCTAAAATTATTCTGGGATATAACCCGGGGGACAAAATTTCGTTAAAGGTTTTAAGAGACAACAAAGAGGAAATTTTTCCGGTTATTCTTGGCGAGAGAAGCGAAGATTAAAAATTTTTGAGTTGACTTTTTTGAAATTTATGACAAAATATAAACAAATATGAATGGAGCTAATTTTACCCAAAAATCCCAAGAGGCAATATTAACTGCGCAAGACATTGCCGGACAAAAAGGGCAGCAGCAAATTGATGCCCTGCATTTGCTTTTGGCTCTAATTTCTCAGGAGGGAAGCGTGGTTTTAACCCTGCTTTTGAAGCTGGGAGTAGATATAGAAAACTTGAAAAAGAAAACCGAGTCTGCTCTCGGGAAAATTCCGGTTATTTTAAATCCCCAGAGTTTCGGCCAGTTTTATTTAACCCAGGATATGGCTAAAGTTTTGGATAGAGCCAGACAGGAAGCGCAGAAATTTGGAGACGAGTTTATTTCGGTAGAGCATTTGTTTTTAGCCCTCCTGGATACCGAGACCAGGAGTAAAGAAATTTTAAACACAGCTTCCTTTATAGAAGGCGGTGGTGCTGATTTAAAATTCGGGAAATTAAGTTACGAAAAAGCCTTAAAAATTTTAGTTCAACTCAGGGGAGGTCAAAAAATTACCGATCCTCATCCCGAGTCAAAATATCAGGTATTAGAAAAGTATGCCAGGAATTTAACCCAGTTGGCAATTCAGGGAAAATTAGACCCGGTCATTGGCAGAGAAAACGAAATTAGGAGATTAATGCAGGTGCTTTCGCGGAGAACAAAAAATAATCCGGTGCTTATAGGAGAAGCCGGAGTGGGTAAAACGGCAATTGTTGAAGGTCTGGCTCAAAAAATCGTTAAAGGAGATGTTCCTGAATCATTGAAGGAAAAAGAAATTATTGGTTTAGATTTGGGGGCAATGGTAGCCGGAACTAAATATCGGGGAGAATTTGAAGACAGGGTTAAGGCTTTTTTGAAAGAAGTTAATCGGGCCGGCGGAAGATATATTTTGTTTATTGACGAACTTCATACCTTGGTGGGAGCCGGAGCTGCCGAGGGAGCAATTGATGCTTCAAATCTTTTAAAGCCTGCCTTGGCTCGGGGTGAGTTAAGGGCAATTGGAGCTACTACCTTGAGAGAATACCAGAAATATATTGAAAGAGATCCGGCTCTTGAAAGAAGGTTCCAGCCGATTTATGTCTCGGAACCCTCCATTGAAGACACCATTACCATTTTGAGGGGAATTAAAGAAAAATACGAACTCTATCACGGAGTAAAAATTAAAGACGTCGCCTTGATGGCAGCAGCCGAGCTCGGCGCTCGCTATATCACCGATAGATTTTTGCCCGACAAAGCAGTTGATTTAATTGATGAGGCGGCTTCCGCTCTAAGATTAGAGATTGAATCTGAACCGGCCGAGTTCGACGAATTCAAAAAAGAAATTCAGAAACTGAAAATCGAAAAAGAAGCGATGATTGCCGAAAAGTCAACATCTGCAAAAAAGAGGTTAACGGCAATTAACCGAGCCTTGGCTGATCTGGGGGAAAAAGCAAAAAACATTGAGTTAAAATGGAAAACCGAAAAGGATTTAATTCAGGAAATAAGGAGCCTTAAAAAAGAAATTGATAATCTTAATTTTCAGGTTGAGGTTGCTCAAAGAGAGGCTGATTTACAAAAAATAGCCGAGATTAAATATGGTAAAATTCCCGAAATTTTAAAAAAAATTAGAAAAAAAGAAAAAGAATTAGCCAGATTTCAAAAAAAGCACCATATTTTAAAAGAGGAGATTTCGGGAGAAGATGTGGCTCAGGTGGTTTCAAAATGGACCGGAATTCCGGTTACAAGGTTGATGGAAGAAGAAGCTAAAAAATTAGAAAAAATGGAAGAAATTTTAGAAAAGCGGGTGATTGGTCAAAAAGAAGCAATTACATCTATTTCCAATGCTATTCGTCGCTCCCGGGCCGGAATTTCTGAAGAAAACAGGCCGGTTGGCTCTTTTATCTTCCTGGGTCCGACCGGTGTGGGAAAGACCGAAACCGCCCGGGCTCTTGCCCAATTCTTGTTCAACGATGAGAATGCCTTAGTCAGATTGGATATGTCAGAATATATGGAAAAATACAGCGTTTCTAAAATGATAGGTAGCCCTCCCGGCTATGTCGGCTACGAAGAAGGCGGTCAGTTGACCGAGAAAATTAGAAGAAGACCTTACGCGGTAATTTTGCTGGACGAAATAGAAAAAGCTCATCCGGAAGTATTTAATATCCTGCTCCAAATTTTAGAAGACGGTCGGCTAACCGATGCCAAGGGAAGAGTAACTTCTTTTAAAAATTCGATTTTGATTATGACTTCCAACATTGGTTCCGAGTATATTTCCCAAATGGGTTCTCTGGGTTTTGTTGCCAGAGACGATCAAAAAAAAGAAAATTTAAAAGATAAAGTGAAAGATTCTTTAAAAGAGCATTTTCGACCTGAATTTCTAAACAGAATTGACGAAATTGTTATTTTCAATTACTTGGGAAAACCGGAAATTAAAAAAATAGTGGAATTGGAGTTGGATAAGATTAAATCCCGACTTGAAAAGAAAAAAATCAAAATGGAAGTTACCTTACTGGCAAAAGAAATTTTCACCGAAAAAGGGTTTGACCAAAGTTTAGGAGCAAGGCCCCTAAAAAGGGTGATTCAAAAACTGATATTAGACCCGATATCTCTAAAAATTGTTTCCGGAGAGCTAAAAGAAGGAGAAAGAGTAGTAGTCGACGGCAAAAACGGTCAGATTATATTTAAAACCCCCCAGGATTTAATTAAAGCTGCTCTTCCCCAAAAAGAAGAAATTTTGGTTAAGTAAGTTTTTGTCTTTGGCGGTATCATACCGCCAAATTTAAATTTGTGTTAAAAAATGTTTTTAAAATTTTAGCAGTGTTTATTGTTGGGATGGTTGGCGGAATTTTTGCTGACCAAATTTTATGGCCCTACTTTATAGAAAGGCCTCTTTTTTATGAATATAGATTAGAGCAGACCCCGGTTAATGTTATCGAAAAAAAAGAAATTTTTATTCAAGAAAACGTTGCTCTTCAGGAAGCAGTAAAAAAAGTAGAAAAAGCAGTGGTATGGGTAAGGACCGAAACTAAAACTGGAAAAATTTTAGAGGGTTCGGGCTTGGTAATGACTTCGGACGGTTTAATTGTCACTCTGGCTGATTTAGTTCCGGCAGGTTCCGATTTTACTTTTTTAATTGAGGGGAAGCCGATGAGTTATCAAATTTTAGCTCGAGATTTTCAAAACAATCTGGCTTTAATTAAAGTTGAGGGAGCCAACTTATCTACGGCTAGCTTTGGTAGTTTGGATAAAATCAATACTGGAGAAAGAGTATTTTTGGTGGGGACGATTTCTCAGCAAAAGCCCGGTGGAGAAAAAGAGATTATAAAAATAGTAAACGAGGGGGTAATTAAATACTTTGACCAGAATTTAATTCATACCAATATCTTTGAGAAATATACATTAGCAGGTTCTCCTCTGTTTAACATCGAAGGAAATGTTTTGGGACTAAACGAAGTAGATAAAGAAGGGAAAATTATCGCCATTCCCATTTCCATCATCCGCGAATTCATCAAACTCTAATTTCCCGCCGGGAAGTCTTCCCGGTAGCAGTAGGCAGCATATATCTAAATCTAATATAGAAAATAATTTTTTACTTTTGGGCTTGACAGCTCTTTTTAATTCCCCAAGATAACAACTGTTGATTATTTTTTAGAAGTTAGCTAAATTGCTAATTGAGATAGTTTCCGGGATGGCTCCCCGGCACGTGCCGGGGAGCCATCCCAACTCTAGAGAAGCCATCTCTGTAATAAACCTATGCCAATAAAACATCCACAATTTGTTAATGGAGAAATCTATCACATTATAGTTAGGGGAATTGCCGGTCAAAAAACTTTTTTAGACGATAAAGATCGTCTGAGATATCTTTTTAATTTGTATAAATTTAATAATAAAAATATAGTTATTCGTAATCCCTCTTACCGGGAAGCCATCCCGGTAGTCTACCGGGATGGCTTCCCGGTGCTGTTGGAGACAGAAAGGGAAAAGCCAAGAGATTTATTAATTGAACTTTTAGCCGTTTGTTTAGTGCCCAATCATATTCATTTATTAGTTCGTCAGGCTGACGACGGCGGTGTTTCTTTATTTTTCCAAAAAATGGGCGGTTATGCCAGTTATTTTAATAAAAAATACCAAAGATTTGGTTCTTTATTTCAGCGACCATTTAAAGCTATTCATATCAAAACTAATGACCAATTATTAATTGTCACTACCTATATTCATTTAAATTTAATTGATTTAATTGAGCCAAACTGGAAAATTAAGGGTATTTCCGATCCTCAAAAGATTATGGATTTTTTAGAAACTTATCCTTGGTCAAGCTATCCTTATTATTTGGGAAAATCAAATCTTTCTTGGCTAATTAATTCTGATTTTCTAAATAAAATTTTAAAAAGGCCCGAGGATTTTCGGAATTTTGTTAAGGCTCGGATTTTTCAGAAAACTGAACTAAAAAATTTTTTAAAGAAGACCAAAGAAATTGAGAAGTTTTTCTGATAGTCTACCGGGAAGACTTCCCGGTAGAATTTGTCAACAGGTTATCCACAGCTAATGTACTTTTGGACTGTTTCTATTTGAAAATTAAGTGAATTTAAGTTGATTTGACAAATTTCTTTGAACCATTAATATCAAAATTGTCTGATTTTAAACTCTTAAAACCTAAAAAAAA
>PCWJ01000024.1:63570-64892 GCA_002787295.1 Candidatus Nealsonbacteria bacterium CG11_big_fil_rev_8_21_14_0_20_37_68
AGTCCAAAAGAAGATTACGTAATTAAAGAAACTCCGGAAGGAACATTTGTGGAGAATGAAAAAGCCGGATTAACTTTTAAGGTGCCGGAAGGATGGCTTACAGAAATTAATGATACTACGGTATCTCTTTTAAATAAAGAGATAACTTCTGGCGAGACCCATAAGAATATTTCTCCAAAAAAATTAATAGAAAAAGAAGCATGTTTAATAACTACTAATACTGGTGAGTTGGGGAGTAATACTTCAGAGCCCCATGTGGCTCTGGTAGTTCTCAATAAGCAAATTTCTTCTCTCGAACAATCTCCCAATACTTCAGGTTATTACCAATTAATAATAGTGGGTGGTCACAAGGGATTAAAAACAGGGGGTAATGATCAATTTTATATTTCGGTTGAAGTTCCGATTGGAAATAAACTATATCGTTTCGAACTATATAATTACTCAAAAGGCGAAAAATGTTCTCAAGAATTTGATAAATTTTTAGCAACAGTTTCAATCAAATAGTTAAATTAGATTAAGGAGGGTCTACAACTTTCATACCTAAGAAACTTATTAGCACATTTTTATTGATTGGCTTTATTGGAGCTGTTTTATTTTTGCCTCAGATTGGGTCAGCGAACACATCACAAATTTCCTTATCTCAAACAGACACTTGGCTTTTGTTAAATAAAGTTCAGAGTCAGATTTCAGAAAAGATGTTGGTTGATCTTGATTCTTTTGAGCCAGAAGAACAAGCTGCTATATTTTTGGTCCGAAAATCGATCCGGAAAGAATTTTTTGATTTTTGTTTATCCAAATTAACTAAAGACATTAGCAAGGCCTATTTAAAAGCTCTTTTATTTTTATATGCCACGCCAGATATTGATGCTGTTTTAAAAGATATTTTTAATAAGTTAGAATCCGAATCTAGAAAAGCGGCTTTGGAAGAATTAGAAAATTGGCTAAATCAAAACGAAATTAAAACAGCGAGTGGAGAATTAAATTTTTCTTACGAAGATCATAATAGGATACAACAAAATGCTAATTTTCGATACGTAATGGTTTACCGTCCTTTAAGGGATAATCGAGCCGAGTTAGGAATAGATTTTTATTCAAGAAATCAACTTTCTCCTCCACCTGCTACTTGGGAAACCCCCTGGGATATTTATACTTTTCTTGACCGACGCGAAACGAAAATAAATCCTTTTATTGTTCAGGTGAAAACCGGCGTGGTAAAGACAGATACAGGATATCAGTACGACCCTACTTCCCAAACTGAAATTAAAGTCTCTTTTCCGGAAGAGGTGCCGAATCTTCAGCCAGAAAAAACTTCTTTCCTGGAT
>PCWJ01000024.1:64957-65710 GCA_002787295.1 Candidatus Nealsonbacteria bacterium CG11_big_fil_rev_8_21_14_0_20_37_68
GGAGAAGGTTTAAGAAACATTCAATTGCAAACGCAAAAAGAATTTCAGGAGCCTCAATCCCCAAAAGAGACCAAGAAAGAAATTGACTACGAGAAACGTTCTCGTAGTGATGAACTTCATGAAGAATTTGGAGATGTTAAGCCTCCGCAGCAACCTCCGCAGCAACCTCCGCTGCAGCCTCCGCAGCAATCTGTAGAAGTCAAACTTCCACAAGAACTTCCGCAAGATCTGCTGCAAGATGAGGAAAAAACTGAAGAAAGCAAAAAATCAGAAGAAATTTCTTGGTGTGGTTCGAGTTCACAAAAACCGGCCCAAGATAAAATTATCATTAACGAAATAGCCTGGATGGGAACTACTAATTCCGGTCTGGACGAGTGGATTGAATTGAAAAATGTTTCTAATCAAACCATTAATTTAGCTAACTGGCAGTTATTTGACGATAAAAAGCAAATAAAAATAATTTTTAATGAGACCGCTTTAATTCCTGCCGGCGGTTTTTATTTATTAGAAAGAACCGATGATAATTCGGTGCCATATGTTAAAGCCGATTTAATCTATACCGGTTCTCTTTCAAATACTAACGAAGCTCTTTATCTTTTTGACCAAAATTGCCAACTTCAAGATTATGTCTTGGCAGACCCTAATTGGCCGGCCGGAAATAATTTAAGTTCAGAAAAAAGGACAATGGAAAGAGATAAAGATTTGGAAGGCTGGCATACTTATTCTGGCTACCAGAATAATGGAATTTGGGGA
>PCWJ01000024.1:65724-66399 GCA_002787295.1 Candidatus Nealsonbacteria bacterium CG11_big_fil_rev_8_21_14_0_20_37_68
GCACGAGCGGCAGTTTAAGCGGTGGCTCAAGCAGCGGGACGGACAGCAAACAACAATTAGATTTTCAAAATCCCATTGCCAGTGCCGGTCCTGATCAGACCGTAATAATAAACCAGCCAATAACTTTTGACGGCTCAAGCTCTACCGATAATGTAGGAATAAGTTTGTATCAGTGGGATATTGACCAAGGTGACGGGTTAGATTGGTTGAGTCCCGATTTAACCGGCAAGAATCCAATCCTTAAAGAAGGCTACCCAGCCATCGGGATTTATACTGTCACTCTTAGAGTTTCCGATAAGGCGGGGAACAGTAGTTATGATACTTTAACCATTACCGTAAATTCTCCTCCCAAAATTTTAATTACCGAAATACAGATTGAGGGAGAAAATAAAAATCAGGATTTTATTGAAATTTACAACTCCGGACAAAAAGAAATAAATATCAGCAACTGGCAATTGAAAAAGAGAAATCAAAATGGGACCGAATCTTCAATTGGGGTTTTTCCGGAAGGAAGCAAAATTTTGGCTAAAAATTATTTTTTATGGGCAAGCTCTAAAGATGAAACCTATCCCGGTTTAATTCAAGCTGATGTTTCATTTAAATCTTATTTAACCGAAGATAACAGTATTGCTCTTTTTGACCAATATCAAAATATTGTTGATGCAGTTGCTTGGG
>PCWJ01000024.1:66422-66868 GCA_002787295.1 Candidatus Nealsonbacteria bacterium CG11_big_fil_rev_8_21_14_0_20_37_68
AAAAATTCCAGAGTTTAGAAAGAAAAACTGACGAGAACGGAAATTACATTGACAACAATGATAATTTAAATGATTTTCAAATCCAAAATTGTCCTAATCCGAAGGGTAAGGTAATTGCTTGTTATTCGCCGCCGCTAGCGTCAGGAGGGGAAGAAGAAAATGGGGAAGAGGGCGAAGGTGAAGAGGGGAATGGAGATAACAATAATGGAAATGGAAACGGAAATGAAGATAAAGATAAAGACAACGAACAATTAGATATTGAAAATCTAACTGCTGATGCCGGCTCAGACCAAACTCTAATAATAAATCAGCCGATAATTCTTGACGGTTCAAGCTCTACTGATAATGTCGGAATAAGTTTATATCAGTGGGATATTGACCAAGACAATGGTTTGGATTGGTCAAATCCCGATTTAATCGGCAAGAATCCAACTTTTCAAGGTTAT
>PCWJ01000024.1:66877-67294 GCA_002787295.1 Candidatus Nealsonbacteria bacterium CG11_big_fil_rev_8_21_14_0_20_37_68
AACTCTCCTTCCAAAATTTTAATTACTGAAGTTCAAATTGAAGGAGAAAGTGCCTATCAGGATTTTATTGAACTTTATAATCCCTCAAACGAAAACGTAGATCTTTCAAACTGGCAATTGAAAAAAAGAAATCAAGGTGGGACAGAATCTTCAATAAGAGTTTTTCCCGAAGGGAGCATTATTTTTGGCAAGAATTATTTTTTGTGGGCAAGTTCTAAAGATGAAAATTATTCCGACATCGTTCAGGCCGATGTTTTTAGCACCGCTTACTTAACAGCCACCAGCAGCATTGCTCTTTTTGACAATTATCAGAATATTATTGATGCTGTGGCTTGGGGAACAGGTCATCAAAGTCCATTTGTAGAAAAATCTCCATTTCTTAAAAATCCTCAAAACCCGGATAAAGATCAAAATCCG
>PCWJ01000024.1:67334-67702 GCA_002787295.1 Candidatus Nealsonbacteria bacterium CG11_big_fil_rev_8_21_14_0_20_37_68
GATTGTCCTAAACCTCAAAGCAGTTCCAATCCAAGCGGTAAAGAAATCGGATGTTATTCGCCGCCAAATGGGGGAGAAGGAAATGGAAGCGGAGAAGGGAGCGGAAATGGTAACGAGAACGAAAATGAAAATGAGAACGAAAATGAAAATGAGAACGAAAATGAAAACAACGAACAATATATAGATATTGAAGCTCCGATTGCCAATGCCGGTCCCGATCAGACCGTAATAATAAACCAGCCAATAACTTTTGACGGCTCGAGTTCAACCGATAATGTAGGAATAAGTTTATATCAGTGGGATATTGACCAAGACAATGGTTTGGATTGGTCAAATCCCGATTTAATCGGCAAGAATCCAACTTTTCA
>PCWJ01000011.1 GCA_002787295.1 Candidatus Nealsonbacteria bacterium CG11_big_fil_rev_8_21_14_0_20_37_68
CACCCCGACCAGTCAGTACTTGTCAAATTTCCTGTCCCGCCCCGCTCGGCGGGGCGGGACAAAACCCTGCCGCCTGCGGCGGCGGAGATAAAAAGCCACGGTTCAATAGAAGTTAAAGAAATTTTTCGGTCAAATAAGGTGCGGTTCGTTCCGGATTTTTTGATGAATTCGGCAATTTGCTGAAAATCTCTGCCGACGGCTAAATTTTGAATTCGTTTTACCTCTAAAACCCACTTTTTCAATGGTTCGACCCAATTTCTCTTTCCCTTCCTGAAATCGCCCTTTTTCGCCTCTAAGGCGATTTTTGTTTTGATTAAATCTTCCTTCTTCTGAAGATAGATTTCCTTTTCAATAATTCCGTCCAAATATCCGGAAACTAATTTGTCTAACTTCTGTTTTGTTTCATCAATTTCTTTTTCTAAGTTCTGAACAAAATTTTTTAATGATTGAGTTTTTTCTTTTTCCCATTTTTCAACTTCAGCCAACATTTTCTCTATCCAGTCATCAGGCAAAATTAATTTTTTAAGAAAAGATTTTAATTGTCCGACCAATAAATCTTCTCTCAAATATCTTTGAGAACAAACGCCAAATTTTTTAGAACATCTGTAATACCTGTAAATTCCGCCGTTTCCGTGGCTAAATTGGGCCGTAATCATTCCGCCGCATTCGCCACATCTAAACAAACCAACAAAAGGAAAGTTATGTCGCTTTTTGCTGTGTCTTGGTTTAGCTCTCTCTTCCAAAATTTCTTGAACTTTCTCAAATAATTCTTTGGAAATAATTGGTTGATATTTTCCTTCGTAAGTTTCGCCTTTTTGCTGAATTAGACCAATATAAGCTAAATTAGTTAGCATTCTTTGAATTGTGGCTTTAGCCAAGGGCGTTCCGTTTTTACTTACCAAACTAAATTCCGCTAATCTTTTGCCTAAACTTTCTAAAGTATGTTTTCCTTGAGAATATTCTTCGAATGCTTTTTGAATAATTTTTGCTTTTACCGTGTCAGGGTCAATATTTCTAGTTTTAGAATTATTGATGTATCCCAATGGCGCTTTGGCTGGCCATTCTCCCCGCCTTAATTTTTGTCTAAAGCCCCTTTTTACATTTTCAGAAAGGTTATCAGAGTAATACTTACTTTGTCCAAAAGCCACTTGGAGCATGAACAAGCCTTGCGGCGTTGGTTCAAACCAAAATGTTGGAAATCGTAAAGAAAGAATTTTACCAGTATCAATAAGATAAATTATTTGTCCGCCATCAATTGAATTTCTGGCTAATCTATCTGGATGCCAAGCTAAAATTCCGACAGGTTCTTTGTTTTGTCTAATTTTTTCTATCATCGCATTAAATATTTCTCTGCCCGGAGTTTTGGCGCTTTTGCTTTCTGTAAATTCTTCAATAATTTCTAAATTTTCTCTTTTGGCGTATTCGTATAATTCGGCAAGTTGTGCCTCAATCGACATCACCTGTCTTTCCTCATCTTCGGTAGATTTTCTAGTATAAATGAAGTATTTCATATAAATTTTGTTAAAAAATTTTAAATTTTCTTGAGCCGTGGCTTTTTATCTCCGCCGCCGCAGGCGGCAGGGTTTTGTCCCGCCCCGCCGAGCGGGGCGGGACAGGAAATTTGACAAGTACTGACTGGTCGGGTATCTTAAACTTAGCGCGAACCTATTTTGAAAAGAATTCCTGATTTTGTCCGCCGCGCTCTGCGCGGCGGACAGGCCCGTCGCACCGGCCGCTTCGCGGCCGAAAAAACAGATTTCTGGTACCGTAAAATCGGTATTTTTTGTTGCGTCTCCAAAAGGCCCAAAAGTGCCGTACCCCTTGACAGATTTGACGGGGTATGCTATAATACAGATGGAAAGGACAAAAGAAAGAATTTCATCTTTTCCGGATAATCTCCCCGATTCTGAAGGATATTATCCTAAAGGAATCGGGCTCAGGAACTCCTGAGAAAATAAGATTATTCAACACAGCACATTGTAAATTATCTACTGCTGCAAAATACTGCAAGAAAGGAGGTGAAAGAGATGTCAGAAACTCTAGACCGCAAAATTCTGGTTCTGCTGACAGCCGACAGGCTTGAGACTGCAATTCGTGATCTTGGCGACAAGCACGAAGAAGAGTTAAAAGCCAAAAGTATTGACGTCAGAGAGTTTCAGATATGCATCCTCGATTTAGTCGGGGAAGCATACGAAGTTCTCAAGGCGAAAGCGCAGCAGACACTTTCTCAATAGAGAGAGGGGACGTGCCAGTGCTCCCTTATCATCACTGGTATCTCATTAAAAGATGAGATAAATATCAAAAGTCTGTTTATGGTTCCGACTCTAACTGAACCATTTCGTTTTCTAAATAGTGATGAGAGAATTCTTCCAAAGCATTTTGAGAGAGCTCTCTCCTTGCTATATCAATAGTCAGGGGGACACTCAGGCAATCCTGAGCGTAGCACCTTAACTTTCTCTACTGCTGCAAAAAATAAAACAGAAAGGAGAAAAAAATGGAATATCGTCCACGATGTCTTCCCGAATGTCGCTATCGTCAGATAGTGTATACGACTATCAACGATCTTGGTTTTCATGCCAAAAATCCCGTGCTCGCGTGCACCCTTAAGAACCCTGAAGGCAAACCAAAACATCCTGTTAATGTGATGCTGGATTGGTTCCCTAATCACTGGTTTGGGTATAACCTTAGACTGGTGGCTAGGCATGGATTAGGGCTTTGCTTCTACAGTGATTTAGTTCCTACCGAAGATGATATCGCTAGGGTTTGTCGGTACAGCTATCAAATTCCTGATATTCCCCAAAAGTGTCCTGATGTATTGCTTTTCACAAAGACAGAAAAACTACTTGATAAGCTGGGCAGAATACTAGATTTAATTTTCAGCGACGGCCGACGTCCAAAACGGTATATCGGGGAGTGAGGAACTAATTCTTCGCAAAATCTTTAGCAGCAGAGAAAGGGGACGTGCCAGTGCTCCCTTATCATCACCGGCATCTCATCAAAAGATGAGATAAATATCAAAAGTCTGTTTATGGTTCCGACTCTAACTGAACCATTTTCCTATTTTTTTGATAGGATTTTTTAATTTTCAATTACGTTTTTAAAGAACTTTATTTTTCTCTTCTTTTAGCTTAAAATGAAAATGTATGATGCGTGAAAGAAAAATCAAAAAAGAAAATATCCTTCGCTTCTTAAATCATAATTTTAAAAATAAAGAAAAGCTGGAATTGTTAGATTTCATATTCGTTCTTGATAGCTACGAATTACTTGGGATGGAAGTGCCTGACAAAAAGCAGGTAATAAAATATTTAAATGGCCTTCAGTCGGATGAGGGAACTTGGGAAACCGGAAACCCTCATTATGTGCCCACTACGGCTCAAGTTTTAATGTTTTATAGTAGAGCAGGGGTTAAACCGGCAAAATCCTTGAAACCTTTCTTTTCAACTATTGATACTTGGGAAAAAGTTAATGAGCATTGCCAGAAATATGATTTCGGAAATTATTGGGGTGGATTGTGGGGCTATATTACTTGCTACATTATGGAGGGGAGAAAGCCACCGTGGATTAAAGAATTTTTGAAAGAAGTAAATAAGAAATTTGATGTTTGGGCTTATCAGAATCATCAACGTTGCCACTTGATAGGAAATTTATTTCAGCTTGGAGAACCAATACCCAAAATAGACCGCGTAGTGAAGATTATACTCCAACAGCAGGAAAAAAATGGAAGCTGGGGAGATGAGGGCTGGAACAAGGCTTTACCCCAAACTTTTTTTGCTATTTCGACTCTAAGATTAATTAAAGATAAAACCTCTAAAAAGATGAATCCTGCTATAAATAAAGGATTAGACTTTATCGGAAAATGTTATACCACTATTCAACACGAAGGAAAAAACTATGGTGGCTTTACTACTACTCTATCTGAAATTTGTCCTAAGCCACTTGAAACCGCTATGGGCGTAGCAGCGTTATTGAACCCCAAGCTTTACTTCAGGTGGAGTATGCGTTAAAATTTTTAATATACCGATTTAACGGTACCAGAAAATCTGTTTTTCCGGCCGCTTCGCGGCTGGCGCGACGGGCCTGTCCGCCGCGCAGAGCGCGGCGGACAAAATCAGGAATTCTTTTCAAAATAGGTTCGCGCTAAGTTTAAGATACCCGAAATTAACCCTGCCAGCGCCGCGGCGCGGGCAGGGGGTTTTTAATTATCCATCGAGAACAGTTCTCGTTGGATTAGAGATAAATATAGTT
>PCWJ01000019.1 GCA_002787295.1 Candidatus Nealsonbacteria bacterium CG11_big_fil_rev_8_21_14_0_20_37_68
ACTAAAGCAGCTTGCCAGGCCAAAAGAACCCGCCCTCTTTCCATGAAATTCAGCTCCCAGGGCTTGAGCCGCATCTTCAATAACTATTAGTTTATAGCTTTTGGCAATTCTCATTATCTTATCCATTTCACAAACTCTTCCATTTAAATGAACGGGTAAAATTGCTTTTGTTTTTTTAGTAATTGCTTTTTCTATTTTATTTTCATCCATCAGGAAATCATCTTTAACGTCCACCAAAATCGGCTCGGCTCCCGTATGATGAATGGACTCAATTGTGGCAAAGAAAGTATGAGAAACGGTAATAACTTCATCCCCGGGACCGATTCCGGCTGCTTTTAAAGATAAAATCAAGGCATCGGTGCAGCTATTTACTCCTACTCCATACTTTACTCCCAGAAATTCAGCGATATTTTTTTCAAAATTTTCCACATCTCTTCTCAAAATTAAATCTCCCCGTTTAAGAACGCTCTGAATTGCATTATCTATCTCTTTTTTCAAATTCTGATATTGTAATTTGTAACCCACAAAAGGAGTTTTGTATCCCATATTCATCAACGAATTTACGAATTAATACGAATTTACGAATAAATCCTTAAGCGAGAGAATTTGGTTTTTAGGAGCATCCGCAGGCAAAATTGCTTGGTCGAGCACATAACGCTTTATGTGCTCGAATTTTGCCGAGGACCGAGCGAGTCTTGCCGCTGGAGCAAGACAAGCGTATCCTAAAAATCAAATTCCCGAGCAGTTATTTTTTAATAAAATTTTTCAAAATATAATCGGTTAATTGCTCGGCACTTAGACGATACCTTCTCCTAATGTATTCAGCCCCGCCTACACGATAGAAATATTGATCCGGAATAGCCAATCTTTTAAGGGTGCCCCTCCACTCCTTCTCCATTAAAACTTCTGCCAAAACCGTTCCCAATCCCCCCATAATATTATGTTCCTCTAAAGAAAATACTAATTTATATTCTTTTAATTCTTTGAATAAAAAATTTTTATCTACCGGTTTTAAGGTAGGAAGGCTTATCAATTTCAGATTATAGCCCATTTTTGCCAATTTCTCAACTATCTCTTTACCAATCCCCAAAAAAACTCCGTTGACGACTACCGCCCCGTCTTTACCTTTCTTTAAAACAAAGGGTTTCCCGATTTCAATAACATCTCCCAATTTATGGATTATTTTTTCACCACTCCGATTCAATCTGATATAGGTGGGAGATTTGGTAAGATAAGATTTCAGCATTAGTTGTTCAACCTCAATTGGATCTCCCGGGCAGAGCACAGTGAAATTTGGCAGAACCCTTAAAATTCCCAAATCTTCAATCGCATGATGAGTAGCCCCCAGGACACCATAACTGAAACCCCCTCCAACACCAACAATTTTCACATCTAAATTTTGATAGCAAATATCGTTCCGGATTTGCTCCAAACACCTTACGGTCACAAAAGGAATAATGGAATAAACGTAGGGTTTTTTGCCGCTTAGAGCTAAGCCGGCCGCCACCCCCATCATATTTTGCTCAGCCACTCCGCAGTTTAAAAAGCGATTGGGAAATTTTTTCATAAAATTCTCAAAAACCGAAAAACCCAAATCTCCGGTAAGAAGATAAATCCTTTTATCCTTCTGGGCTAATTTAGTTAAGGTGTTGATGAATGCAGTTCTCATT
>PCWJ01000032.1:0-985 GCA_002787295.1 Candidatus Nealsonbacteria bacterium CG11_big_fil_rev_8_21_14_0_20_37_68
TGAAAATATCTGCGAAGAATTTTCAGTTTTTGCGAGAGTCTCGCCCGGAACGAAACTGAAAATTATCCAGGCTCTTCAGAAAAAATACGGAGTAGGGTTTTTAGGAGAAGGCATTAATGACGCCCCGGCTTTGAAAACAGCTAACGTGGCCGTCGCCGTAGAGGGAGCAACCGATATTGCCAAAGAAGTTTCTGATGTAATCTTACTCAAAAAAGACCTTAGAGTTATTGTTGACGGAATAAAAAACGGCCGGGACATTTTCTCTAATATTAATAAATATATAAAATGCACCCTGGCCAGCAATTTTGGAAATTTCTACTCGATTGCCGTAATTTCTTTATTCATCACCTTTTTACCCCTTCTCCCCGTCCAAATTCTATTGGTCAACCTTTTATCGGATTTTCCCTTAATCGCCGTGGCGACCGATTCCATCGATGCCGAAGAACTTAAACGCCCAAAATTATACCAATTGAATAAAGTCCTTTTTTTGATTATTCTACTGGCTTTTGTCAGCACAATTTTTGACCTTATCTTTTTTGGTATTTTCTATAAATCACAGCCGGCAGTAATCCAAACATTGTGGTTTATCGAAAGCATATTGACAGAAATTTTACTTATTTTCGCTATCAGAACCCGGCATGTATTCTTCAAGGCAAAAAAGCCGAGTTCTCCCTTAATGATATTGGCCCTGCTCGACGCTGTGTTTATTGTCTCGCTGCCCTTCAGCAGTTTCGGCCACGAGCTTTTCCATTTTGTTTCCCCTCCGATTTTTTCTCTTTTAATTGTTTTATTTTTAGTAGGCAGTTATTTTATCGTCAGCGAAATCGTAAAATTAGTTTATTTTCGCCGCTGGAGAACCAAAAAAACAAACTAAATTCAAGATTATATATCTATACCTTAGCGAATCAAGGTTCTGCCGAGCGTAAGCGAGGCAGGTTCTTAATTCAAGATTATATGTCTATACCTTAGCGAATCAAGGTTCTGC
>PCWJ01000032.1:1001-7837 GCA_002787295.1 Candidatus Nealsonbacteria bacterium CG11_big_fil_rev_8_21_14_0_20_37_68
AGGTCAAAAATTCATAGGGCAACAGTTACGGAAACGAATTTAAACTACTTCGGAAGCATTACAATTGATGAAGAGTTAATAGACAAAGCCGGTTTTTGGCCTGGAGAAAAAGTTCTGGTAGCGAGTAACACTACTGGTACAAGGTTAGAAACTTATGTAATTACTGGCAAAAGAAACACCGGGATTATTTGTATGAATGGTGCCGCTGCTCGTTTAATCAAAACCGGGGAAGAAGTTATTATTATGGGTTTTGAATTAACCGATAAGTTAATAACTCCAAAAAATATTCTTGTTGATAAAAATAACAAATTTGTAAAGTATTTGTAGCCATTTGAATAAATAACAAGGTCGAATGAAGTCAGATTTCAACAGAGATCGCCACATGGGCGATTTTTTGCTTGCCCTGAATTTTTTGAAGGGGTAGAATAAATCAATGAACAATAACAGACCAATACAACTTTCGCCGAATTCTTTGAATTTGTATTACGAGTGTCCTCTTTGTTTTTGGTTGGATAAAAAACAGGGAATTAAGAGACCGCAGCCATATCCCTATGCCTTGAACATGGCAGTAGATATTCTTTTAAAAGAGGAGTTTGATAAATACAGGGCAAAAGGAGAGCCGCATCCTTTAATGGTGGTCCACAATATTCCGGCGAAGCTATTTTCAAACCAAAATTTATTGAACCAATGGAGGAGCAATTTTTCCGGGATTCGTTGTTTTGATTCAGAATTGGGAGCAACTCTTTTTGGCGCGGTTGATGATATTTTGGAATTTTCAGATGGTAAATTGGCTCCGCTTGATTACAAATCCACTGGAAGCAAGGTGCCTACGGTGTATGACCGCTTCCAGTTGCAAATGGATGTTTATACTTTCCTTTTGGAAAAGAACGGATTTTTAACTCCAAGAAAAGGATATTTGGCTTTTTATGTTGTTGACAAAGCAAATGGATTTATTGATAGATTGCCTTTTAAAAAAGAAATTCAAGTTATAGACACCGACCCTTCCTATATTCAGGGACTTTTTGAGGAGGCAGTAAATTTTTTAAGAAAAGAGGCGCCCATTTCGCATAGCGCCGACTGCCAATACGGTCAGTGGCTTAGGGAAATGTCAGGCCTTAAGTCAAATTAAAAAAGTCGCCGAGGGGGCGATTTTCTTGCTTGCCCGCCAAAATTTTTATGAGAAAATTTAGGCGGACTTGCCCTGAATTTATTAAAGGGGTAGAACAAATAAAATAAAGGTCGGAATAATTGTATATTTCAAAACACATGAATCAACAAACTTTTTCTTTGATAGCTGGAGTGATTTTTGCCTTAGTATCTCTTTTGCATTTATTAAGGAGTATTTTTAATTGGGAAGCAGTAGTTGGGGGTTGGGTGGCACCAATTTGGATAAGTTGGTTTGGTTTTTTTGTCGCCGCCTTTTTGGCTTATCAAGGTTTCAAACTGAGCAAGAAATCTCAGTAAAAATCACACATGGAAACTAAAAATTTTTTTACAACCGAGGAAGCCAGGAGTATTGGAAAGACATTGGGTATTGATTGGACCAAATTTGATGTAGAGCAATTTAGAATGGGCATGGATATAGAATTAGAGCACGGCTTGGTAAGCCCGCATACTAATGTCACCAACGATGATCCAGTAATGACTGGGAAAATCGCCCTTGCTCACTTGAATGAATTTGCAGATTACTATACGAGATTGGCAAAGATGGAAAAAGAGGCCGATGCATTTTGGGGGAAATAGAGGTACTTAGAAAGATTTATGAGAAAAATAATTTTGATAGGAATTTTAATATTAATTTCTGTCGCTATTGGATTTTTGCTTTGGAAATATTCTATTAGACCAGTTATTATAATAAGTAATTTTGACGAATGTGTTGCTCAAGGATATCCGATTTTAGAAACATATCCTCGGCAATGCAAGACGCCCGATGGAAAAACATTTACAGAAGATATTGGTAATGAATTAGAAAAGGTCGATTTGATAAAAATAGATAATCCTCGGCCTAATCAACTTATTGAAAGCCCGCTTTTTATTAAAGGAGAAGCAAGAGGCAACTGGTATTTTGAGGCCTCCTTCCCGATTAAACTTTTTGATGATAACGGTTTTCTTTTAGGTGTAATGCCAGCCCAGGCCCTGGGGGATTGGATGACCGAAGATTTCGTGCCGTTCAGTGCCACCCTTTCTTTTGCCGTTCCCTCCACTCCCAAGGGCAGATTGGTTTTAGAAAAAGATAATCCGTCAGGATTGCCGGAGCAAGCAGATGAATTAAAAATTCCAGTTTATTTCAAGGAAGTGTCAAAAACTTCTCAGGAGTTTATGACAGCAAAAATATTTTTGAGCGATTCCCGTTTCGTTAACGAACCTTATTTTGATTGTTCCAGAACTATCGCAGCTGAAAGACGGGTTTCCAAAACCAAGGCTGTTGCCAAAGCTGCTTTAGAAGCTCTTTTACGAGGAGCGACGCAAGAAGAAATTAATAATGGCTTTGTTTCAAATATAAATCTGGGAACAAGGGTTCAGAAATTAACCATTGAAAATGGAGTAGTAAAAGTTGATTTTGATGAACAGTTGGAATTTCAAGTCGGCGGCTCCTGCCGGGTGGCAGCTATCAGGGCTCAGATAACCGAGACGCTAAAACAATTTCCAACAGTGGATAGCGTTATTATTTCAATTAATGGCCGGACCGAAGACATCTTACAACCCTAACCAATTCGATAAGGCTCGATTAAGAGCTTGATTTTTATTTTAGGGGGTTGTGGGTTAATGGGTGGGTGGAGAAGTGGTTTCCTGCAGCAGAATATTATAGAAAATTGACGAGTTTTAATCGGAAACTTAATCAAAAGTTAATTGTTTATTTTTTGTCTTAAATAATTATGCCCCAGGGTAAAGCTCAAAACCAAAAAGCTTATTATGAAAGTGTGTGGAAGTCTATAAGGATAACAAAACCATCGACTTGGTCTGGTTGGGAAGTGATTCAAAATTTTGAAGGGAAGCAGATACTCGAAATAGGTCCCGGAAGTTTTCCCAGAATTCCTGTTAAGGGCAGTTATTTTATTGATATAAGTAAGGCCTTACTTAAACGCCTTCAAATCCTCGGGGGGCACGTGTTCTATGGCGATCAATCCTTAACTTTTTTACAAGATAATTTTTTTGACTTAATTGTGGCATTCAATGTGCTTGAACATATTGAGAATGACGATAGGACGCTTGAAGAAATCAAGCGGATTTTAAAAAGGGGTGGCTATTTTTATTTTATGATACCAATTTGGAAAAATTACTTTTCGGATTTTGATTTTCAAGTGGGACATCAAAGGAGATACGAACCAAAAGAATTAGAGAATAAACTTTCTGAGAATGGTTTTAAAATTATCAAATGGCGTCCTGCCGGACTTTTAAATTGGTTTTATTCATTTAGGTGGGGGAGAATGATCGCAAGACATTTTTGTGTCCACGTAGCGAAGAAAGAAATTATGAGTAATTTTCTTTCGTTTATTGTTAAAGGAGGCTTAAAATTGTGGGGTTTTTTAGAAAAATGGACTCAGAAAGATTGGCAGATTGGAGAATTATCGCCAAAGAAAAGAACAACCAATCTGGAAGTTCTTTGCACGAAAATTTAAACTTCAATTTTTAAAAAAGAGAAAAATAGACTTGACACCATTTTTTCTGATATACCCGCTATGATTTATGAATATTTTGGTATCAAATTTTGAATTTAAACGGTGCGATAACCTCGCCCGTTTTTTTTAGGACTTGATTTTTTTATGAAGTTTAATAAGAATCTGCTCGCTTCGCTCGCAGATTCTTGATTCGCTAAGGTATAAATATATAATCTTGAATTAAGAACCTGCCTCGCCCCGCCAAAGGCGGGGCTCGGCAGAACCTTGAATGTTTCGCATTTAAGATATAAAATCATAATAGCAAGGAGGGTAAGATGGTATTACTGAGAGTATTTTCCAAAGACAATATGGAATATAATCAATACGAACCACAGTTAGATAGTCGCATTGATTTATCAGCACTTTTAAAAATTGATTTCAGCAAAACACTACTGATTTACAAAGGAATTCCGTTTATTGTAGTAGCTGATAGAGCAGAGAATATTTTTAGAGGGAAAAATGGTTTCTACTATTCTCAGAGAGTTGGTGCTGGGTTTAAAGATGTAGAATGGCACTTTATGGATAAAGATTTAGGAAAGATGGAATGTATTGTTTATACGCTTATCGAAGTAGACCCTGAGATTATTCCTCATCCCATAATAGATGTTTTATTTTTCCACGAGTTAAAAGAAATGTTTTATCGAAAAGTTTTTAATAATCCTAAAGGAGCCGCTCATCAAAAAGCAAGAAAAGATGAAAGAGATTATGCGAATAAATTTTTATCGCCAACCGAAAAGCAGATTTATGAAAAATTTTGCAGAGAATTTAGACCAATTAAAAGAAAAATTCAAGGAGAAAAAGTTTAACACAGAACCCGTTGCAATCGAGACGGGTTTTCTTTTAAGTTAAAGACCAGGTTTTAACAGCGTTGCCCGCAGCAAAACAAAAAACGAGCGCATAATTTATGCGCTCGGTTTTTCCTTCGGGTTTATCTTCCGAAGCTTTGGGTTCTTTTCTTTGACCAGCAGTCTCGGCAATAAATTGGTCTGTCAGGTGATGGTTTAAACGGAAGTTCGGTTATTTCTTTTCCGCAATCAGCACATTTCCAATTTCCCTTAACTGTTTCCCTGGGAGGAAAATCTCTCCTGGGACGGTCGGTTGGTTTGTTGAACATATAAAATCGATGTACCTGCCCGCAAATCACCTATGGCTTTGACCGTTGGCGGGCGGGCGAATTTGAGTCTTGAATTTTAAATTTAAGACTTATCTAAGATACTTCGACTTAAAATAAAAAGCGACCTTTTTAATACTTCAGCAAGTTCAGTATCATCCTGAGCTTGTCGAAGGATGACCTCTAAGTCGCTCTACTTATTTGAGTCCTCAATTTTAAAATTAAAGACCTGACTAAGATGCTTCGACTTATGAGTCTATAATCATTATACCTGTTATTTTAAACAAGTCAAGCCCACCTAAGTTTTCTTAAAGAAAATTTTGGGGGTTGACCTTTTTTGAAAAAATAGTAAAATATATTTTAGAATAGCTCTTTAAAATTATTTTAATAATTGGAGGCAAACTATGGAAACTATGGAGAGGAATTATAATATAGTTTTTGTAACCCCGGAAATGATGATACCCGAATTGGAAGAGCCAGCTTGCGAAGCTAATTTCCGAGGAGGATTGGGAATTTTAAGCGGTGACATTATGGAAGGCTTGACCAAGAGGGGAATTAATGCCAAAGCTATCGTGCCTTTTTACGATTTAAATTGGGTAACCAGAGAAAAAATTAATTATGATAAGACGTCGGCTCAATTTCTTTTTGAGCTGAGCCCTCAAATTAATGGAAGGAGAGACTCGATAAATATATGGAAAATTAATCGAGCCGGGACAGAACTTTTTGGTTTGCACTGCCCAGATATTCTTAATGTTCTCTATACCGCCGATCGCTGGCAAAGGTTGAGACAGGAAGTTTTAATCGGTCATACGGTTCCAGCGCTACTAAAGAAATTGGAAATTCGCCCGGATATTGTATGGTTGCAGGAGGGCCACACAGCTACAGTTATTCCCGCAATGAAAGAAGACTCCTATTTTAACGGAGAAAAATTTTTATTCACTACCCATACTTCTTGTCCTGAAGGAATGGAGAAGTTTTATGGCGGCTGGGTTAACGAATTGGGGATAAAAGAAAAATACCACCATAATATTTTTATAAGAAACGGATTGATTGATATGACCTGGGCGGCGATGTCTCTGGCAGATGGAGTTACGGCTGTAAGCGACGAACATTGTGAAGTCACAAAGAGGATGTTTCCCGACTTTGCCGGAAAGGTGGTTGGGATAAGAAATGGTTTGAGCCGTGACCTCTGGCTTTCCCCTCGTATAAAAATGATAGAGAATAATTTTAACCCATATAATCTCTGGGAGGCACAACAGGCCGACAAAAAGGAATTTATTGATTTTATTGAAAGAAAAACCCGCATAAAATTCAATTCCAGAAAACCACTTTTGGGATGGGTAAGAAGGATAGCCTGGTACAAAAATCAATACCCGATGTTGGCTCCCGTTATTCGAGCTATTTGCGCCGAAAGAGGAGAGTTCGTTGATACGGATTATGGCAGATTAGAAGGATTAGGTATTCAGGTATTCTCGGCCGGTCGGGCCCATGAAAGCGATGCTCAATGCTTGGGATGGATGGCGGAGTTCGAAAGGTGGATGTCGGATCCGCATTTAGCCGGGAAATTCATTTTCCGTCCCGAATACAATTTGGAACTTCTTAAAAATTCAGCTCGGGGCTGCGACATTTGGTTCAATTGCCCTCTGCTTGGATGGGAGGCCTGCGGCGCCAGCGACCAAAGAGCAGCCGAAAATGGCAGAATTAATCTTACTCCCCGGACCGGCGGAGCAAGAGAGTATATTGAAGAATTTAATCCGGCAACCGGTAAGGGTAATGGCTTTTTTTTAGAACCCTATCATCCAATAACGATTTATAACAAACTGAAGACTGTTTCTGACTTGTATTATGCCTGGATTGAAAAAGGCAAAGACCTTTGGCTAAAATTATGCATGGGCGCTTTTGAAAGCGGAAAGTCTTTAGATATTGTAGATATGATAGCTAAATACGAACAAATTTTTGAAAAATTGTTAAAAAAATAGCGGTAAAATTGCCGCTATTTTTACTTACAATAAAGACGGCCGTAGTCATATTTATCTACCAAGAGATTGTTTCTATCCCGCAGATAA
>PCWJ01000030.1:0-1561 GCA_002787295.1 Candidatus Nealsonbacteria bacterium CG11_big_fil_rev_8_21_14_0_20_37_68
TGTCAAGGCAATTTAGAAATTACATAGTACGAGCAAAATAGAAATTGCATACCTGAACTTTGAAATTTAAGTATTTTTGTAAAACTGCCAAAAAGCATTGCCCATATTTTGTCTTCTGACAGGCTCTTTAGGCTCGAGACGATACCTTCTTTTCTGGATTGAGAATGAATTTTCTCCAGGGATGATCATCTGGTGGCTTCCAGCAAGACTTGGCAGTAGTTAAAGCTGGAACCTTAGCTTCTATTATCTTTTTTGGTCTCTCTGGTAAAACGGTGTAGTTGAGATATTTCCCTCTTAAGGAGAAGAATATCTCTCCGGAGATTCTTTCTTCAATTAAAATCTTTTCTTTTTTTCTGACAAGAACTGGTTGTTTTTCTGATAACTGAAACCATTTCCCTTGGTATCTTACAGTAAAATCATTGTTGATATATCCTATCTTTTGTTTAGAGAAGACCTGATCTAATTGTTTTTTCTCAATCTCAGTTATCTTTCGATGGACATTTCCTCTCTTTTGAGGAACTACTGAGAATTTAGCATTGAATTTCAGAATAAATACTTCTTTGACAAATCGATTGCCTTCCTCCGGAGTCTTAATCCCGGCTAATCTCATTTCTCTAACTAACCTGTGCTGTAGGGTTGGGAAGAGATTCTCTATTCTACCCTTAGCCTGAGGGGAGTAAGCTGGGATAGTTTCAACATCTGATTGTCTCATCATTCTCTGAAATTGTGTCAGGACCCGGGGATCATCCATGACTGATTTATGAGTATTTTTGTAGGTAGAAAGCCTATCTAAATAGATTTTCAATGGCTTTCCGTAAGTTTCAAAGTATTCTTTCCAAAAATCAGCCACCGGCTTTACTCCTTCATTTAAGGCAAACCTTAATCCAGTAATCTTATTGGTTGCATCATCTCTGGAAGCTAATAGACAGTCTAGTTTTCCAGTTTCAAACCAGTCAAAGTAGCAGCCATCGAATTGTTCCATTTCTCCATAGTAGTCTTTTCTTTGCCTCCAGCTCCGGTATTCTTTGTTCTTTTTCCTTGATCTTGGCTGCCAAAGCCCCACTTCAGTCATCAGCTGCCGTACCTTCTCTTTGCTGAGGCAAAGGTGTTGTTCTTCATCCAGTTTCTCCATGGCAAAGGTTGGCTGAAAGTCATAATATCTCTTTTTGAGCCAATATTTTGCTTTTTCAATAATCTCTGTTTTTATTCTCCGGTTGCCAGTCTTCCCCCTGCTTTTATGAATTACTCCTTTTAATCCTTCTTTAATTACCCTGGCCTTAATATTCTTCACCTGTCTAACTTTTAATCCAAGTTGTTTAGATGCTTCACTTCCATTGATTTCTTTTCTTATTAATCTTTTTATTATCCCATACCTTGATAATTCTTTTGGAGTCATAGTGATTAGTTCTACCATAATTTTTCTTAAGATTAGTTAATTTATCTGGCGACCTTTCTTAAGAAGATTATGGCAAATTATCTCAAGGTATGTAATTTCTAAATTGCTCAACTATGTAATTATCATATTGCTACGACAGGCGAGGCGGAAACCTTGACTTATCCG
>PCWJ01000030.1:1592-6704 GCA_002787295.1 Candidatus Nealsonbacteria bacterium CG11_big_fil_rev_8_21_14_0_20_37_68
CGATTTTTTCGCCGCCTGCGGGCGGCGAAAAGGAAAGCCCCCGTAATTTGCGGCTCGCTCGCAAGCGGGCTCACCGCGTTCTTTATTAAAAACTGCCAAAGAGCCGGAAAAATATCGTCTCGAACCACATTTTGTAAAAGAAAATTTTCATGTCATTTTTTTACTTGGTAATAGGTATTATTTTAATAGCCATTAGTTGTTCTAGAATGGTAAAAACATTTTCAAATAAAGAGTGGCGATTTCCTCTTCTTGAAATTGATTTTATTCTTCTTGAACAGAAAAATCCAAAAATTAAAAAGGGAGGATCTTCTATTTTCAAAAAACAGACGATATATTCTCTAATTTTTACTTTTTGTATTTTTATAATAGGTTATTGGTTAATTTTCTCTTACATAAAGTGGGCATTTATTATTTTGTTTATCATTTTGCTTTGGTTATTGAGAGGTGTATACCAAATAATATTGCCCATGTATTCCAAAAAGATAAGACTCCTAAACTATTTATATTCTCCTTATTTATTTGCTTGGCGTCGTGATCACTTAAGCGAATATACCGATCGACAGATTATGGACGCAATTTGCGCGGCTTGTAAAATTAATAGTAAAGAGATTGTAAGTTCGGAAATGGAGTTAAAAGATTTTCTTCTTGCACTTTGCCAGAAGACAAGACCAAGATATGAGTATGAGCAATATCCTAAAGTTTTAGAGAAATCTATTTCTGAAGCCAATAATTTGGTTTGGCAGGGATAATTGTTGAAAAATTCAACCCTACTTAAAAACTGACATTTCAGATGTAGAAATTTATAAACGGTTTATTTAGAACATGATAGATGAAAGAATTTGCCCCCAAAGTGAGCTTCGCTCGCTAAAAACTTGAAATTGTCAAAGAACGCGGCGAAGCGTTAAATTTTTTGGGGCTTTTCCTCGCCGCCTGCGGGCGGCGAAAAAATCGTCCGAGCTAATTTAAGAATAGTCCACCAAAATCATCGGGACAATGCGGAGGTCTGGGGTTCGAGTCCCCATCGGTCCATAAATTTTGGTGCGGGGTTTCGCTTTGCTCAAAGTTATCCACAGGGTAACTTTTTTATTTTTTGGTATAATTAATAGAATCAAAAAAAGGTCGAAAAGGAACTAACAATTAACAATCACTAACAACTAACAACTAGAAACTAGCAATAGTTATGTGTTATTGGTTGTTTGGTTATAAGTTACTAAAGTATGATTCAAGATTGGTCTACAATTACTCTAAATGCTCTTCAAGGTCTCTGGCAGGGATTTTTAAATTTTATCCCCAATCTCCTTATTGCCATTATAATTTTTATTATTGGCTGGTTTATTGCCTGCGGAATCGGAAGATTAATAGCCGGGATTTTAGTTGGATTAAAATTTAATCGATTGTTTGAAAGCGCTGGATGGAAAGAAGCCTTAGAGAAGGCGGAGTTAAAAATTGATCCTGCCGGTTTTATTGGAGCAATTTGTAAATGGGTTTTAGTAATTGTCTTTTTATTGGCTTCGGTAGAGATTTTAGGACTAACCGAATTCGCTGATTTTTTGAAAGGAGTAGTAGGGTGGCTCCCTAACTTAATAGTAGCAGCAGCAATCTTTGTGGTGGCAGTAATTATAGCTGAATTTTTCGAGAAAATTGTCAAGGCATTCGTAAAAAAATTAGAAGTAGAAAATGTTAAACTGATAGGAAAAATAGTTCGTTGGGCAATTTATGTTTTTGCAGCTCTTGCCATTTTACTGCAGTTAGGAATTACCCCCACCATAATAAACAGTATTGTAATTGGATTAATTGGAATGATATCCTTAGCTTTTGGTTTAGCTTTTGGGTTAGGTGGGAAAGAACATGCTTCTAAAGCCATTGAAGAAATAAAAGAAAAAATTTCAGAGAGATCCGGAAGGTAATAATTAATTCGGTTACTATACTATATTAAAATAATCAAAAAAGCTCGTAATCAAGAAAGGCTCTTGACAAAGCTTTTTGATTTGTTAAAATTAAAGCAGGTATGAGAAAAGTAAATATCGTTTTGAATAAAGGAAAACCAGGCGGCTTTTAAAAATGTCTGAAATTTTGATTCCTCAGAAGGCCGCTTGGAAAAGCGGTTTTTTGATTAAAATGGTAGAAATGGAAAGAACTTTGAAAATTGAATAAATTAATATTATGGCCTCCAAAATCCGAAGGATTTTGGAGAAAGTGGTTATTAATTGCTAGCTAAGGATTGCATTTTAAGGGCGGATGGAGGATGCCTTGGGAGGTTGAGGCGATGAAGGACGTAGGGTGCTTGCGATAAGCCTCGGGGAGGTGGCTACCAACCTTTGATCCGGGGATTTCCGAATGGGGAAACCCGTTTCGGTGATAAATCGAAACAGTCCAGTCAAATGACCGGACGGCGTACCTGCTGAAGTGAAACATCTCAGTAAGCAGAGGAAAAGAAAAAGTAATTTTTATTTCCCCAGTAGCGGCGAGCGAAAAGGAAAGAGCCTAAACCAAACGCATAACTTGTTATGCATTTGGAGTTGTAAGAAGATAATGTCGGGAGTATTTCTGATCAATAGAAATGCTGCCGAGGGAGAACATTTAGACGAAATTTGGTTAGCTGAAATACCCTGGAAAGGGATACCAAAGATGGTAATAGTCCAGTAGGTGAAAACCATTTCGTGCTCCTTGTTATCTATCTTAAGTACCTCGGGACATGAAAAGCCTGAGGGAAACAGGCCAAACTATTAGGCCAAGGCTAAATACTCAACCTCACCGATAGTGAACCAGTACCGTGAGGGAAAGGTGAAAAGTAGGGAGGTGATCCCGGTGAAATAGAACCTGAAACCATCACGCCTACAAAGAGCAGAAGCCCGACCCGAAAGGGTATAGGGTGACTGTGTGCTTTTTGCAGAACGAGCCAACGAGTTCAGCTCTTTCTTTCGTTTAAGTCCCTCTGGGACGAAAACAAAGCGAAAGCGAGTGTTAAAAGCGCGTACCCGTTTATTCGGGAAAAGAAAGGGCTGAGACACGAAGCCAAGCGAGCTTGCCATGGTTAGGGTGAGTCTCAGAGAAATCTGGGAGGAGGCCCGAACCCGTGAACCGTGCAATATTCTGGGATAAACTGTGGTAAGAAGTGAAAAGCTAAACGAGCTTGGTAATAGCTTGTTCTCCCCGAAATAGCTTTAGGGCTAGCGCCTTTTACTTTCCTGGGGGTAGAGCACTGGATGGAGTACCGTGGCTTTTTGCTAGATGCTCCAACCAAACTCCGAATACCGGGAAATAAAGGTAAGAGGCAGTCAGACTATGAGGGCTAAGCTTCGTAGTCGAAAGGGAAACAGCCCAGATCTTAATCTAAGGTCCCTAAATTTGAGCTAAGTGCTAAAAAAGAAGTGGGATTTCGTTGATAGTTAGGAGGTTAGCTTAGAAGCAGCTATCCTTTAAAAAGTGCGTAATAGCTTACTAACTAAGGGATTCTGCACCTAAGATTTCCGGGGCTAAGCTCAATACCGAAGATAAGGCCGAGCACATAATTTATGTGCTCGGGGTAGGGGAGCGTTCCTATTGCGATGAAGCCTAAGAGTAATTGAGGGTGGAGCGATAGGAAGTGAAGATGTTGGCATGAGTAACCGCAATGCAGGTAAAATCCCTGCACACCGAAAGCCTAAGATTTCCTTGGCAATGGTAATCAACCAAGGGTTAGGCGGGCCTAACCGAGTATATAATCAGATTATGTGCTTGGGATGGACAGCCGGTTAATATTCCGGCCCCCCCGTCCTTTTTTGAAGAGTGACGCAGTCAAAGCATTTGAGAGGATTATTGGATTTCCGAGAGTCGAGAGTAATCTCGACCGTCTCGAATATTAGACTGCCTAGAAAAACTCGTAGAGTTAAAGGGGCGGGGTCCGTATCGCAAACCGACACAGGTAGGCTGGCGTAAGAGTGCCAAGGTGAACGGGTGAAACCTCGTTAAGGAACTCGGCAAAAAAGTGTCCGTAAGTTCGCAATAAGGACTCCCCCGACCCGAAAGGGTTTAGGGGGCGCAGCGAAAGTACCCCAAGCGACTGTTTATCAAAAACACAAGTCCCTGCTTAAACTCGCAAGAGGATGTATAGGGGCTGAAGCCTGACCAGCGCTGGAACGTTAACAGTGGCGGTCTCGATCTTCAAGATTGAGGCTAACTGCTCGAAGCTTCCAGTAAGCGTCCGCGGTAACTATAACCGTGTTAAAGTAGCGTAACCCCTTGCCGGGTAAGTTCCGGCCCGCATGAAAGGCTTAACGACTTGGGGACTGTCTCAACGAGGAGCCCGGTGAAAATGCAATACCGGTGAAGATGCCGGTTACCTGCGGCTAGACGGAAAGACCCCGGGAGCTTTACTGTAGCCTTTTATTGTCCTATTGTTTTAGATGCGTAGCGTAGCGGGGAGGCGATGAAGTCCTGATTCTGGTCAGGGCAGAGCCGTCAATGAAACACCCGTCTTTTAAAATGGTAGGACTAATCTTGAATAAATTCAGGAGACAGTGGAAGGTGGGCAGTTTAAGTGGGGCGCTTGCCTCCTAAAAAGTAACGGAGGCGTTTATAAGGTCGGCTAGCTCCGGATGGAAATCGGAGCGGTCGGGTAAAGCCAAAAGCCGGCTTGACTGCAAGCAGGATATTGCGCGCAGACACGAAAGTGGAACTTAGTGAACCGACCCTGGTTAATAGAATCGGGGAAGATCATCAGCCAAAAGCTACCCCGGGGATAACAGGCTAGTAGGGCCCGCGAGTCCATATCTACGGCCCTGTTCGGCACCTTAACATATCGGGGTGCTATAGTAGTAATGCTATATCTCGCTTAAGGCGGGACGAAAAAACTGACTTATAACGGTGAAATCCATATGTTATAATATTATATATGGACAATACCGTGGGAAGTTTAACTCAATTTCAAAATTAGAAATAAATATTAATCCGGTGATTTTATCGATTTGGTTTATGGATGACGGAAGCAAATGCGGTAATTCAAATTTTTATCTTAACACCCAACAATTTACAAAAAACGACCAAGAATTTTTGATTAAAAAGTTATCAATTCTCGGTCTTAAAGCAAGATTAAATAAAGATAAAATTTATTATCGTATAAGGTTTCTTTCA
>PCWJ01000030.1:6715-7400 GCA_002787295.1 Candidatus Nealsonbacteria bacterium CG11_big_fil_rev_8_21_14_0_20_37_68
TAGAGACTTGCTCAAAATGAGCAGATGAAAATAAAATTTTCATAATACGTCAGCCCCTAACCATATTGCAAAGGCAATGTAGGGAGGGTGAAGATATAGTCCGATCCTCCTTGTAAAAGGAGAAAAATACCGACAGCGATGTCGGCTCATCACATCCTGGAGGTGGAGAAGCTTCCAAGGGTTTGGCTGTTCGCCAATTAAAGTGGTACGTGAGCTGGGTTCAAACCGTCAATACAGAACCATTGACATTGAGTACACACGGCGGCTTTCACGAGAGATCGTGATCGAAAAAACCGACTCATATCGGTAAATTCCTATTTTGACATTTAACCTGTCGCATGATAGGATAATACCGAGGGAAGTTTTATATGAGTCAAAAGATTTCATCAACACAAAAGGCGTATTTAGCGGGATTTCTTGATGGTGACGGGAGTATTTATGTACAACTTAAACCTAATTCAAGTTATCGCTATAAATTTCAAGTTGCGCCATATATTGTGCTTTTCCAATCATTAAAGGACAAACCAAAATTTTTAAAAATTTGTTCTTTAATTGAATTAGGATATATTCGGGAGCGTAGCGACGGAATTTTAGAATATATTATCGGGAAAACAGATAATATTAAAAAATTCCTTGCGATGATTTTTCCTTACATTATCCTTAAAAAAGAACAAGCTTCTTTAAT
>PCWJ01000018.1 GCA_002787295.1 Candidatus Nealsonbacteria bacterium CG11_big_fil_rev_8_21_14_0_20_37_68
AAGCCGCTTTTTGGAATATTTTCTCAAAATTTGTTTTGCCAATTCCAAAACATTTTTCCCTTCCCTGTCGGTTCTCAAAAGAATAGCCAAAAGTTCCTCGCCCCAAAGGAGAATAAATTCCCTATGGGGCAGACAAGTTCGGTACGGGGCAGGAAGGCGAAACCGATAGGATTTCGCCTGGATTAAATAATTGCCCTTCGGCAAGGGCCTCGACTGAGCTCAGCCAAATGTCCTCAGGACCCTTCGACTCTTTTTCAAAACAAAACTCGCTTGCCCTGAGCGAGCGAAGCGAGTCGAAGGGCTCCGCCTGCGGGACGTTAGAACCTGTTTGGCAATTGGTTTAAAATAAAAATTGCCCAGCGATGGGCGTTTTGTTTTTTTTGTAGGCCTCTCGGTCACTCGAACTGCGCTCAGGAATGCTGTATATTTTGGATAAAATCCGAACTATTATTTTAGAATTCTAAAAACACAAAATGGGCCGCACATAGAGCAATATTTTGCCTTGCGTAATTTCGGATTTTTTCTACATTCCTGTCTTCTTAATTCAATAAACTTTTTTTGGTCAATTACATATTTCAGCATATCTTTCCAATTTACTCTTGCTCTTGCTTTTGCCATTTTTAAATCTCTGAAAATTGCTTTTTTATTTCCTTTAGCAATGTCTGCAATGTGGGCAGCAATTTTAGTAACAATCGTTCCTTCTCTAACGTCATTAATGTTTGGCAAGCCAATATGCTCCTTTGGCGTAACATAACAAAGAAAATCTGCTCCTTTCCAACAAGCTAAAGCGCCCCCGATAGCACAGACAATATGGTCATAGCCGGTAGCTATGTCAGTTGGTAATGGACCTAAAACATAGAATGGCGAAGAGTCGCAGTATCTCTTTTCCAATCGTACGTTATTTTCAATGTCATTTAAAGGAATGTGGCCGGGACCCTCAATCATTACTTGGCAGCCTGCCTCTTTTGCTCTCTTGGCAAGTTTTCCTAAAATTTTGAGTTCCTGAATTTGAGCTTTATCGGTGCTATCTTCAATACAGCCAGGCCTTAAACCATCTCCTAAACTTAATGTCACATCGTATCTTTTCGCAATCTGTAAAATTTCGTCAAAAGATTCGTAAAGAAAGTTTTCTTTTTTATGATATTTCATCCATCTAAGTAAAAAAGAACCGCCGCGACTAACGCATTTCATCACTCTATTTTTTATCAATGGAAAAGCTCTTTTTGTTACTCCTGCATGGACTGTTACAAAATCTACTCCGTCTTTAGCATGTTTTTCGAGCACTGTAAGATAGATTTCCTTATTTAAACTCTCTATTTTTCCGGCTTCAATTACCGCTTGATAAATAGGGACGGTACCAAATGGAACAGGGCATTTCTCTATTAATGCTCTCCTTATTTTATCTGCATCTTTGGTAGTACTTAAATCCATTATCGTATCTGCGCCAGCCTCAATCGCTACTTCTAATTTTTTTAGTTCTTGGACCAACGTTGATTTTATCAGGGAAACACCAATATTAGTATTAATTTTTGTTCTCAAACCAAAACCAATCCCAATTGGCTTTAAGTTCCTATGGTTGACGTTGGAAGGTATAACAATCAAGCCCTTGGCAACCCGTCTTTTTAAAAGGTTAACATCTATACCTTCGTCCTTGGCTACTCCTATCATCTCTCTCGTTGCTCGATTATTTTTTGCAAATTGAATTTGTGTCATTTTCTTCTCCATATTTCTATCCTACCAAAAAACCGCCTGATTGGCGATTTTTGTTTGCTCCGCATCGTGAACAACGTTAGAACCAAGATTATGATGCCCGGAGAAGTTTATGTGCCTGATTTAACTTCCACTATACGATATTAGAACTTGGCTTATTATTTAAAATAGAAAAGGCCCATGCAAATCCACTCAAAAAAGCGATTCGCAATGGGCCTTTCTTCGTTCCTCAAACTGCTCACGTAGCTTGAGGGTGCTCAATTTGTTCTCCTGAACGGCAGGAGCACACCACCGGCAGGATATCCCTGCTTTCCCCTCGCGGACCGGGAAACGTCTTTGCGAAGGACCCAGCTGTCCTATTGGTCGGAAGTCCGCTAGGCGACTTTCCAACCATACGCATTATATCATACAGAAATATATTGTCAATGATTGGCTCCGCGGGACGGACGACATTCGAACCTATTTTACAAAATCAATTTTAAGCTCCCGATTAAAAATAGAGGCAATTTTTTGAAGAGTATCAGTAGTAAAATTCTGTTGTCCAGCCTCCATTCTAGCTATAACGCTCTGGGTAGTGTTTAATTTCTGGGCCAGTTCTTTTTGACTAAGTCTTTGTTGCTTTCGTAATTGCAAGATTCGATAAGCAATTTCAAGACGGTGGCTTTCTTCTTTATAAGCCTTTCTGAATGCTTTATTTTTCATCTGTTGAGCTAAGTATTGCTCAAAAGATGGATATACAATTTTTTTATGTTTCTTTTCCATATTCGATAAGGTTTTTATTTATTTTGTAATCCTCAAAATTATTTAGGGCACGAATAATTTCTTGTTTTGGAGTTTTGGGAGTCTTCTTAAGAAATGCATGAAGTAGAATTATTTTCTTTCCCTGGATTGTTATATAGAAAATACGATGTCTATTATTAGCAAATTCTATACGTAATTCCCGAATACCTGAACGAATATAGCGACCATATGGCTCATCAAGTCGTCCGCTCTGATCCCGAAGAAAGGTTATATACGCTGCAATCTTCCCTCTGTCTTTTGTCGGTACCGCCTGGATATATTCTAAAACTGGAACTCGTTTAGTGTGGCTATTTCGATAATAATAGACTTTATACTCTTCATTATAATTCATTACCTAAAACCACACTATTTACTATTATATAGCATATATGCGATATGCCTGTCAATAGGTATAGTGTGGATAATTAAAATCTTCTTTTATTATAGCAGTTTTTATTAATCGTTAAAATTGCCCGGCGATGGGCAAAGTTAACTAACAACTAAAAACTATAAACTAATAACTGAAATGGCTCCGCGAACATCCGACCAGGCAACTTCCCTATTATGAATATACACCCATAACCATATTCTTGTCAAGTGTTATTTATGCACAACAAAAACCGCCACTTTGGGCGATTTTTTTTACGAGCTCCGCGGAGCAGACGACGCCCGCCCCGTAGTGAGCTTGCTCTACTACTGGGGTTCGAACCTACTGGATGACCACAAAAGAGTGGTTTGAGGTGCCGGTTTTAACTGCGCCGTAATCTACCCCACCCTGCCACTCACTATTTCTAATCACCTATGCAAAAGTAGATTTGGTTTACCCCGCACCTTTCGTCCTTTGTCCAACGATAACGAACAACCTTGTTACTAAAATTAGATATAAAATCTTCGAAAGGTGCGGGGTTTATTCATTCATACCTTAAGGCTTCGATCGGACTCAACTGAGCAGCTTTGTGGGCCGGGTAAATGCCAAAAATAAGGCCTATCATTACTGAAACTCCAACTCCCAGGGCTATAGCATTGAGAGGTAATAAGAATCCCCAAGAGGCTTTCAGAAAATAGCCAAAAATTAAAGAAGCTCCCCAAGAAAGCAAAGCCCCAAAAGCGATTCCAAGAATTCCTCCAGTTAAAGTAAGAAGCACTGCCTCCAATAAAAACTGAGTCAAAATATCACTCTTTCTTGCTCCCACTGCTTTGCGAAGCCCGATTTCCCGAGTTCTTTCCGTTACCGAAACCAGTATAATATTCATAATCCCAATTCCTCCCACAATCAAAGAAATAGCTGCCACGCAGGCAAGTAAAATAGTGAATATTCCGGTCACTACTCCAATGGTTTCGGCGAATTCTTTTTGGGAACGAACCGTAAAATCATCTTTGGAAGGATCGGAAATATTATGATGAGTTCTTAAAGTAGTTTTAATATCAGAAACGGTCTGGTCAATCAATTCTTCATTTTCCACCTTAACCATCATCGCATTAAGATAATTTATTCCCAAAA
>PCWJ01000006.1 GCA_002787295.1 Candidatus Nealsonbacteria bacterium CG11_big_fil_rev_8_21_14_0_20_37_68
TCCTTGAAATTTCAATTTTACAATTCAAAAAATCAATTTTTATAAAATTAGACACTTATTCTATCGCTATATTGGTAAAATTATTTAAATAATTTTCTCTGTCTAAAATTTTTAGCAGTTTCTTCGGCTATTTTTCTTCCGGCTTTAGTCAAAGAAAAGGAGGTCTTTGGGTCGCCGGTGATTAATTTTATCTTCCGAAGAGCTCTGAGGGGACGGTCAAGTTTGCGAGAGTCTGGCCATTGGGGATATTGCAAAAACCCAAAGGCCTTGGGAAACAAGGTGAAACACTCTTTGATTAATCTTTCAATGGTGCATTTTTCTTTATTTTCAATTACTGAATTGATGCTAAAAAGAATCAGGTCAAAAATACGGACCTTTTTATATAATTCTTCATCAACCCCGTTAGAAATTTCACTCACTTTTTTGCTGTTTTTTCGATTTTTCTCAAAATTTCTAACGGGGTCAAAAGTTTTTACTTTGCGTTTCATTTTTGTTTTCCTTTGACTCGGCGGTGTTCGAGGCGGGTGGCGAGATTGTATCGCCTTTTCTTTTTCAGATTGAGTTTTGAGATTGGTTTTTTCATATCAGGTATATTCTTTATTAATTTTGGCATTTTTTGGTGGTTTTGTCCATCCCGATAGCTTTGCTATCGAGGATCCTCGATAAAATCGGGATCTCTTAAAAAAGCTTAAATTTTAACATAAAATCCCGAAACCTTTTGACCTGAGCCAATTGAAGTTCCGGGATTTTTTTAAAAGCTGTCTCCTCGGTTCTTACTGACGCTGAATCCGGCGCTAAAAATGACCGGGGTACCAGCACTTTCTGCGCTTTGGGGAAAACGGAAATTCGGTATTCCTTTTCGGCCGGCAGAATTTCTCCATCCATTTGGCAGGGAAGGGGTTGCCCTTTTAAAGAAGCAACTGTTAGAAAGGAAATTCTTGGCAACCTACCATCAGATTCTTTCATAACCTCTTTGAGTGAAAGATGAGTCCCCTTGATGGCTTTTGGCAAGAATCTCAATATCTTCAGCCGATTGATTTTATTAATCAGACAAATATCCAAAACGCCGTCTTGAGGATTGGCTTCAGGCGCTAATCTGAAAATTCCTCCGCAAGTTGGCCCGTTGGCTATTGATATCAGGGTTACGTCCTTAGCTCTTATTATTCTTGAAGAATTTTCTTTGTCTATCATTGTTAATCCCAGGTCAAAATACTCTAACCCTCCAAAAAACTCTTTAATTAAAGCGATCAGATATAGAAGATTGCCGGCAGCCAATGGTAGTTTCTGTTTTAAGATTTCGGCGTAACGGCTAATCTTAGCATCAAAACCAACCCCGAAGACGTTAATAAAGTATCTGTTATTCACCTTACCAACGTCAAATGACTCTATTTTCCCATGTTTTATCAGCCCCAAAGCCTCCTCAATGTTTTTAGGCGTGCCTACCGCTTTAGCAAAATCGTTGCCGTTGCCAACCCGCAAAGATAGAATCGGGACATCAGAGCCCATTGTTCCATTGACCACCTCATTTAACGTCCCATCGCCCCCGCAAGAAACAATCAGACCATATCCATTTTGGACCGCATTTTTTGCCAAATTAACAGCGCACCTATCCCCTTCTTTTTCGGTCAAAAATCCGTCAACTTTCAATCCTTCTTTCGCCGCCGCGTCTTTCCATTTGATTATTTTTTTATAACACCGTAAACCATTTCCAATGCCAGCCCACGGATTAACAATCGCCATAACCTTTGCTATTTCCATTTTTCTCACCTGCCTTTGTAGAATTTTTAGAATTTATTTAATTTGAAAAGAGCTTATTTTGCGGCGCTTTGGCCGGCCAAATACCCCGTGCTCCAGCAAAACTGGAGATTATAGCCGCCGGTCGGGCCGTGCAAATCTATAATTTCTCCGGCAAAAAACAAGTTTTCAATCAATTTTGATTTCATTGTTTTTGAATCTATCTCTTTTAGCAAAACTCCTCCCGAAGTAATTATCGCCTTCCCAAAACCCAAAAGCGAACAAACCCCCATTTCCAATCCCCTTAGAACCCCAACCAATTTATGCCTTTCTTCACGGGTGATTTCGTTTACTTTTTTAAAAGGAGTAATGCCGGACAACTCAACAATGACCGAAATCAGTTTTTTGGGAAGCAAATCGGATAAGCAATTTTTAAAAAGTTTGTTGCTGTATTTTGAAAAATCCGACCGGATTCTTTTGTCCAACGTCTGAAAATCCAAAGCCGGCTTTAAATCAAGAAATAATTTCACCTCGCCTTTTTCTAAAAGCTCGCCAATTTCTCCGCTTAAGTCCAGAACTATGGGACCGGATAAGCCGAAATGGGTGAAAAGAAGTTCTCCAAAACGGCTATCCTGTTTTTTGCCATTCTGAAAGACAGTTAATTCAACATTTTTTAAGGATAAACCCTGGGCTCTTTTTGGCCAGCTTTCTTTAATTTTTAGAGGGACCAGGGCCGGCCTTAATTTGGTAACGGTATGGCCCATTTCTTTTGCCCATTTATAGCCATCGCCGGTGGAACCGGTGCCGGGAAAGGACTTTCCGCCGGTGCAAATAATATAATTTTTGGCTGAAATTTCCCTGCCGTCTTTCAAAATAATCTTTGTAATCCTGTTTTTGTTTTTTAATATTTTCCCCACCTCTGAATTAGTCGTTATTTTAACCTTATTCTTTTTTAAATAATCAATTAAAATGCCCAAAACGTCGCCGGCCTTGTCGCTTTGAGGAAAAATCCTTTTCCCCCTTTCGGTTTTGGTTTTTAAGCCTTTTTTCTCAAAAAATCCAATTGTTTCTTTCACCCCAAAAACAGATAAAGGATACAAAAGAAAATCGCCCTCTCTGCCGTACTTTTTGACAAGCTCTTTTGGATTAAATTCGGCTTTCGTAATATTACTTCTGCCCTTTCCGGTCAGTAAAAGTTTCCTGCCCAGGGCGTTATTTTTTTCCAAAAGCACCACTTTTGCTCCCAATTCCCCTGCCCTGCCGGCTGCCATCATCCCGGCGGGGCCGCCGCCGACTACTGCCGCATCAAAAATTATGTTATTTTCTCTTTTCATTTTAAGTCCTAAACCCGCCTAGTCCCGCCTCTTCTCTGGAAGGGGCGGGATTTTGGTGGGTAAATCCCCGGCCAATAATGTAAAATTCTTTACTTTTCTTAATCACTGCTTTTGGCCTGATTTTTTTCGCAAAATCAAAACAATTTTTCACTTTTTTAAAAAATTCATCGCTCAATTCGCTTTGAAAAATCTTGCAGACAAAATTCCCGCCGGGCAACAGAACCGATTTTGCGATTTCAAAAGCTTTCTCTGCCAATTCCAGAGATTTCCCGGCATCTAAAAATTTAACGCCTGAGGTTTTTGACGACAAATCGGAAACCACCGCTTCAAATTTATCTTTAAAATCGGATTCTTTTAAATCAAAAACGCTTCTTTTAATGAAAACAATATTGGCTTTTTGGGGTATTTTAATTTCTTCAATATCAACACCAATCGCCTTTCCTTTTTCTCCCACTTTTTGAGAAATATACAAAAGCCAGGAACCCGGCGCGCAGCCTAAATCTAAAACCCGGTTACCCTCCCTGATAATTTTATATTTTTCGTCTATCTCTTTTAGTTTATATACCGACCTGGCCGGATACCCCTCTTTTTTTGCCAATGTCGTGTAAAATTCGTTTTGCCTGTCTTTCCTGTACATTATTTCCAAATTATCATTTTAAAACCAAAAAAACAAACTAAAAACCGAGATTCCTCTCGGTTAAATTTTTGTATGTCTTGAAAAAAGCGTTTAAAGAGTGTTTAAAACTTCGAATTAAACATTTTATAGATAATTTTTTATTTTCTCCCATCTTTTGCTGCTAACTGACCACAGGCACCTTCAACGTCTTGACCAAAACGATATCTTTGGGTAACCGTAACTCCCTCTTTTTCTAAGATTTCTTTAAATTTTTTAATTCTTAACGACAAGGAAGGCTTAAAGATTCCAGTTGGGTTGTAGGAAATCAGGTTAACAAAATAAAGAGGCCTGCCCTGTACCGTGCTTGCTCTGGTGCAGGGTTTTTTCATTAATCTGGCTAATGTTTTAGCATTTTCTTCAGAATCGTTTAAATTCCTTATCATTATATACTCAAACATTACCCGCCGCCGGGTCTTTGCAATGTAATCGTCAACCGCATTTAAAATCTTCCTGATGGGATATTTTTTGTTAATTGGCATCAATTTTGAACGGAGTTTGTCATCGGGCGCATGAAGAGAAATGGCTAAATTTATCTGTAATTCCTCTCTGGCTAATTTTTCAATCCCCTCAACAATCCCAACCGTAGAAACTGAAAAATGCCTTGCTCCTAAATTAAATCCCTCTTTATCGTTCAAGATTTTTATTGCCCCTATTACATTCTGATAATTTAAAAATGGTTCCCCCATCCCCATAAAGACAATATTGGTAACCCTCTCTTTAATTTTTTTTAAATAACGGGCAAAAAATAAAACTTGCTCAACAATTTCCCAGGCCTCGAGGTTTCTTTTAAATCCCATCTTTCCGGTAGCACAGAAAGAACAATTCAGAGAACAACCAACCTGAGAAGAAACGCAAATGGTATTTCTTTTATTTTTATGGCGCATCAAAACCGTTTCAATTTTCAAGCCATCTTTCAGGGTCATCAGGGCCTTTATTGTATTTCTATCTTTAGAAACAAATGTTTTTGCCGATACTTCAATCGGACATTTTTTGTTTAATTCCTCCTTTAGGATTAATGGTAGAGCCTTAGCTGTCTGCCAGTTTTGGATTAAATCCTGAAAAAGGGCCTTTTTAGCTTGCCCCAAACGATATCCTGGTTCTTTCTTAAATAATTTTTGAAATTGTATTAAATCCATACTAAAATTCTACCCCTTCGATAAACTCAGGGCAAGCAAAAAATCGCCTCTGGCGGAAGGCGGATTGGCGATTATTGAACGATGTTAAAAATAGAAATGAAAAAATCCCTTTAAAGGGATTTTTTCAAATTTCTTACCAGCGATCTCTTCGGTTTCCGCCGAATCCTCGATCTCCGCGGTCAAATCCGCTTCTTCTAGGACGAGACTCTAAAGGTCTAGCTTCGTTTACTGTAACGTTTTTTCCGTCAAGCTCTTTGCCATTGAACATTTCAATGGCTTTTTGAGCTTCTTCTTCGGTAGACATTTCAACGAAACCAAATCCCTTTGAACGGCCAGATATTTTATCAGTAATCACAGTTGCTGATTCAACAGTTCCAGCCTTAGAGAAAGTCTCTTTTAAAGTCGCTTCGGTGGTTTCGTAAGATAATCCACCGACAAACAATTTTTTTGCCATATTTATTCCTTAATAATTTATTAATGAGTAAGCCGACCAACTATCTTATTTCTCTTCCAAAGCTTACATAAATTAATAACAATCTGCTCGCTTTACTCGCAGATTCTTGATTCGCTAATGTATAATCATATAATCTTGAATTAAGAACCTGCTCGCTATCGCTCAGAATTAAAACATGTAAGGAAAGGAAATTTAATAGAAACTTACATCTATATAATAATCTATTGTTATAAAAATGTCAACCCCGTTAAAAATTTATTTATTTCTGTGTCTTTTTAGAAATCTGCTATGCCTTGCTCTATTTCTGTATTTATTTGGGTTGTGTGAGTTTTTCATTTTTTTTCTTCTTAATATTTTCTTTTTCTTCAGCCGTCAAAGAAGTAAACCATAAAATAAATGGCCTGCGAAGTTTATCTATTGACCAATTATCATCTTTAAAAAGCGAAGTCCTCTCTATTCTAAAACGTGAAAGCAAGGATGTTGTAGCCTGCAAGTTTAAAGGAGACAATTTATTATGCTCTAATAAAAATTGTTGTTTTTTAGTCA
>PCWJ01000026.1:0-5362 GCA_002787295.1 Candidatus Nealsonbacteria bacterium CG11_big_fil_rev_8_21_14_0_20_37_68
GACGCGGTTTCAGAAGTAGCTATCGACGAGGCGTCAGAGAAGCTTAAAGAATTAAATAAAAACATAACGCAGATTTCCATATTTGATTGGGACAGCATTGAGCTTGTCAGAAAAATACTTAATGATTTAATTTTAGAAAAAACAGAACAAAAATCATAATTTTTAATCGCCTAGGGGGCGAATTTTTGGTAGAATAAAAGAATATGGGAAAAGGAATTGTTTTAAAAGTTGAAAATTTGAATGTGGAGTTGGGAGGAGAGAGGATTTTGGAAAATTTGTCTTTTGAGGTGAAAGAGGGCGAGGTTTTGACGATTTTGGGACCAAACGGGGCAGGGAAAACAGTTTTGTTAAAGACCTTATTGGGGCTTTTGCCATACAAAGGAAAAATTGAGTGGACGCCACCCACCCACCACCCTGAAAAAATTAAAATTGGCTATGTTCCCCAGAGGTTGCCTTTTATAAAAGATATTCCAATGAGTGTTGGGGAGTTTTTTAAATTAAAAGAGGCTTCAGAGAAAGAAACAAAAGAGATTTTTAATTCAATTGGTTTGAAAGACTACAACCCACCCACCACATCCTCCCATTCCTCGCTTCGCTCGGAACGGGCCCCTGACATTTTGGAAAAGAAAATTGGAAATTTATCTTCTGGCCAATTTCAGAGAATTTTGGTTGGCTGGGCATTAATCGGAAATCCCCAGGTTTTGCTTTTTGACGAACCGACAACCGGCATTGATATTGGTGGTCAGGAATCAATTTATGAGCTTTTAGAGAAATTGAGAAAAGAAAAAAGTTTAACCATTTTATTGGTGACCCATGATTTGAGTATTGTTTATAAATTGGCTACAAATTGTCTTTGTTTGAATAAAAAAATGTTATGTTATAGCATTCCAAAAGAATTAACTTCTGAGCGTCTTTCTGAGCTTTATGGCGGAAAAATAAAGTTTTATCAACACAGCCATGAGTAATCAATTCATTTTCAGTTTAATTTCCGGAATTTTTATTGGCGGAGTAGCAGGCTATTTGGGTTCTTTGATGCTTTCGAAAAGAATGGCTTTAGTTGGTGATGCTCTGGGGCATGTGGCATTGCCCGGAATGGGATTGGCTTTGCTTTTTGGTTTAGATGTTTCTTTTGGCGCTTTTTTGTTTTTGCTTTTAGGAATTTTTTTAATCTGGCTATTTGAGATAAAAACCTCTTTGCCAATGGAGGCATTGGTCGGCATTGTTTTTGTCGCTTCTTTGGCAATCGGATTTTTAATCGTGCCCGAGCCGGAATTGTTGGAAGCTCTATTTGGAGACATCTCTAAAGTTTCTTTTGAGATGGCAATAGCCTCAATTATTTTTTCTCTTTTGATATTTTTGGTGATAAACCGCATTTATCCTAAAATGATTTTGGCTAGTGTCTCCGAAGACTTAGCGAAAAGCGAGGGGATAAAAATTAAAAAGGAAAATTTTATTTATTTGCTTTCGATTGCGGCAATGGTTGCCCTGGGGGTGAAAATTGTCGGTTCTCTTTTAGTTGGGGCTTTAGTCATCATTCCGGCAGCCACCGCCAGAAATTTGAGCAAAAATTTAAAAGAATATTATTTGGGAAGCGTAGTTTTGGGCATTTTAAGCTGCCTTTTTGGCAGTTTGCTTTTTAAACTCACCGGACTCCCAGCCGGTCCTTTAATTATTCTCACTTCAACCATCATATTTTTGTCCGAGGAAAAACTCGGTTTTTATTTTTTAGTAAAATGGAGTATAATTAAAAGAAATTTTATGCTAGCTATTGAGACGAAAAACTTAACAAAGGAATTCAATGGTCTAAAAGCGGTTGATAATATTTCCTTAGAAGTAAAAGAAGGGGAAATTTTTGGTTTATTGGGACCAAATGGAGCGGGGAAAACGACAACTATAAAGATTTTGGCAACTCTATTAAATCCAACTAAAGGAGAAGCAAAACTCTGGGGATTTGATATTTTGAAACAAAGAGACGAAGTTAGAAATTCTATTGGCATTGTTTTTCAAGAGCCGGCATTAGATAATCGTTTAACCGGAAAAGAAAACTTAGATTTTCATGCTCGACTTTATGGTTTAGATAAAAAAACTCGCAAAAAAAGAATTGAAGAAGTTTTGAATTTAGTTGAACTGCAAGACAAAGCTAATGTTTTAGTTATAAATTATTCAGGTGGTATGCAAAGGAGGTTAGAGATTGCCCGGGGTTTGATGCATTACCCAAAAATTTTGTTTTTAGATGAAGTTTTGAAAACATGTCCTTGGGTTAAAAAAATTAGCCAACATAATGGCATCATTGATTTAAATGTGGACCAAGGCGAAAAGAAAATTCCACTTTTGATGAAAATCGACCAAAAAGAAGCTGGTTTTGAAATAAAATCGGTCAATTTAAGGAAACCAACCCTGGAGGATGTCTTTTTACATTTTACTGGTAAAACTATTAGAGAAGCTGAAGTGAGTCGAATCGAGAAAAACAAAAGACTACGACCCGCCCACCACCCTCCCATTCGCTGATAGCGAATGGGCCCCTACGAGACAAAGATTTAGAAGGTAAAAATATGAAGTCAAATAATTTACAGACAATTTATGTAATGTGGTTGAGGGAGATGAAGAGATTTTTAAGAGCTAAAAGTCGAGTAATTAGCACTTTAGCAATGCCTTTTTTCTTTCTCGTCGCTCTGGGTTTTGGTTTGAAGCCTAGTTCTAGCCTACCGGGTATGGCTCAAACTAAATATTTAGATTTTTTAGTTCCAGGGATAATTGGTATGACCATGCTCTTCACTTCCATGTTTGCTGGAATTTCTGTTTTATGGGATAAAGAATTTGGATTTTTAAAAGAAATACTTGTTGCCCCGGTTAGAAGATCGGTTGTTGTTTTGGGCAGAATTGCTGGCGGAATAACAACTGCTTTAATTCAAGGAATTTTGATTTTGATTATCTCTCTTTTTATGGGATTTAAAATTTTAAATCCTTTCGGGATAATTTTAGCTCTTCTTTTTATGATTTTAATTGGCATTGGTTTTATTGGTTTTGGTGTAGCTATGGCTTCAATAATGAAAGACGTGCAAGGGTTCTCTTCAATTATGAATCTTATTACTTTCCCAATCTTTCTTTTATCAGGTGCTCTTTTCCCGGTTACCAATTTACCAAATTGGCTAAGGCCAATTATCCTAATCAACCCTTTGACTTATGGCGTCGATGGTTTGCGAGCCAGTTTAATTGGCTTTTCTCAATTTTCTTTATTTTTAGATTTGGCCATTCTTTTAATTTTTGGTTTGGCAATGATTATACTTGGTTCTTATCTATTCAGTAAAACAGAAGTTTAGCATTTTTTTGTCACGGCCAGTAAAATCAAAAAGAACAGTCCGTCTCGTTCCGCTCGACGAGGCGGACGTTATTAGCGAGAACATTTCTCGCTAATTTTACTGGCGGCGCCCAAGGCCCCCGCCAGTAAGTCCGGTACAATACCTCATTAGTAACCTCGGATTTTCCAGAATGTTATATAAACTTGGGCAATAGGTTGATTTATCTTCATTGTTGCGATAAAATCTAAAAAAGATATATTTTTATGGAAATAAGACATATACCTCTTTTTAAAGGAATAGATGCGGCAGAGAGGAGATTGCCGGTATTGATTGAACGGGCTAAAGAGCGGGGGCCGGTGGTTTGGCTGACAGCTGTTTCTCACGGCGATGAATTTACCGGTATTCCCGTGCTTCATCGCATTTTTAATTATTTTAAAAAAAATCCCCTGAAAAGAGGTACGATTTATGGTTTGCCGATAATGAATATTTTAGGATTTGAGTTGATTAAGAGAGAAAATCCTTATGATGACCAGGATATCAACAGGTCTTTTCCGGGCGACATAAAAGGTGACACTACCGAAAGATTAGCGGCTATGATTTTTAATAATATTATTGAAACAAATCCTGATTTGGTAATAGACATCCATTCCGACACTTTAAATTCTATTCCTTATATTATTGTGGATAGGCCTTTGAGTGATGAGCCAAAGGTTAAAGAGACAGTTGAAAAAAGCTGGCAGTTTTCCGAGAGGTTCGGGGTGACGGTAACTTATGATATAGATATTCCAGGTTATAGAAAATATCAACTGGACAAAAGCTTAACCGCTTCTCTAATTAATAGAGCCAATATTACAGCTTTTTTGGTTGAACTGGGGGGGCCCAATATTTTAAACGAAACTTTTATAAGAACCGGCACAAAAGGGATAAAAAATATTTTGGTTTCCTTAAAAATGATTGACCAAAAAGAGCCGGCCTGGGTTTCGGAAACAAAAATTGAAACAAAAGGCAGGATGGAGTTACTCGAAACGATAACAACCAACGAGAATGGCCTTATTGAGTATCTGGTAAGGCCGGGTCAATTTGCAAAAACCGGCACCAGATTAGCTACCATTACTAACATTTTGGGCAAGACCGAAGAAGTGATTTGTGTTCAAAGAGATTGTTATATTATTGCCCTTGGGGATAGGGCAGTTTCTTTCCCGGGTAGTCCAATTATTAATGTGGCGGCAGAGGAAGTTAAGAAATAATTCTCGCCAAAAGAGAAAATATTTTTTCTCTATTCTTTTTTTGCCCAACACTTTTTACAATAAATTGGTCTATTTAGTGCAGGTTTAAACAAGGGTCAAGTTTTTTCAAGTCCGCAAGGGTTTGATTTTTTATACAGGTTGTGGGAACATAAAATATCTCAGAATAATAAGCTCTTTATATTAGCAAAAAAGGGGGAGAAAAGTGCTTAAACCAATTAACAGGTTGTTGAAATTGATAGAATTTAAAGGGACATGGGTGGAAATCAAATTGCCCACTTTTGATGATGCAGGACATTATGCTTATGCGTTAAGAATGATTTTTGCTGCAATAGAAGAATTCTTTAATATCGGCTTTGACCAAAGACGTCTTAATACGCAGCTGGTTGGGGATGTTTTCCTAGATGCTTTAATGAATGCCGCCAAGCATGGCAACCAAAAAGATTTAAATAAAAAAATAATTATAGGGCTTTGGTTTGGAAGAAATGGAGTCCTCTTTGGAATTCAAGACGAAGGAGATTTTTTTAGAAAGCAATCAACCAAGGAACTTGTGGAATTGCAAGCTGTCTTTGCCTCTACGGGAGAAGATTCTTGCGGAATTGGTATGACGAACATCTATCAAGCCGATGAGGTCCATGTTTCAACAGAAGAAAATGTTCTTTATGTTGTTATATTAGCCGAGTCAATGATTATTAAGCGGCACGATGGTTAATAACGCCACTTGCCGCTTTTTTATTCCAAATAAGAATCTGCTCGCTTCGCTCGCAGATTCTTGATTCGCTAAGGTATAAACATATAATCTTGAATTAAGAACCTGCC
>PCWJ01000026.1:5375-6628 GCA_002787295.1 Candidatus Nealsonbacteria bacterium CG11_big_fil_rev_8_21_14_0_20_37_68
TCGCGACCTGATCGCGAAAGCGCCTCGCGTCCCGACATTAAAATTACGGATGGGCAAGCCCGGTAGAGGAATTTCGACTGCCTTGCAATTTTAAGGTTTTCTGAAAGAAAACCTTTGTCGAAATTCTCCTACTGGGCAAGCATCTAGTCGGCGGAGTCCGAAAAAAAATTGCCCAGAAGGCGATCTTTTGATAGAATAAAATAATCTTTTTATGAAATTTTCTGAATGTGCAACAAAAAATATTGAGGAGGTTTTTAGAGAATTAAAAACTTCTGAAAATGGGCTCTCAGAGGGAGAAGCAGCAAATCTGCTCAAAACGCATGGTTTTAATGAGATAAAAGCAAAAGAAGTTAGGCTCATTGACATTTTTTTACGTCAATTTAAATCGCCATTTTTTTATTTGCTTTTTATAGCCGCAATAATTGCTCTTTTAATCGGAGAGCTGGTCGATTCTTTAGTGGTTATGCTTTTTATTGTAGTTAATGTCGCTTTAGGTTTTTTCCAGGAATTCAGGGCCGAGAAAGCAGTTGCCCTTTTAAAAAAATACTTGCCAGCTAAAGTCAGGGTTTTAAGAGAAGGAGTTGAAAAAATCATTGAAAAAAAATTTTTAGTTCTGGGAGACATCGTTTTGCTTGAGCCGGGAAACATCGTCCCTGCCGATATGAGAATCTTAAAAGTTCAGAATTTCTTAATTGACGAATCTGTTTTAACGGGCGAATCGGTGCCCGTATCCAAAATCTCCCAGCCGCTTCCAAAAGAAACGACAGAAGTTTTTGAGGCGAAAAATATCGTTTTTGCCGGCACTTCCGTGGTTTCGGGCAAGGGAGAAGGAGTGACAATTGGAACGGGAAAAGAAACAGTTTTTGGCGAAATTACAAAAATAATTTCCGGGATAACCAGAGAAAGCTCTTACGAAAAAGAGCTAATCGATTTTTCTAAAATTATTATGAAGATAGTGGTTAGCACTATTGTTGTTTTATTTTTGATAAACTTATTCATACGGGGAACAACAAATTTTTTCACTTTCTTATTTTTTTGCATCGCCTTAATGGTGAGCATCTTACCCGAAGCGCTGCCCGTTGTGGTGACCTTTACCCTTTCGAGGGGAGCATTAAAAATGGCTAAGGAAAAAGTGGTTGTTAAAAGATTATCAGCGGTAGAAGACCTTGGCGATATCGAAGTTTTGTGCATCGATAAAACCGGGACCATAACCGAAAACAAACTTTCCCTCGAAAACGTCAATTCCTCTGATA
>PCWJ01000001.1 GCA_002787295.1 Candidatus Nealsonbacteria bacterium CG11_big_fil_rev_8_21_14_0_20_37_68
ATCGAAACTCTTCCCGAAACAAGCGAGATTAGATATTTACCCATGGAAGTAGCCGAGGCTATAAGCAGGATGCAAATTGGCACATCTACTCGAACCGTTGGTGATTTTGATCCGGTCCTGGATAAAGAAGGAAGGATGGTTTGGAGTACGCCATTAGTTCCTTCGGGAGGAATAAGAAAGCTTACCAGACAAATGGAAGGAATGGCTCTGCTGAAAAGTGATGGAACAATTGAGTCTTCCGATGCGTTTTTCAAATATGGCGAGGGAATGGCCATTTTGGATAACGTAATTTGGAAACTAAGAGAACACAAATATTTTGTAGATTACTGCGAGACCTTTTGTTGGTTTGATGGGAATACTCCAATCATTGTGGCTCCTTATCTGGAATACGAATATAAGTTTCCCGTAAGAGTTCCTCGTTGGGGTGGTGTGTGCATAGTCTACCCAAATGGAACTATCAAGGATTTTACTCCCAAAGAAGCTAGGGATTTACCTTTTCTTCAGGGGCAAAGACTTTTACCAGAGAAGTTAGCTAAATTATTTGTAGAGTCCTGGGCTTATCAATATGGCATTGTGAATAAGTGGTGGCTTCATGAGGACCAAATCATGATTCCAAAAGTTGCCGATTCAAAAAACCAAATGCCTTATCTTATGCCAATTGGTAGGGAAAATGAACCTAAGTGGGTAACCACCACTGAGCCTTTTGGCGAGGCATTTGGACTATCAAAGATATTCTTTGTTGACGCCCGAGAAGAAAAAATGGAAATCTACGAACCAGTAAAATATGATAGAGAAAAACAAAAATATGAAATCAGGCAAACTTTAATTGGGCCTAATAAAGCTTGGGAGTATGGAAAAGGAGCTCCAGGGATTGCCGAGTATAAATGGATTGAGACAGTGACTGAAAAAGAGGGGGTAAAGGAGAGCGCCGGCACTTGGAGATTATTAGAGCCACGTCCTACTTTTTTAGAAGGAAGGATGAATTGGATGTTAACGGTGGCTTCTTCCGAATGTACTGTTATTCAGCATACTGTATTAGTTGATGCCGAGGCAGCCAGAGCCAAAGAGAACAGGTTTGTTTTTAATACCGAAGCGGAGTTAAGAAAATATCTAAAAACAGGAATATTAGAGACTGCTCCAAAAGAAATCACTCCGCTAAAAGGAATTTCCCCGGAGGCAATTTCCCAGTTAGAAAAGCTAAATCAGATGTATCAAGAGTTCCAGCAAAAATGGCAGGGAGAGTGGCAAAAATTAATTAAGTTGCTTGAAGAAGAGAAATAAAAATTTTAGCTCTTAATTAGACAAATTAAGAGGCTGCTTATCCGCGGCCTCTTTTTATTTTTTTTAATTTAAAAGTATTTCAGCCTGCCCTCCGTACATATTCACCGGTTTCGGTGTTTACTTCGATTATATCTCCCTCTTTAACAAACAGGGGAACATTTATTTTAGCTCCGGTTTCTAAGATTACAGTTTTTGTTCCTCCCTGGGCTCGATCTCCCTTAACTCCGGGTGGAGAGTCTTGAACTTTTAACTGAACCTTAATGGGAAAAGAAACATTAATGGTTTTGCCTTTAAAAACTATTCTTTCTACTTCTTGATTTGGTTTGAGGAATTTTGAACTTTCGCCAATTTGAGTTTCTGGTAGCTCAAAACGTCTTGCTGGGTTTTCCAGTTCGCAGAAAATAAACCTGTCGCGGTGGTTATAAAGAAATTTTATTTTTTTCTTTTCAATTTCCGCTTCTTCGAAAATGTCTCCCTGGTGAAAATTTTTCTCCAAAACTTTTCCGGTAATCAAGTTTTTAATTTTAGTTTGGGCAACAACAACATCCTGGGCCTTGCCCATTTGCTTGAATTCAAGGACTTCGTAAGGTTGTCCTTCCAAGATAAATTTTGTTCCCTTGCGAAGATCAAAATAAGATAACATAAACTTAGAAAATAAAAAATTGATGTTATTTTAGTATTGTTCCGATAAAGTCCGGATGACCCCTTAGAAATTCTTCCGAATTCATTGGTTTTTTTCCATCCAGCTGTAATTTCTTAATGACTAAAAAATCTTTTCCGCATTGAATTCCCGGCTCATTTTGAGGGACAACTAAAACTTTTCCGATTGGATAAACTTTTTCATCGTGCGACTTAAAAACATCTGCCTTTAAAATTTTAACTCTTAATAAATTCTCCCTGATTATTTGCCAAAAAGTCCAGCTTCCCGGCCATGGGGAATAAGCCCTTATCTGTTTTTCGATTTCATCTGCCGATTTTCTCCAATCTACTTTTCCATCTTTTTTGGTTAAAATTTTGGTATAACTTGCCGCTGATTCATCCTGCGCCTTTGGCTTAATTGCTCCTTTAATCCATTTCGGAATCGTCTCCAAAAGGAGATTAGCTCCTATTTTGGCCAATTCTTTTTGAAGTTCGGGATAGGTTATTTCTTTATTAGAAATTAGAAATTTGGAATTAGAAATTATTTTACCGTGGTCCATCTTCTTATCCATTAAAATTATGGTCACCCCAGTTTCTTTATCTTTATTTAAGATGGCATATTGAATAGGCGAAGCCCCACGGTACTTGGGAAGCAGGGAAGGATGGACATTTAAACAGCCGTATTTGGGGATTTCCAAAATCTCTTTTGGCAAAATCTGACCATACGCTGCTACTATGATTAAATCAGGTTTGGAATTTGTAATTTGGGATTTGGAATTTACCAAAATTTCAGGTTGCGAAACAGGAATGTTGTATTTTTGGGCCACAATTTTTACCGGCGGGGGAGTAATGATTTTTTTTCTCCCAACCGGTTTATCGGGAGCCGTTACTACCAAAACCGGCCTAAACGGCTCGTTGGGCCATCGGCCCGAATAGGGCTTAAAATTCGCTTCGCAAAGTTTCTCCAAAATAATTGCTCCGAATTCCGGAGTTCCTATAAAGACTATTTTAGGAGATGAAGGATGGAGGTTGGGGCTTGTTTTTTTCATAATTATTTTACAATTCTCCATTCAATTTCTTCTTTTTTTCCGGCAAATTCCAGCCATCTTCCCTCGGGGTCAATTACATACCATTTTCTTTTGGTTCGAGACCAAACCATTGGATTCCCCTGAAAATAGGGTTTTTTAACGATTTCTTTAGGTTTTAATCTATCTAATTCCAGCCATTTTTTAAATACAGTCTCTATTGCATAATCTAAATTTCTGGAGTTTGCCCATTCAGCCACCCGACCAATGGCTTCCTTGGCTTTCTCAACCGGACCGGCTAGTTCTAAAAGTTGCTTTGCCGGTTTTGTAAATCTTGAGTAAATTATTTTTCTTTTTTTTGCGCTTTTTTTTAGCTCCTGTAGGTTTAACCCTTTGGTTTTAAAATAATGGGTAATAATTTGGCGAATAGCTGTTTCCTCTTTTAATTTTTGGTGATATTCAATCTTCCCCCTCTTTAAATATTCTTCAATTTTTTTAGCAATGCTTTCTCCTACACTTGGAATTTCTTTGAGCCCCAAAAGCCCCGCTTTTTTATAAATAGAAGAAACATCTATTTCAAGACCTTCCAAGGCTTTGGCTGCTTTGCGATAAGCCGCGGGCTTGAAAGCCACCCCTTTTATCTCTAAAAGTTCTGCTATTTCATAAAATATTTTAGCAATCTTTTGGTTGTTCTTTTGGTTGTTCTTTTGGTTGTTCATTTTTTTATCAATTGATAATAAAACGAGAACGGCTCTCTTTCTATCAGTTCAAGAACATTTCTCGAACTATTCATATTTCTCTACTGTAAATTTGTAAATAACAATCTTCTCAGCGATTGGATTAATTCCTCCCTTCTGGCAGGCAATTGAAATTTGTTGTTCAACAGTATCAACGCCTTCTAAATCCGGCAGCAAAAGCCCAGATTTGTGGGGCATATGACCATTAAAAACAACATCGGTGCCACGGGGAGAGACAATTGGTATCGTTTTTACAATTATACCATATTTTTTTGGATCTAACTCTTTGATGCTTTTAATTAATTCGGGTTCATTTAAAATATAAACGGTGTAAGAAAGTTGAGGAAGCTCTTCTTTCCGGATCGGTCCAAATCTATAATCTTCAGTAGCAGCGGCAATGGCATTATGGATAACCTCTTTGGCAATATTTTCTTTTGTCGGTAAATAAGTACCAATACAACCCCGAAGTTGGCCATTCTTTTCAATAGTAACAAAAGTTCCGGATTTCCTATCTAAAAATTCTCCCCTTAATTCCGAGAGGAGAGGAATAATTTTTTCCTCAACTACATAGGTTTCTACCGCTTTTTTAGCTAAATTTACTAAATTCATAATTCAAGATTATATGTTTATACATTAAGCGAAT
>PCWJ01000013.1:0-635 GCA_002787295.1 Candidatus Nealsonbacteria bacterium CG11_big_fil_rev_8_21_14_0_20_37_68
CGCTACTTGAGAAATCTCTTCTTTTTTAGAAATTGGTTTTGACATTTCTTTTAGAGAAGCAACGACCTGCTTTACCCCTTTTTGAATTCCTTGTTTAATCACTAAAGGATGAGCTCCAGCCGCCACATTTTTTAAGCCTTCAGAGGCAATAGCCTGAGTCAGTATCATAGCCGTGGTAGTTCCATCTCCTGCCATTTCACTGGTTTTTTCAGCTACTTCCTTCAAAATCTCCACTCCCAAATTTTCAATTTTATCTTTCAATTCAACTTCTTTAGCAATACTAACTCCATCATCAGAAATTTCTGGTGCGCCAAAACCTTTGTCCAAAACTACATACCTTGCCCTTGGTCCTAAAGTAACCTTGACCACCTTAATTAGTTTATCAACCCCTGCCTTTAATTTTTTTCGAGCTACTTCATCGAAAAGAATTTGTTTAGCCATATTTTAAATGTTGGAATGTTGGATTGCTCGCTTCGCTCGCTTTGTTGGATTGTTAGAATGTTCATTCCAACAGTCTAACATAGCGAAGCGATCCAACAATCTAACAATTATTCAATTATCGCAAGAATGTCCTCCTCTTTTGCAATTAAATATTCTTTATTATCGACCTTTATTTCATTTGGGCCATATTTGGT
>PCWJ01000013.1:653-4084 GCA_002787295.1 Candidatus Nealsonbacteria bacterium CG11_big_fil_rev_8_21_14_0_20_37_68
CCTGCTCCGGTCTCTCCTTTTCTGCTGTTTCCGGGAGCAAAATTCCGGTTTTGGTTTTTTCTTCCCGGGAAATAGGCTCAATTAGAATATGGTCAGATAAGGGTTTAATCTTCATATTTTTAATGTTGGAATGTTAGATCGTTCGCTTCGCTCACTTGTTAGATTGTTAGAATGTTCATTCTAACAAAGCGAAGCGATCCAACAATCTAACCTTCTAACATTGCATTAGCAGTATCGACCTTTGAATGCTAATTCTATTTTGAATTTTAATAGATTAAGAAAGTTTGTCAAGGGTTTAACATTGCCTTTACTTCTTTAAAAACTTTTCTTAAATATTGTCCGGTGTAGGATTTACGATTTTTAGCTATCTCATATGGAGTACCTTCGGCAATAATATATCCTCCCTCCTCACCCCCTTCTGGACCGAGATCTATAACTAAATCCGTGCACTTGATAAAGTCTAAATTATGCTCAATGGAAACAACTGTATTTCCTTTATCAACTAAACCCCTTAAAACAAAAATTAATTTTTTAATATCATCTGGATGAAGCCCGGTGGTTGGTTCATCTAAAATATACAATGCTCGGCCCTCTCCTTTTTTGGAAAGCTCTGTTGCCAATTTTACTCTCTGGGCTTCTCCGCCAGAAAGAGAAGGAGCCGGTTGTCCCAACTCAATATAACCCAGCCCGACATCATATAAAGTTTTCAATTTTTGGTATAATCCCGGAATATTTTTGAAAAATTCAAGAGCTTCTTCAATCGTCATTTCTAAGACCTCAGCAATATTTTTTCCTTTGTATTCAACCAAAAGGGTTTCTCTGTTAAATCTCTTTCCTTTACACTCTGAGCACTGAACATAAACATCTGGCAAAAAATACATTTCAATTTTTTTCTGGCCCTGTCCTTCGCAGGCTTCGCAACGACCACCCTTAACGTTGAAAGAAAAACGGCCGGACTGATATCCTCGGACTCTGGCTTCTTTAGTCTTTGAGAAAAGATCTCTGATATAAGAGAAAGCTCCAGTATAGGTTACTGGATTTGATCTAGGGGTTCGACCAATTGGCGACTGATCAACCAGAGCCACTTTGTTTAAATATTCCGTACCTAAAATAGCTTCGTGTTTTCCTGGTTCCTCCTTTGACTTATAAAATTTCCTCATCAAAGCCCTGGCTAAAATATCATTCATCAAAGAGCTTTTTCCAGAACCAGAAACTCCGGTAATACAAACAAATTTGCCCAAAGGAATTTTCACATCAATATTTTTTAAATTATGTTCTTCTGCCCCTTTTATTATAAGGTAATAAGTTTTTGGTTTTCGGGACCAGTTGCCAGCATAGTCTTTTGGTTTTAGATTTCGGGTTTTTCCTAATGACCGACTCCCAATTCCTAAACTGGCTGCCAACCCTTTCTCCCCAACCCTAATTTGTACTCTTTTTCTTCCTGCCAAGTAGTCACCGGTAAGGGTATGAGCCTTTAATAATTGGCTAGGCTGACCATCAAAGATTATTCTTCCGCCCTCTTTCCCTGCCCCGGGACCGACATCAATCACCCAATCCGCCGCCAAAATGGTCTGGGGATCGTGCTCGACCACTACTACCGTATTTCCCAAATCTCTCAATTGTTTTAAGGTACCAATAAGTCTTCCTTGATCTCTGGGATGAAGGCCAACCGAGGGTTCATCCAGAACGTAGAGAACCCCGGACAACATTGAACCAATCTGGGTAGTCAACCTTACTCTTTGTTCTTCGCCGCCGGCTAAAGCAACTGCCTTTCTGTCTAAAGTTAAATAGTCCAACCCCACATCAATTAAAAACTGCAACCGATTAATAATTTCTTTAATAATGGGGTTAGCAATTCTCTGCCTTGATTGGATTTTTTGCAAATTTCTTTTTTTTGGATTAGGGGCTGAAATTTCTTCAAAAAATTGTTTTGCTTTATTAATTGGCATTTCTACTATTTCATCAATTGCCTTCCCGGCTGCGGTTACTGCCAATACCACGGATTTTAACCTCTTCCCTCGGCAAACCTCGCAGGTTCTTTCAATCATATATTGTTTAATTTCCTGACGAGTATAGTCTGAGTCGGTCTCCCGATATTTTCTTTCTAAGATTGGAATTACTCCCTCAAAAGTATCGGAGCCATGCAAAACAATATCTAGAATTCTTTTGGACAAATTTTTAATCGGTTCCTCTAAAGAAAAATTATATTTTTCGGCCAAGTCGGTGAGCTGCAACCAAAAATATCCCTGTCTACCAACCTTATGAGAAGCGTGAGCCCAGGGGAAAATTGCTCCTTCAGCTATCGATAAATTAGGATTAGGAATGACTAAATTTGGATCTACTTCCAATTTTACTCCCAGTCCCTGACAGACAGAACAAGCTCCCTGGGGAGAATTGAAAGAAAAAAGCCTCGGTTCTAATTCGGGCATAGAAATTCCACAATCGTCGCAGGCAAAATACTCGCTGAAAACAATGTCTGAATGTTGGAATGTTGGAATGTTGGAATGTTTAATCGGCCTGCGGCCTTTGTTAGATTGTTTCATTCCAACAAGCGAGCGGAGCGAGCGATCTAACCTTCCAACAACTCCAACAATGACTATTCCTTTTCCTAACTTTAAAGCGGTTTCAATAGAGTCAACCAATCTTACTCGATCAATATCTCTGTCAATGACTAGTCTGTCTATCACCACTTCAATATTATGTTTTTTGTTTTTATCCAGGGCTTTTTCAAGCGATTCTTCAATGCGATAAATTATGCCATCTATTCTTACTCTAATAAATCCACTTCTTTGAATTTCTTCTAAAATTCCATGATGTTCTCCTTTTCTGTTTTTAATTACCGGGCCTAAAATTAAAATTTCCGTACCCGATTTCAACCCTAAAAGCTGGTCTACGATTTGGTCCGGGGTTTGACGAGAAATAATTTTTCCACATTTTGGACAGTGAGGAATTCCAATTCTGGCAAATAGCAATCTTAAATAGTCGTAAATTTCGGTAATAGTTCCCACCGTGGAACGAGGGTTATGGGTTGCCTTTCTCTGGTCAATTGAAATTGCCGGTGAAATTCCCTCAATTTTATCAACATCTGGTTTGTCCATCACTCCCAAAAATTGCCGGGCATAGGCGGATAAACTCTCAACATATCTTCTTTGTCCCTCGGCATATAAAGTATCAAAAGCCAAAGAGCTCTTACCGGAACCGGAAAGACCGGTAATTACTACCAGTTTATTTTTAGGTATGTCAACATTAATATTTTTTAAATTGTGAACTTTAGCGCCTCGAATTTTAATAGAGTTTTCACTCATGTAAGTATTAAATTATACTCCAAATTTTAAAATTTTGCAATAAAAGAGGTTAATCCGAAAGAAGGTTGAAATTAACAATTATTTTCAACCAGAGATTGAGAAATAAGAACCTGCCTCGCTAACGCT
>PCWJ01000036.1:0-3592 GCA_002787295.1 Candidatus Nealsonbacteria bacterium CG11_big_fil_rev_8_21_14_0_20_37_68
CGGCGAATTGGCAAGCCAGCAGTTTGCTAAACTGTAACCGTGTAAAAAGCGGTTTGTGGGTTCGAGTCCCACCTCCTCCGCCAGCAAGCGAAAAATTCATCAAAGGTTGAAATTTCTATAAAATCAGAAATTTAATTAATAAAATAAAAAAATCATGAAAATAAAAAAATTTACCCTTTTTATTCTGCCAAAAGAATTAGGTATTTGTCATTTTTCGAAAAATAGTCCTATTCCAAAATGGGCAGAAAAATCTAAAGGTTTTTATTCTATAACCAGGACCTTAGACGAACTTTCCATTGTTTGCCTTCAAGAAAATATTCCCCCTGATGTGATGGCAGAAAAAAATTGGAGAGCTTTTAAGGTTAAAGGTCCTCTTGGTTTTTCTTTAACCGGAATCGTTGCTTCTTTGTCAAAACCGTTGGCCGAAGCTCAAATTAGTATTTTATATATTTCTACTTACGAAACAGACTATTTATTAGTAGAAGAGAAAAACCTTCAAAAGACAAAAGAGGTTCTTTCTGAGTTTTGCGATATTAAAACTTTATAAATTAATTGGCGGGATGCTGGAGATTGGTTTAACAGGCTTGTCTTGAAAACAAGTGTACCAGAAATGGTACCGTAGGTTCGAATCCTACTCCCGCCGCAGTCAGCATTTTTTATCGAGAGGCCAAGATGCCTAAAAACGCCCATCGCCGGGCAATTTTTATTTTTAGCTTGAGGTTTTTAAAGAAATTAGAAATTATATTCCTCTCTGGCTACCACTACTCCCCAAATTTCTTTTGCCCCCGCTTCTTTTAAAACTCGGGCGCATTCTTCCAGAGTGGAGCCGGTGGTATAAACATCGTCTACTAGTAAAATTTTACTTGCCCCCACACCAAAATTTAGTGTGGGGGTGAAATTTTTAATTTCATTTTCGTTCTTTACCCCGTTAGAGGTAAGACGCCAAAGGCGTCTACCATTCTGTCGTAAACAGGACGGACCTCTAACGGGGTTTACCAAAAACACCCCTTTTATATTTTCTTTTCTGGATTTTAGAGAGAGCTCGGTCTGGGGCAGAGTTTTCTTTGTTTTAATTAAAACATTAACCGCTACTGGCAATTTCAAATTTTTAGACAATTCCTTACTAATTTCTTCGGCTTGATTAAATCCTCGTTGTTTTAGTTTGCTTCGGTGTAAGGGAACAGGAATTAAAGTAAACCCGCCTAAGTTTTGCTTTGCAAAATTTTCGTGGGTAAAGCCCCCGTCAAGTTCATTTGGGCATGGGACAAATTTCTGGTTCAACCCAGCACCTTTTGAAAAAAGGTGCTGGGTCAATAACTGAAAATGGGTTATAATTAAATTAGCCAAAGGTTTTGCCAGTTCTTTAATTAATGGATCGTATTTAAGTTGAATAATTAGTTTTTTTACTAACAGGTTTTGATAACTGGTAGCCGCAAAAACTCCATTTAATTTAGTTTTATTTTTGCATTTTTTACACACTCCGAATCTGGTATAATTAAAAGTAGATTCCCTTAGATGTTTGCTATCTAACCCCGTTAGAAATTTATCTCTAACGGGGTCTAATGGCGCAGATAGTTTTTGACCGCAAACCGGACAATACAAACTTTCTAAAATTTCAATTAGACTTTGACAGTCGTCACAGAGATAGCTTCCTTCCCCTTGGCAATTAAGGCACCTGGGTGGAAAGAGGGTATCCAAAATAAAGTTTTTCGTCGAAATCAAAATATTTTTCATAAAATAGTATTGTTAAAAGTTTTCCACATTCCTATTTTCATTTTTATGTTATACAATAATATAATGAAATGAGATAGGGGTGGGGAAAACCATTGGCATGCTTTGGACCCCATTTAAAAAAGTTCCCAAAGAATGTTTGGGGATAGATATAGGTACCTCTTACATTAAAATGGTTGAAATCAGGAAAAGGGGCAAGGATAAAGAATTAAGCAATTACGGCGAGATTAAAGTTAGCGATATTTACCCTGATTTTAAAGCGAGCATCATAACGGCGGAGATTGAAGAGGTGGCCAATGTAATTGGAGCAATTATAGCCGAGGCTAAAATAAAAACAAGGACTGCAGTTTTCTCTCTTCCCGACTATTCCAGTTTTTTTACTACTTTTACATTGCCCGCCATGACAAAAGAAGAAATTCCCGAGGCGGTTAAATACGAAGCCCCCCTTCATATTCCCTTACCCCTAACTAAAGTTACTCTGGATTGGCAAGTAGTTGAGGGTTTTGAAAAACAAGGAGTACCTCTTGAGATTTTACTGGTAGCAGTTCCCAATGAGATTGTAAATAGATATCGAGAAATTGCTTCTTTGGCTAAATTAAACTTAGAGGCATTGGAAGCCGAGGTCTTCGGATTAATAAGAAGCCTTATTAAAAGCGATCTGACCACGGCATTAGTAGACATTGGAGCAGAAAGCACTACCTGCAGTATTGTTGATAAAAAAATATTAAAATCATCTCATAGTTTTGATACCGGGGGGAAGAGATTGACAGAAGCTTTGGCAGGACTGCTAAATGTTGAGTGGGAAAGGGCAGAAAAGCTCAAAATAGAAAACGGAATTTTGGGGGTAAAATCCGTCAGAGAGGGGCTATTGCCGACTTTAAATTTAATTTTAAAAGAGACGGAACAGATCTGTAGCGAGTTTTCAGAAACCGAGCGAAAAGAGGTTGAAAATTTAATTTTGGCAGGAGGATCTGCTTTGTTGCCCGGTTTAAAAGAGTACTTTGCTGAAAACATTAACCTACCTAAATTTCCCAAGGAAAAATTTGGGCAGGTTAATAAAAAGGTAGAAATTGCCGATCCCTTTTCCGGATTAATTTCCCCGCCCGTTTTAAGCAAAAATTTAGGGGAAATGGGACCCCTCTATGCGGTATCGGTAGGAATAGCCTTGAGGGGAATACAATAAGCTAATAAGTGCTTAAGTGCTTAAGAACTTAAGTACCGAAGCACCAATTTTTATGGTCGAGATTATTCCAAAACCAGCGCCCAAAAGACCTCTATGGTTAGAGATATTATTTTATTTAGGAATAACCCTAATAATAATAGTAATTGGAGCTTACTTTGGTTTAAATTATCTCTACAAGAAAGATACCCAAAACATCAAAAGTTTGGAGGAGCAGATTTCAAAGGTTAAAACTCCTAAAGAGTCAGCTCTGAAGCAGAAACTTACAGAAAAAAAGACAAAAATTAATGATTTTTCTGCACTCTTAGACGGTCATAGAATCGATTCTAATGTTTTTTCTTTTCTGGGAAGCATTTGTCATCCCAGGGTTCGGTTTCTAAGTCTTAATTTTTCCAAAAGTGGAGAGGATTTTAAAATTGAAATTCCGGGAGAGGCCGAGAGCTATGAAACCCTACACCAGCAACTCCTAATTCTAAAAGCAGAGAAACTTATTAAAGAGATGAAACTGTCTGGGATTTCAATTGGTAAAGAGGGAAAAATTAATTTTGGGTTAAGCCTCACCCTGGGTCCCGAGATTTTTAAATTTAAATAAGAACCTGCCTCGCTGGCGCTCGGCAGAACCTTGATTCGCTATTGTGTAGATATATAATCTTGAATTAAGAACCTGCCTCGCTGGCGCTC
>PCWJ01000036.1:3603-9082 GCA_002787295.1 Candidatus Nealsonbacteria bacterium CG11_big_fil_rev_8_21_14_0_20_37_68
TGGGGTTGGGGATAGGAGTAGTGTGGCCAAAATATCAAGATTATAAAGTTTTGAAATTAGGGGTCGAAAAGAAAAAAATCGAGCTTTCATATCACCAGCAATATTTCGCCGAACTTAAAGAAATCGATTCAAAATTAAGCAAATATGAGGTCGCTCTTTCCAAGATAGATTATGCTCTCCCAGCTGATTTTTCTCTTCCAGCCTTTTTTGCAAATTTACAAAGAATTGCTTCTCAGTCGGGGATGATTTTAAGCCAGATTGGTGAAGGTCCCATTCAAAAAACTGGAGCCATTCAAGAGCGTTCTTTCTCTCTTTCTCTTTCTGGCAGCTTTTCTAATTTTAAGAATTTTCTCTCTGCTTTAGAAAAGTCGGCAAAATTAATAGAGGTAGAGAATTTTAGTTTCACTTCTCTGAAGTCGGCAGAAGAGAGTATTTCTTTTACAGTTTCAATAAAAACATATTCTTATTAAAAGATAACCGCTCGGGAATACAACTTTCGGTACACGCTCGCTCGTTCCAGCGACGAGCTCGCTCAGGTCCTCGGCAAAATTTCCCGACTTCGTCGGGAACCAAGCAATTTTGCCTGCGGACTCCAACCCACCCACCGCCCTCCCGCCGAAGGCGGGCCCCTGTCCCGAAAGTTGATTCCCTCTCTATTAATTCGTAATTCGTAGGTTTATGGCTATTACTTTCGGAGTATATCAAAAAAAGGAAAAAAAATTGATTTTAATTGTTGCCATCGTTCTGGTAATAGGAGGATTAATAGCCGGAATTGTTCTATTAAGACAAAAGCCCGTCTCTTTGTTTTTAGAAATTCCCAAGCCCCAAGCCCCGAAGATAAATTGGCAAACCATTTCTGACCCTCGGATAGAAACACTTCAACCCTTAACAGAAATTCCCCCTTTAACCGAAAAACCAGGCAGAGAAAATCCCTTTTTACCCTATTAAACATTAACTTAATAACTTATAACCGATAACTTACAACAGTTATTAGTTGTAAGGTTGTTGGTTGTTAAGTTACGCAAGGATGGCCTCTTTACTCGATAGACTGGTTCAATTAAAAAAACTAACCAGAGCTCAAGCCACCGAATTAGAAAAAATCATAAAAACCACCCACAAAAGAGAAGAGGAGGTAATTTTAGAAAAAAAGATAGTTTCAGAGGATTTTTTACTTGACTTAAAAAGCAAAGAACTAAAAATTCCCTCAAGGGTAGTTTATCCCGAAGATGTTTCCTTGCTGGTGTTGGAATTAATTCCGGAGGATTCCGCCAGGTACTATCAAATGATTCCCCTCGAAAAAAAAGCTAATATTTTGGAAGTGGGAATGGTTTACCCGGAGGATCTAAAAACCAAAGAAGCTTTAAAATTTTTAGCCCGCCAGGCCAAGTTTTCCTACAAAATTTATTTAATTAGTTTAAGTAATTTTGAAAAGCTTCTAAGGAAATACCGGGGTTTAAAAGAAGAGGTGGTTGAGGCCTTAGGAGAACTGGAGGTAGAAAAACCAAAAAAGGCAATTGGAGGAGAGGAGGTGAAAAGAATGGCCGAACGTGCCCCGATTAGCAAAATAGTAGCGGTAATGCTCAGGCACGCCGTAGACGGAGGGGCTTCAGATATTCATATTGAACCAACTAAAACTAAATTAAGAGTTCGATATCGAACCTTAGGCCGACTTTACTCCTCCTTATTTTTACCAATTACCGTTCATCCTTCGGTAGTAGCTAGGGTTAAAATCCTCTCCGAATTAAAAATTGACGAAACTAGAATTCCCCAGGATGGGAGATTTAGTGCTAAAATGGCGGGGAGAAGAATTGATTTTCGGGTTTCTACCTTTCCCACTTCGGCCGGAGAAAAAGTGGCAATTAGGATTTTGGATCCAGAAAAAGGTTTTAGGCCCTTTGAGAGATTGGGACTGGAGGGCAGAAATTTTGAAGCAATAAAAGATTCAATTCAAAAGCCCTTTGGAATGATTTTAGCTACCGGTCCCACCGGTTCCGGCAAGACCACCACTCTCTATGCAATCTTGCGAATTTTAAACAAGGAGGAAGTAAACGTAATGACCTTAGAAGATCCAATAGAGTATTATATGGATGGAGTAAATCAATCTCAGGTTAGGCCCGACATCGGATATACTTTTGCTGAAGGCCTCAGGCATATTATGCGGCAAGACCCGGACATTATTATGGTAGGAGAAATTAGAGATGAAGAAACTGCTTCCCTAGCTATTCACTCTGCTTTAACCGGGCATTTAGTTTTATCTAGTCTACATACTAACAATGCGGTGGGAGTAATACCGAGGTTGGTGGACATGGGAGTAGAACCATTTTTAATTCCTCCCACTCTAAATATTGCCATTGCTCAGAGATTGATAAGGATACTATGCCCTGACTGCAAAAAAAGAATAAAAGCCAGTCCAGAAGTTCGAAATTTAATTTTAAAAGAGGTGGAGGCAATGCCTGAATCAATTCGGCAAAAAGTAGAGGTACCTTCTCCTTTATATATTTATGGGGCCGGAGGATGCAAAAAATGTGATAACACTGGTTTTGTCGATCAGGCCGGTATTTTTGAAGTATTAACCATGACCCCAGAGTTAGGTCAATTAATTTTACAGACACTTTCGGAGGCAGAAATCGAAAAAGAAGCCAAAAGGCAGGGAAGAATTACCATGCGTCAAGATGGAATGTTTAAAGTATTAGATGGGAGAACTACCATTGAAGAGATAATAAGAGTAACAAAGTAAATCAAAAATAAGTCATCCCAAATCGGAGAGGGGTCGGGAGCCCCGCACCTTTTTCAGTAAAAGCTTGGGGTTATGGAAGGATATAAGGCGAAGCCGCCTATCGGTTTTGATTATTTGTTACCGCAAGCCTTCAGAAAAAAAGGTGCGGGGTCTAAGGAGCGGTGTTAGCCGAGCGAAGCGAGGCGTGCCGCGACCTAACTCCCTGTTACCAATGGATTATCAACAAAAACTCCAAAAACTATTATTTACAGTCTCTGAAAAAAAAGCGTCCGATCTTCATCTTTCAGATAGCCATCCTCCCATACTAAGAATTCATGGTCAATTGACTCCTTTGATTAAAGAAGAAATATTATCAGGCGAGGACACTCGAGGGTTAGCCTTTGCTCTAATGAAAGAAGATCAAAGAGAAAGATTTTTGCAAAAAAAAGAAATCGATTTCTCTTATAGTCTTGGAAAGGAAGCCAGATTCAGAGTGAATGCTTTCCTTGAAATGGGTAATATTGCGGTTGCCCTGAGATTAATTCCAAACAAGATTCAGACTATTGCCGAGTTAAGTCTTCCCCCCATTTTGCATCAATTTACCAAAAGCAAACAAGGGTTTGTTTTAATAACCGGTCCTTCTGGTCAGGGAAAGTCTACAACTTTGGCCGCTTTAATAGACGAAATTAATCATACCAGGTTTTCTCACATTATTACTATTGAAGATCCAATTGAGTATATTTTTAAAGACGACAAATCGATTGTTGACCAAAGGGAAGTTTACTCCGATACCCTTAGTTTTGCTAGGGCTTTAAAATCTACCTTTCGTCAGGACCCGGACGTGATTATGGTTGGAGAGATGAGGGACCCGGTAACTATGGCTACTGCCATTACGGCAGCCGAAACCGGGCACCTGGTTTTTGCTACCTTGCATACCAATTCCGCAGCTCAAACTGTCCACCGGATTGTCGATAGTTTTCCCCCAGGACAACAAGATCAAATTCGAGCTCAATTGTCAGGCAGTTTATTGGGCGTGGTTTCCCAACGACTTATTCCCAGAATTAAAGGAGGTTTAATTCCTGCCTGCGAAGTAATGCTTCAAACACCGGCCATAGCTAATCTAATTCGAGAGAATAAAATCCACGAAATCCCCTTGGTAATTGATACTTCAACGGAATTAGGAATGATTTCTTTAAATCGATCCCTGGCTAATCTGGTAAAAGATAAAAAAATTAGCTTAGAGGATGCCAGGAATTATTCTTTAAATCTTATTGAATTGGAAAATCTTATAAAAAGATAACCGCTCGGCAACTGCTTCGGAGAACCGCTCGCTTCTTCCAGCGAGAAGCTCGCTTAGTCCTCGCAAGTTTTCGCCGATTTCATCGGCGAACCAAGCAAACTCGCTCCGGATGTTCTCCTCAGCAGTTGCCTCGCTCCCTATTTTTTATAATTCGTAATTCGTAGGTTTATGAAGTTTAAATATTGGGCCAGAACCAAAGAGGGAAGAATTCAAACTGGAATAATCGAGGCTTCTTCAAAAGAAGTAGCGGTGGGTGTTTTAAAATCCAACCAATTATATGTAACCGGCATTGAATCAACCGAAGCTGCTCCAATTTGGGCAAGACAAATTAAATTATTTGAAAGAGTTTCAGCTACAGATTTGGTGATGTTTTCCCGGCAACTGTCAGTGATGTTTACATCCGGAGTTCCTTTATCCGAGGCATTAACAGCGATAGCGGAGCAGATTAAAAAAGCTAAGTTTAAAGAAAAAATTTTAGAGTTAGCCCAGACGGTAGAAGGAGGAAGTACTTTTTCAAAGGCTCTTTCTCGTTTTCCAGAACTTTTTTCGGACTTTTATGTTTCGGTAGTAAAAGCGGGGGAAGTTTCTGGAACCATGGGGAAATCTCTAGTCTATTTAGCCGACCACTTAGAAAGAGAATACAATCTTCGTTCCAGGTTAAAGGGAGCAATGATTTATCCTGCCCTGGTTGTTGTGGCAACGATTGGAGTTTTTGTTTTGATGACCGTTTTTATTATGCCTCAGCTAATAGCAGTTTTAGAAGGGTCGAAAGTAGAACCTCCGGCCATTACCAAAGTAGCAATCGGGTTGTCTTATTTTATGCGGAATTGGTGGTGGGTTGGATTAATTTTGGTTACAGCTCTGGCGGCTGGAGGTTGGCGATACTCAAAAACCCTAGAGGGAAAGGCGGTTTTTGACAATCTTTATTTAAAAATACCCGGGGTAGGGGGTTTTTTAAAAAAGCTTTATTTAGCCAGATTCGCTGAAAATCTTTCTACTTTAATTTCTGGCGGTCTCCCTATTAGTCAGGCCTTAGAGGTATCAGGGAGAATAGTGGGAAACAATGTTTATCAGAAAATTATTTTTGAGGCCAGAGACCGGGTAACCAAAGGAGAGTCAATTACGGCAGTTTTTGCCAGTTATCCTGGATTTTTTACTTCATTATTTTGTCAGATGAGTTTGGTTGGAGAAAAAACCGGACACATTGATAAAACCGTAATGACCATAGCCAATTTCTACGAAGAAGAAATAAATCGAACTACCGAGAATTTGGTGAATATTTTAGAGCCAATTTTGATTTTAGTTTTGGGAGGAATGGTGGGATTATTAATGGCAGCGGTAGTTATTCCCCTATACCAAATCTCTGCCGGCGGTTTATAAAAACATAAGAACAAATTTATTTATCCACAGGTTGACTTTATTTATTTGTGGTATAATGAAAAAGGTCGAAACTAACAACTAAC
>PCWJ01000036.1:9253-9395 GCA_002787295.1 Candidatus Nealsonbacteria bacterium CG11_big_fil_rev_8_21_14_0_20_37_68
TTTGTGATGCCAGTAAAACTTTAGATACCGCTCATGGTAACTATGCTACACAGAGAAAGATTATTGAGGATGATGTTGCTACGCAGCGAAGTGACACATCATTGATGGTTAATTGTTATGATGCTTCAACTACTTATTGCCT
>PCWJ01000060.1 GCA_002787295.1 Candidatus Nealsonbacteria bacterium CG11_big_fil_rev_8_21_14_0_20_37_68
CTTGGGCTCTTTGAATAAACAAAACTTTTCTATTATGGATTATCAAAGCCGAGGCAGACGGAATCAGATTCATTTTACCTCCTCTGGAAGTTTATCTTTGAAAATTTGCCGCATTTTTTTATCTAACTCATTTATGATTATCTCTGACCCAACAACTATTACCCTGACAGGATATTCTTTCAAATGTTTTCGGGCAGCTCGAAGAGAACTTTTTATTTGAAAATCAACCATCTCTCCATCTAAGGTCATAAACCAACCATCTCGGTGCAGAATATAATCATCGTATCCCCATTTAGGATTTTCGCCGTAGCTCAAGATCCATTGCCAATTTTTCCAGATTTCCAGAACCTGAAAGACTTTTTTGGCACTGGACTCCCCTCTTTCTAATGCTATTTGATAGATAGTGTAATCAATTCTCTTTAATTCGCTCCTATTTTTGAGCTTTAGATTTTTTATAGACTTTCTTCTCAACTTTTCTACCCCCTTATTGAAATAAATGAACTAATATCATTTTAACATAGATTTCATATATTTTCCACTATATGCACTTGGTTATTATTTCATAAGTTTCTATTTTAATCTACGGGCTTTTTCTGCCGCTCTCACCCTTTTTTCATCCATTCCAAAATGATGGGCGATTTCGTGCCAGACAGTATTTTTGACGATTTCCTTAATTTCCTCTTCAGAATGGGCAAATTCTTCAATAGGCTTTTGGAAAATGGTGATTTTATCCGGCAAAACCTGACCATAATTCCCCCTTTTAGTTTGGGGAACTCCTTCATATAATCCAAAAATAATTAAACTTCCTCGGACCCTTAATTTTCTCAATTGATAAGGCGTAGGCTCCTCTTCAATACAAATATCAACATTATCTAACTTTTCCAAAAATCTTTTAGGAATTGCCTTTATTCCTTCATTAACTAATTTTTCAAATTTTTCCTGCGTCATTCTTTAATTTTAACATAATTTAAATAAAGAAGGCGACCCAATAAGATTTTTGAGTCGCCCTTGTAAATAGCTTAAAGTTCTGGAGGTCGAGTTACGTTGATTATCTCCCAGACAATATCGGGATAGGCAACGATAAATCTTAGCTCATCGGCAGTCAGAATTGCATGATTGTGAACATTAGCAAATCTGGCTAACTCCCAAACTTTTGCCACTTCCTTATCGTCCTTTGGCAACTCGATACCATATTTTTCACAAATATGTCGAAAGCCTTTTGTCCCCATAAAATCACCCATTAAAATTTCTCGGCCGGTTTCTACAAACTCAGGCTCTCCTCTACCCAATTCTTCAAAACCGTATAGCTCATAGGTTTTCCACCTTGGATCTTGCATCTCCTTGATTATGGCATCGGCATGGATGCCAGAAGCATGCTCAAAAGCCTTCTGACCTATCCCTGGTTGATGGGAAGGTATTTCAGTTCCGGTAGCCCGGGCAACATAATTTCCCAACTTCCAAGCTAAAGAAAGATCTATTTTTTCATTTATCAAAGACCATAAATCGCTCGAATATTTGAAACTTAGAAGAAGAGAAAACAAATCACAATTTCCCGCCCGCTCACCAATTCCTAAAATTGTAGTATTGGGATAGGCATCAACTTTGGCTTCTATTGCGGCTATCGTACCTGCCACCGTATTGGCTACTGCCATCCCCAGATCATTATGGCAATGGAGTTCGATCGGAATCTGAACCATGTGAGCTATCACTTTTATCTTTTCCGCAATTCTTGTGGGATTATCGCAGCCAACAGTGTCGCAATACCTAAACCTATCAGCCCCGTGCTCTTTGGCTGCGGTGGCGAATTCAACCAAACGAACCAATTCAGTCCGGGAAGCATCCTCAGCGTTGACGCCAATGGTTTTTATGCCCTTTTTGCGGGCTAAATCTAAGGCTTCAGTCATATCCTTCAAAACACCTCTAAACTGTTTTTTTCCTTGCCATTTCCCTTGAATCATCTGTTCGGAAGTGGAAATAGAAATATTGAGATGTTCGATTTCCGGAACTCGGGAAAAAGCTACCTCTACATCTTCCGGAACAGCTCTTATCCAACCACTGAGAATGATAGGGTGGAGAACTTTCATTCTGGCTAATTCCAAATTGGCTTTTAGGTAATTGACCTCGTGCCAGGTGGTAGGAAAGCCAAATTCTGATTGATAGATACCCATCTGATTCAGATACCGGTTAATCATCGTCTTTTGCAATTTAGAAAGATTAATCCTGGCTGACTGAGCGCCATCTCGGTTAGTCACATCAATAATTCGAACTTTAGGCATCACTTCCCTCCTTTGTTAAAGTACTTTACTTGTTTTTTAACAGAATTAGATAAAAAATCAAGCTCTACAGCAGCGAAGCTATTTTGGATTTGACAAAAAACATTATTTTATCTTAAAATATTGTAATCAATTGCAGTTTAAAAATTTTATATTTCATTGGAGGAAAATCAAAATGATGGAAAAAACTGTTCTCAATCTTAGACTAGCCGATGACGATTTGAGTTTTGTAGTTAAAATGGTAGCCCAGGATTCCAAAAACAAGGAGCGTTTAAAACAATTCATTAGAGAAGATCCGGTTTTTAGAAAGGGTTTGATTAGCGATGAAAAATTATTTAAGCAAGTGGTTAAAAGCTCCCCGAAAATTCTGAAAATTTCTCCTCTGCTTTTCTTTGAGGTTCTATTGAGGCGAACAATTGAAGAAATGAGAAAAATAACCCATACCGTTGAAAGAACAATTTCGCAAAGGATTCCGGTTTTTGACATAAAAGAAACGCTTGAATTTTTGGAAGATGAAGAAGTTTTCTATTACCTGGTTCATCTTCTTGATTCTTTTGTCGCCGTCAAAAAAGAAACCGTAAGTGATGTTGATATTGACAATCTGATTAAACTGGGGAAAGAGACGACAGAAGATTATCGTTTTGATATTTACAAAAGAATTGCTGATATCTGTTTGTTTGTTTTGGGAATCTTCCCCGAATATGTAATGCAGGATTATGATTATCTCTATCATGATCTCTTTTTTGGGAAAAAGCCGCCCATTATCGGTGAATTAAGAAGAAATGAGGGAGATTATGAAGTATTGGGACGGGAATTTTACAGATTAGCTGCAAGACAGGAAACAGCCAAAGAAACTAATTTGACCGAAGTTCTTTCCTCGTTTTCCCAGAATTTTAATTTAGCCAAAAAACCGCTCAACTTTATTTCCGAATATTATATTAAAATTGCTGCGGTCTAAAAAACAAAAGCCCCGAATCAAGTAAACCCGATTCAGGGCTTTTTTTATTTGTCGGTCAGCATCG
>PCWJ01000004.1 GCA_002787295.1 Candidatus Nealsonbacteria bacterium CG11_big_fil_rev_8_21_14_0_20_37_68
TTCTGCCGAGCGTTAGCGAGGCAGGTTCTTAATTCAAGATTATATGTTTATACAATAGCGATTCAAGGTTCTGCCGAGCGTTAGCGAGGCAGGTTCTTATATCTACTTAGGTGTATATGGTAATAGACCCATTTGCCTTGCTCTTTTTATAGTTCGAGATAGTTTCCGCTGATGTTTAGTACAGACTCCCGTTTTTCTTCTGGGCCTGATTTTGTAAAATGCGGAAATAAATTTCCACAAGGTTTCGACATCTCTGTAATTAATTTCTTTAATATTTTTTTGACAAAAATAACAATTCACCCTTTTATTAGTTAAAATTATAACGGTATATCCTTTACGTCTATTTCCTCTTCTCCCTCTTCGATTATCGGAATATCTTCTTTAGGCCTCTCCCTTGGTTGAGTTTGGTCGGGAGAGACCTGAGCCCGAAATCCTTTTGGCCCCAGCTGAATTCTTTCAGCAATTATTTCAGTACGAGTCCTTTTATTCCCGGAAGAGTCTTGCCATGATCTTGTCTGAAGCCTTCCCTCAATTAAGGCTAAAGAACCCTTGGTTAAATAACTGGAAACGGTTTCAGCTAATTTCCCAAAAGCTACGATGTTGTGGTACTCTACTTGTTGCTGTTTTTGTCCATTTTTGTCGGTAAAAAAACGATTAGTAGCCATTCCAAAAGAAGCTACAGATTGACCCGAAGGCAAGGCCCTAATCTCTGGATCCCTGGTAAGATTTCCTAAAATAAATACTTTATTTAAATTCATATAATTATTCGCCAAGTATTTCCTCCAGTTTTTTTTCAATTTCTTTAAGCTCGACCTTTGGTTCCGTTGGTTTCTTAATTTCAGAAGGAACCTTTTTAAATTTTTTAGAAATCCAATCTTCCCGTCGTCCCCTGGCGGGCTCCATTTCGGAAGTTGCGGCTAAGGTTTGCTCTTTTTTGCTGACAATTAAATAACGAAGAATTTCTGGTTCCGATTTCAATTTTTTTTCAAAATCACAAATCTTTCCGCCTTCACCATAAAAACCCAAAGTAACTAAAAAAGCTGCCTTTTGTTTCTTAATGGTGTAGGCTAAGGTTTTTTTAATTGGATTTTTTAATTCATTTAAAACCCCGCTCCCGTCTTGCAAAAATGAGGTTATTTTTCTCTGCAGTCCATTTAAATTCTCTTCAGAAAGATCGGGTTTGGCTAAATAAGTTAATTCGTAATACTTCATATCCTTAAGGTAACCTTACAACTAATAACTTATAACCTACAACAAATTGTTAGTTATTAGTTATTAGTTGTTGGTTGTAAGTTGTAGAGTTAGATTTTAAACTCGATGACATCCCCATTCCTTACCACATACTCTTTTCCTACGGTTTGAATCCATCCTTTTTCACGGGCTTTTGTCCATGCCGAAGATTCCACTAATTTTTCCCAAGAAATTTGCTCGCCGCGAATAAATTTTTCCTTAAAATCAGAATGGACTTTTTCTGCCGCCCTTAGAATATTGGCTGAGGCCTCAAGAGTCCAGGCCCTGACTTCATTTCCTCCCGCCACAGTATAAAAAGTAATTAAATCAAGAATATTGTAGCAAGCAACAATTAATTGGTCAAGTTTGGAGAGTAAGCCCAACTCGATTTTTTCCTTTTCTGACATTTCTGAAAGCTCTTCTTCAAATTTTAAATCTAAAGATATGTAATTAATGTTTGAAAAGCTTTCTCTGGTTTCTTTGAGAAAGCTAGACTGGGAGGTATCGTCTCCCCGGATATTTAACAAATATAAAATTGGTTTTGCGGTTAAAAGTTGAAACTCTTTAATTAGAGAAAAATCTTCTGTTCCTAAATTCATTTTTAACACCTGCTTTTGTGCAGATAGATTTTCCCTAAGCATTTTCAAAAGATTTAATTTCTTTATTGTCTTTTTGTCTCCTGTTTTTTCTTCCTTTTCCAATTTCGGCAGGGCTTTTTCAACGGTTTCCAAATCTTTCATTATCAGCTCGGTTTTAACAATTTCGATATCCCTCGCTGGATTTATGCCTTTTTCAACGTGGGGAATTCCTTCTTTTTCAAAGGCCCTGATTACTTCTAAAATTGCATCGCATTCTCTAATTTGGGCTAAAAATTGATTTCCCAAACCTTCCCCATGATGAGCCCCCCTAACCAATCCGGCAATGTCTATAAATTCAATAAAAGTTGGTGTAACTTTTTTGGGCCGAATTACTTCGGCAATCTTTTCTAGTTTTTGGTCTGGCACTTCCACCACTCCCACGTTTGGATCAATCGTGGTGAAGGGAAAAGGTGCGATACCAACTTCTTTTTTGGTTAAAGCTTTGAATAAAGTTGATTTCCCGACATTGGGAAGACCAACGATACCTACTGAAAAACCCATAGAAATATGTTATAATAAAAAAGCAATAAGGTCAATTAAAATTTTAAAGATGAAAAAAGTTAATCTCCGCACCAAAACTCCCCCTGAAATTTTCCGACTATATGACATTAGAGGGATATATCCCCAAGACCTCGACGAAGAATTGGCTTATCAAATAGGCCGTTGTTTTATTTGCTTTTTAAGAAAAAAACAAAAAAAGAAAAAATTAAAAATTGGAATTGCCAGAGATATCCGCCCCTCTTCCCCAATTCTATTTAAGGGATTTTCTGAAGGCATTCGCGACGAGGGATGCGATATTGTTGATTTTGGTTTAATTACCACCCCAATGCTTTATTTCGCCGTTTCTTATTTTGGTTATAACGGAGGAGCAATTATTACGGCTTCCCACAATCCTAATCCCTGGAATGGTTTGAAACTAACTGGAGAAAAAGCCGTTCCTCTTTCGGGAAATACTGGAATTTTTTGGATGAGAAACCACCTTGCCAAACATTCCTTCTCTAAAGAAAAAACACTTTCTCCTAGCACCGTTAGAAATGTGATTTCTAACGGGGCTCGCGGAAAAATTATAAAGAAAAACATTGAAAGAACCTACTTAAACCTTACTTTTAAATTGGCCAAAGTGAAAAAAAATGAATTTAAGACCCTAAACGTAGCCGTTGATGCGGGAAATGGAGTCGCGGGCCCAATAGCTCTTAAAATTCTTGAGAAAGCAGGAACAAATGTGTATCCTCTTTATTGCCAACCAGACGGTTCTTTTCCCAATCATGTTCCTGACCCTCTTTTAAAACAAAATTTAGGAGATATTGTAGCTCTGATAAGGAAGAAAAAACCGACCCTTGGTTTTGCTCTGGATGGAGATGGAGATAGAATTGTCTTTATTGATGAAATGGGCCGAGCGATTCCCGGGGATTTAATTACTGCCTTGATGGCAAGAATTATTTTAAGAGACAAATTTGGAGAAAAAATTCTCTATGATATTCGTTCCAGCAATGTTGTGAGAGAAGTAATTTCAGGAGAGGGAGGGGTCCCTGTTTGTTACAAAATTGGCCACGCTCTAATTAAAGAGAAAATGAGGAGAGAAAAAGCTGTTTTTGCTGGAGAATTATCCGGTCATTATTATTTAGGAAAAAATTTGTTTTATGAAGTTCCGTTTTTCGTGCTTTTAAAAATCTTAAAAGAGATAAAAGAAAAAGGGGCAGGTTTTTCTAATTTAATAAAGCCCTACAGAAAATATTACCATTCGGGGGAGATAAATTTTGAGGTAGAAAACAAAGAAAGGAAGATACGAGAATTAAAAAATCTTTATTCTAATGGCAAAATTTTAGAAATAGATGGTTTGCGTGTTGATTTTAAAGATTGGTGGTTTTTGGTTCGTCCTTCCCACACTGAGCCACTTTTAAGATTGGTAATTGAAGCTAAAACAAAAAAATTAATGGAGAAAAAGAAAAAAGAACTAAGCAAGTTAATTTCTCAGACCTAAGCTTTTTAACACCGGGTTAAATGAAAAAGAGGACCCAGGTAGCCCTCTTTTTATTATTGAACCATTATTTTCTACTAAATCTTAGTCGAAAGAGCAGGGATAAAATACTAAAGAACATTTTTATTTTGGTAGAAAATCTTACAAAGTCAATCCTTTCTCCACATTCTGGACACGACAGATACTGTCTTTCTTCAAATCCATGGGGATAATCACATACTAATAATTTACAGTTTTGACACTTAAACATATAAAATGGTAATTCTCCATTCCAGCCCGGCTTTCTTTCATATTTCAACAATACTTTAAAGCCCAAATTAGCCAAGAACCTTTTCTTTCTCAATGCTCTTTGAACAGCCAGTGCGTCTTCTAAGTCCATCTAAATCACCTCCTATTAAATATTAAAATTGCTTAATATATATTTTACACTTACTTTAGGTACCTGTCAAGAGGTAGGGTAAAAATATCAAGGCTCCTATTATTATCGCTATAAAATAGCTAAAAAGAACCATTGCCGAGGAGATGTCTTTAATTTTTTTTACCCGAATATCAAATAAAGGAAGGGTAATGTCTAAAATTCTTTCCAGCAATGAGTTGATTAGCTCTACCGTTAATACCAAAAAAATTATTATAAAAATGACCATCCTTTCGATTAGCAATAGATTAAAATAAAACATTGCAATTATCACTAAAATTGCAATTAAAATTTCAATTCGGAAGGTTTGTTCTTCTTGAAATGCTATTTTTATGCCAGAAATCGCAAATTTAAACGAGTTTACCAATTTTTTGAAATTTATTCCCAAGAACATTTTTGTTAAAAAATTTATTGTTGCAAACCCATTCGTTTTCTGACCTCTTGCATGGTGGATTGGGCAACAGTCTCAGCCCGACCTCTTCCCTTTTTTAAAATTTCTTTGACGTAAACCTCCCTGAAAGATAATTCTTTTTTCTTTCGGCGAAAGGGCTCTAAAGAATTTATTAAAATCACAGCCAGAGATTTCTTTAATTCGGCGTATCCTCGGTTTTTGAATTTTTTTTCAAGCTCTTTGATTGTCTTTCCCGAGAAAAGGGAATAAATTGTCAAAAGATTAGATATCCCTGGTTTTTTTTGAGGGTCATAAATTATTGCCTTTCCAGTGTCGGTGACAGCCGACATTATTTTTTTCTGAATTTCTTCAGGTGTGTCAAATAAGTCAATACAACCTCGCAGGTCTCCATCGGTTTTTGACATTTTTTTCTTTGGGTTTTGCAAAGACATAATTTTTTCTCCAACTTTTGGCAAAATAACTTTGGGTTCTTTAAAGACCTTTCCAAATTTTCCATTAAAATGTCGGGCAATTTCCCTTGTTAATTCCACATGTTGTTGTTGGTCTTTGCCAACCGGAACCAAATCAGTTTGGTAAAGCAAAATGTCAGCTGCCATTAAAAGAGGATAATTTAAAAGACCGGCATTGATATATTCCGGATGCTTTTTAGCTTTTTCTTTAAATTGAGTCATTCTTTGAAGTTCTCCCAATGGAGTAATGGTGCCCAACAGCCAAGCAAGTTCTGAATGTTCCTTTATCTGAGACTGGATGAAAAAAATACACTTTTCCGGATCAAGACCAACAGCAAGATAAGCAGTAGCCACCTCAAAGATATTTTTTTGCAGCTTTGCCGGATCGAAAGGAGTAGTTATTGCATGTAAATCAACAATACAGAAAATGCATTCATTGTTTTTCTGAAGTTCAATCCACTGCTTGATGGCCCCTAAATAATTTCCGATATGTAATTCGCCGGTTGGCCTAATACCACTAAAAACTCGCATAATTCTTCGCAACTTAATAACTAACAACCAATGACCTATAACTGTTGTAAGTTGTAAGTTATAAGTTGTAAAGTTTTAATTTATACTTCAATTACTACGGGTAATATCATTGGTCTTCTTTGCGTCTTAGTGTAGAGAAAATCCCCGATTTTATTTCGAATCTCGTCCTTTATATAACTCCAGTTGACTGCCCCGCCGGTTCCTCCAGCCCTGTTTACAATTTCAATTATTTTTTTTCTTGTTTCAGCCAGCAGTTCCTTTGATTCTCTAAGATAGACAAACCCTCTTGATATTATGTCTGGAGAACTACGAACTTTACCGGTGGCTCTGTCTACTACCGCCACAATTACAAACATTCCGTCTTGGGCTAAATTTTGACGATCCCTTAAAACTATCCTTCCCACATCTCCTATTCCCAAACCATCGACCATTACATAATTTGATTCAATCAGCCTTTTTTCTATAAAAATTTTCTTTGTGCTTAAATTAACAATTCCACCATTTTCGCAAATGGCGATGTTTTTTTCTGGGATTCCCTGGGATTTAGCAATTTCGGCATGATTCACCAACATCGAGTACTGGCCGTGAATTGGAAGGAAAAATTTTGGGTTCGTGATTCTTATCATTTCGGCCAGTTCTTCTTTTTGAGCGTGACCGCCGGCATGAATATCCATCATTTTATAGTGAAAAACCTTGGTTCCCTGCCGATAAAGTTCGTCTTTTAAAACCTGGACCGTTCTTTCGTTTCCGGGAATTATTGAAGAAGAAAAGATTATCGAGTCTCCCTTTTTAATTCTTAAGAATCTATATTCTTTATTGGCAATTCTCATTAACACCGCCTCTGCTTCTCCCTGGGCTCCGGTGCACAAAAAAGTTAATTTAGCATCGGGAAGATTTGCAATTTTATCCGGTTTAATTAAGGTTTTCTTTTGAGATTTTATATAACCTAATTTTTTGCAGATTTCTATATTGGTTTTCATGCTGCGACCTGCGATTGCCACTTTTCTACCATACTTTTCAGAAAGAGTAATAATTTGCTGTATTCGATTGATTAAAGAAGCAAAGGTAGCGGCAATGATTCTTCCCTTCGATTCTTTAAAAATCTCATCTAAATTTTCCATAATTTTCTTTTCAGAGAGGGAGTGTCCCTCTGCCTCGGCTCCGGTCGAATCTGACATTAAAAGCAAAATATCTCTTTTTCCAAAATTTTTTAATTTTTCTAAGTCGGTAGGTGTATCGTAAATTGGATTTGGGTCGAATTTAAAATCGGAGGTGTGGAGAATGTTTCCAACGGGACTCGAAATAAAAAGGCCGAGGCTGTCTGGAATATTGTGGTTTTGTTTAAAAAATTCAATCTTAAATGGTCCCAAATTAATTTTATCCCCATTTTTAACGGTTTGGATTTGGAGCTTGGGTTGATTGGGAGAATCTTCTTGTCTTTTTAAGATAATTTCCCTGGTAAGAGCGGCAGTAAAAATTGGGGGGTTGCCGATTTTTTCAATTAGATAGGGAATCGCTCCGATATGGTCATAATGGCCGTGAGTAAAAACTACCCCAAAAATATTTTTTTCCTTTCCCCGAAGATAAGAAATGTTTGGAATAATATAATCAACGCCGGGCATACTTTCTTCTGGCATGCGCAGTCCCATATCAATAATTAAAATCGAGCTTCCGTATTCAAGGAGCATCATATTTCGACCAATCTCTCCCAAGCCGCCGAGGAAAATAATACGAAGATTAGATTGTTTTTCCATAGTGCGGGCAGGAGGACTTGCACCTCCACAGCCTTTCGGCTATAAAATGTCTGTGCCGAAGGTGGGATTTGAACCCACAAGGGATTTCTCCCAATGGTTCCTGAAACCATAGCGTTTACCAAATTTCGCCACCTCGGCAATTCTTTTTATAAAAAATCTTTTATAATTTTGTATTTTCTTTTAAGACAGGGAACGTTCTTAGTAGGATATAAATAAAGTAATAATATTAGGGAATTTTTCTTGGCAAAACCAAGTGAAAATTCCCTTCCCCTTCCCGCCTTTTCAATAAATCCTCTAATTTTTATTAAAAATTTTATTTTTTGCCGAAGCCATTGTAAATGTTTAAGGCTCGCTGAATTAAAATAAATGTAAAGCCTTTCACTATTTGGATAAATTGGATCCATATGTCTGCGGATATATCCATCTCCATCTAAATGACCCCGTAAGAAATCAAAAAAATATTGATTAGGAATTTTAAGAGCTTTAAGCCTTCCTGTTTTGTGGGGCATCAGACCAATTTTCAGGAGCCACTTATACAAAATAATATTCCCAAATTGAACACGAAAGGAAAGATTCCCTACGCCACTTAATTTTTTAGTGATTTTATTATTGATACCTAAACATTTTTTAAAAGTCTTTATAAGCTGCGTATCGGTGGATGTGAAATCAAGATGATAACCATCGATAGAGAGACTTCCATCAGTTGTAATCAATCCAACAGCATAAGCTATTTCAGAACTCCATTTAATAGGTTTACCTAGTGGTTTCATAAATTTGCGCGTCTTCTAATTCCGCCATGCCCGCTTCTATAAAATTTTTTCTTTTTTGATAAATTTTTTGAGTTCTGGACTAAATCTGGGATGTTTCAACATTAAGTACAGATTAGATTTCAAATAACTAATTTTATCTCCGCACTCTAACCATTTTCCTTCAATCTGGCAACCAAAAATTTTTTTGCCTCGTTTTATCATTTGATTAAAGGCCCCGGCTAATCTTATTTCTCCCGCCGCCAAAGATGGTTTTTCCAAAAAGTGAAAAACTTCCGGAGTAATTATATACTTTCCAACTATGGCTAAATTAGACGGTGCAGATTCAAAAGAGGGCTTTTCTGAAATCCCCTTGATTTCATATAGGTTTTTCTCCATTTTTTTGATATCGACTATTCCATAAGACGACAGTTTTTCTTTGGGTAGGGCGTATAGGGCTATAACCGGTGTTCGATATTTTTGAAAAACATTAATTAACTGCTCAAGGGCCGGAGTTTTTGATTCTACTATATCATCGCAAAATAGAACAGCACAAGCTTCGTCTTTTATCAGTTTTTTTGCCATAAGCACTGCCTGGCCGTCTCCCAGAGACTCTTTTTGGAAAACTTGGGAAAAAGAAATTTTTTTAACTAATTGGTTTAATTTTTCTAACTCTTCCAAGGCCTCTTTCTTCTTTTTTCTTCGCGACCTGACCCACCAAATAGATTTTTTAAAGTAATCTAAGGATAAATTTTGACCTGGTTTGGTTACCAAAATTATTTCTTTTATTCCAGAATTTACTGCTTCCTCTACAATATAATGCAAAAGCGGTTTATCAACCAGGGGAAAGAATTCCTTTGGTAAAACCTTAGTTAAGGGCAAAAATCTAGTTCCCAGGCCCGCGATTGGAATAATTGCTTTTTTAATTTCCATACAGTGGTATTGCTAAGTTAGTCGCTCGCCCTCTCCCCGCTTAGCGGGGCGCTCGGCTTCGCCTCGCTTCTAAAAACCCTCGGTTTTTAAATTCAAGAATATATATTTAATACCTTAGCGAATCAAGGTTCTCGCTGGAAGCGAGGTTCTTATATTTTCCTATACGGGAGAACCGAAAGGTTCTAGGTCGGGAGTTTCCGCTTCGCGGAGAACTCTCGCGACCCGTCCCGACCCCTCTCCGATGTGGGATGTTATTTTAAGAAACTCAGATCTTTTGGCATTGATTTTAATGGTTTTTTAAAGCGTAATTTTGGCACTTTTTTGTAATTTTTATTTTTAATCCAGCCATTTTTTGTGTAATAATAGCAAGCCCCCGCTTTTTTAACAAATAAATCATAAATATTTTTGCATTTTTCATTTAACCAATTAGCCTCAATAAGTTCTTTTTTTGAAGGGTTGATTGTTATATGACCGTAACCCGGGGGAATAATGACGGCATTATCCCTCTTTGCTTTTATTGTGTAAACATCTTGAATTTTGTTTTTTTGGTATTTTTGTAGTAAATAAAGAGCTTCACCCTTGAGGACTTGATAAACCTCTTCGTAATTATTAGAATGTTCATGACCTTTAGTTTTGACAAATTCTCTACCCAACATTCGCGGGGGAATGATAGTAATATCGTATCTCAGCGTACCTTCCTTTTTACCCCCACCACCTATGAGTAGGTGTGGGGGTTTAACCCCTCGATACATATAATAGAGCTCAAGATTAGAAGCATTCTTAGCCCAACTTTTATCATAAAGGACCATCTTCATGTCATTTAAATACCGAATATCTGCTCTTCTATTTTCTATTTTCTTTTTTCTATTTTCTGATTTTATTTCCATGCTCTCCGAGTTTTAATATACCAATTTTCTATATCTAAAAATCTTTTTGATGGGTCGACAATTATTCCTTCCTTTATTTCTTTTATCTTTTTTGGGACAAGATATAAATAATCAGGATTGAATAAAAATACACAGGGGGCGTCTTCAATTAAAATTTCTTGGAAATTTTGATATTTTTGAGCTCTTTCTTTTGGGTCTAAACTGACCCTTCCTTCTTCTAACAATTTATCCGCGGTTTTATTTTTATATCTGGTGATGTTCAGGCCCGGCTCTTCTTTCTGGGAGGAGTGCCAGAATGGAAAGGGATCGGGGATTACCCCTAAACTTTCTCCGAATAATAGCATTTCGTAGTTTCTTGGTTTGATAAAGTCTTTTTCAATTTCCGGATAGCTCTTAACCTCAATCTCCACCCCCAGCTCTTTCCACTGATTTTTTAATAAATTGGCTACTCCTAATAATAGGGGATCTTCCACCGTAATTAGAGAAAATTTAAGGGGGATTAACTCCACTTCGGATTTTTGACAAATTTCATTTAGTTTGGGTCTGGTAGTCTTCCAGACAATTCCGGTTCCTGATTTAAGTCCCCAGGGTTTCAAAATATCCTGATAATATTTTTCTTGAAATCTGATTACTGCCTCTTTGGTTTCGGGACCAAAAAAACCCGTAATTTTGGCCTCGGGATAAACTTCCGGCTCCTGAGACAAACACCTTTGAAGTTCTTCTACCTCTTTTCCTTGACTTCCCAACTCAAGCCTGCTCTCAAACTTAAAAGAAGGCTCTTTTTTAATAATTTTTTGTCTTTGACCGCTTTCCGCTTCTTTAAACCCGGCTTCATCTAAAATTTCTTTTGCCTTTTCTAAATTGAAATCATAAAAATTTTTTGGGGGACTGAATCCATAAATCTCTGGCAAAATGGGGGAGTGAACAATTTCTCCCTTTTCTCCCAAGATTTCGGTAAGAATTTTTTCTTTGTTTGTTCCGTAATTAAGAGCTACCCTTATTTTTCTTTCGGTTAGAATTTTAGATTTTTCAAGGTTGAAAAATACCGAAAAATATCTGGGTAGAGAAAAAGAATATAAATTAAGGATGGCATTTGCTGGCTTGTAATATAATTCAAGTTGGGAAAGATTTTCAAGGGAAGCCGGAGAAAAACCATCGACCCCCCCGTTTTTAAAGGCGGCAATTAAGTCTTGGGGTCCATCAAGAAAAACGAAGGAAACTTCTAAAAGATATGGTTTTCTTTCGTGATAGAACGGGTTGGGTTCAAGGGTGATTGATTGAATAAAACCATTATCTGACTGTTTTAATGTTTTTAGCCGAAAAGCTCCGGCTCCGATCGGATTTAAATTAAAAACAGAAAGAGGAAAGTTTTGAGGAGAAATATCTTGCCAGATGTGTTTGGGTATTATTTTTACGGTTAACCTCTCTAAAAAGGCACTATAGGGTTTGTTTAAGGTAAAGCAAATTGCAGTTTCTGAAATTTTTTCTATTTTTACTCCCAGCCAATTCATTCTTAGGGGAGATTTATAATCTGCATCCTGAATAGTTTTTATGGTAAAGATTACATCGTCGGCGGTAATTTTTTTGCCGTCCAACCAAAAAACATCCGGTTTTAAATAAACTTCAAATTTTTTTCCTTCTTCTTTGATTTCCACTTTTTCAGCCAAATCCGGCACAATTTGACCCTGATTATCATATTTCATTAATCCTGAAAATAAAATCTCTACCAGGTCTCGGTCTACGTCGCTAAAATCAGCATAAATTGGGTTAATAAATCTTGGGCTACCTATTACTCCTTCTATGTATTTTCCGCCCCGAGCCGGAACAAAATGGGTGTGGGTGAGATAAAAATTAATAATTAAAAAAGACACAGACCCCAAAAACAATATAAGAAAAATTAAAAGAGCGATTTTCTCTTTTTTATTTAAAACCCCGCCGATTTTTTTCCACTGCCAAAATTTAGGCCACTTAAAATGCGACCAGTAAAATTTAATCTGGTCTATTTTATACCTTATTTCCTGCGGAAAATCAGTAATTCTTTCTGAAATTTTTAAGATTTTTTGATAATTGAGCTTCAAAAAGCATCAGCGAATAACGAATCTTTTACGAATATACGAATTCGTTAATTATATAGATATTCGTAAATTCGTATTGATTCGTAAATTCGTTGATTTTTAGAAAAGAAGGTTTAAAAAAGCCAAAAGAATAAAAACCATTCCCAGGGCTACGGTTACCCAAAATAGCTTTTTCTGAATTCCTCTTCTGGTGCCGTAATATCCTCCCTCCTGTCCAAAAGCAGATCCTAAAGCGGTCCCTCTTTGCTGAAGGAGAATGGCCGCTATTAATAGAGCCGAAACTGCTATTTGAGCAATAACTAAAGGATTTGTCATAAGTTACATTCGGATTAATTCAAGACTACAACCCACCCACCACCCGACAAGGTATCCATACATTAGCGAATCAAGAGCCTGCGAGCGAAGCGAGCAGGTTCTTAATTCAAGATTATATATTTATACATTAGCGAATCAAGAGCCTGCGAGCGAAGCGAGCAGGCTCTTATACTTTTTTGTGAAACTTTAACAATAGAAAATTCAGAATCCAAATAATAATCGTAGTCCAAAACAAAGCAACTATTCCCGGGATGGTTAGTTCTGGAAACAAAACATCCACTATCCAGACCAGAGCCATATTGATTATTAAAGTAAATAAACCAAAAGTTAGGGCCCTTATTGGCGTGGTGATGAATTTTAAGACGGGCTTTATAAAAAAATTAACAAAACCAAAGACGCATCCTATTAAAATCAAAACTTGCCAGACAGCTGTAAAGTTTATTCCGAATAAACTAGATTGACCGGGAATAACTTCAATTCTTACTCCGGGAGGAGTTACCCAGGGTAAAAATTGAACAAATTTACTTGCTAACCATAATCCCAAAATTCCGGCTATGATTTGCAAGAAAAGTCTTCGCATTATTTTATTTTACGCCCTTGGACAAATTTTGTCCAAGGTTGTTTAGACAAAATGTTATTCTGGGTCAATCAAAGCTTTTTTTCTCAATTTTCGATAGTAAGAAATTGCAAAACGGTGAGCTTCGTCTCGGAGCTGTAAAATTAAATTAAAAATTTCCCGAGACAAACTTTTAAGCAAAATCGGCTTTTTTTGTCCTTCAATATACAGTTCGTTTTTTCTTTTAGCTAAAGCAATTAGAGGAATTTTTTTGGATTTTAGATTTTGGATTTTGGATTTTCTCGCAGCATTCAGCTGCGAGATCCCACCATCAATTAAAATTAAATCTGGATAGGGCCATTCCGAATGTTTAATTCTTCGAATTAAACATTCCTTAAGCATGGCAATATCATTTGGCCCCGCACCAGAAACTTCGTTTCGGTGCGGGGTTAGTCCCGCACCGAGCCCCGAAGTAGAGCGAAGCTCACTTCGGGACTGTCCAGCACTGAGCTCTGCTCTAGTGCCGGGCTTCGCTCTGGTGCGGGATTTCCCAGCGTACTTAATTCTGAATTTACGATATTGACTTTTATCAGGAAAGCCATTAATAAAAGTTACCATTGAGCCAGTGGCGGCCTCGCCCTGAATATTAGAAATATCGTAGGCCTCAATTCTTGCAATATTTTTTTTAGTTTTTAATATTTTTTGCAAGTTTTTTTGAATTTGAAGCCAATTTATTTTTTGACTGGGATAGAATCCCTCAAAAACTTTAGCGTGGGCTAAAACCATTTCCAGCGCTTTGATTTGATCTCTGATTTTTGCCGCTTTTTCAAAATTTTGTGCCCTTGAGAGCTTTTGCATTTCTCTTTTTAATTCTTTTAAAACCTGGGCTTTCTTTCCCCCGATTATTTTGGAGAGAGAATTAACATTTCTCTGAACCTCTTTTTTTAATTTTTCCTTAATTGCCGGGACTTCTAAGATTTTGGATTTAAAAAGACAAGGAGCTGGACATCTGCTCAGATGATACCAGAGACAGGGATGTTTAGGTAAAATTCTGCAGGTTCTATATGGGAAGACTTTTCGTAAAACCTTTAAGGTTGCTTTTAATGATTTGCCATCTACAAATGGCCCCAGATATAAAGTTTTGACTTTTGAGTTATGGTTTTGAGTTGCTTGCCCGCCCAAACCTCGCCCATAATTTATGGGCGGGGCTGTGGCGGGTGAAAGTTTTGAGCCAGAGCACATAATTTTATGTGCTCGACCGAGCATAAAACTTTGTTTTGTGCTCTGGTTTTGAGTTTTTATCTGGTGGGTAATAAATACTCTTGGAAAACCATCTTTTGTAATTCCAACATAAAAATAATTTTTGTCATCCCGCCACATCGTGTTGTATTTTGGCTGATATTTTTTAATTAAATTGGCTTCTAAAATCAAGGCCTCAATTTCTGAATCGGTTTTTAGATAGCCAATTTTTTTAACCTTATCTAAAAAAAGACCATCACGGTAAGATGGCTGTAAAAAATGGTTTTTTACCCTTTCTCGGAGATTAGTTGCTTTTCCAATATAAAGAAATCCTTTACCACCCTTGAAACAATAAACACCAGCAGTTTTCGGGAGCTTATTTATTACTTCTTTTTTAAGATATTTAAACTTCTCC
>PCWJ01000031.1:0-14270 GCA_002787295.1 Candidatus Nealsonbacteria bacterium CG11_big_fil_rev_8_21_14_0_20_37_68
ATACCTGGTGGCAGACGGAATCAGGTGGGATTTTAATAACTTCACTTCCAGGGATTGGTCCTTTTAAACCAGCTTTTGTTGGATTACCTTTTCCAGGAATAAGAGTTGATATCCTTGATGAAAAGGGTAAATCTTGTCCCCCGGGAAAAGAAGGAAATTTAGTTATTTTGCCACCTTTTGCTCCCGGTTTATTAAGAGGAATTTACAAAGACCCCCAAAAATATTTAGAAACCTACTGGAGTCAATATGGAAAGGAGGTTTATTTTACGAGTGACGGGGCTTTAAAAGATAAAGATGGTTTAATTAGGATTATTGGCCGAGTAGATGATGTAATTAAAGTTGCCGGGCATAGAATAGCCACTGGTGAATTAGAAGCAGCTATTAACTTACATCCCGAGATTTCTGAATCAGCAGTAATAGGAATTCCTGATGAAATTAAAGGAGAGGTACCAGCGGCTTTCGTTGTTTATCGAGGGACAAAAGCAATTGAAGAAGTTAAGAAAGAAGTTGTCGACAAGGTCAGAAAGGAAATTGGTCCCATTGCCTTGCCAAAAGAAGTTTATCTGGTTGAAGATTTACCAAAAACCCGTAGTGGAAAAATAATGAGAAGAATTTTAAAAAGATTATTTACTGGCGAGGAATTGGGAGACCTTTCAACCATGGCCAACCCCGAAATTGTCGAAAAAATTAGAAAGATCATTAAACAATAAACAACGAACAATGAGCAAAAAATCTCAAAAATATATTTTGTGGTTTAAGGAGATTTCGGCGAAGGATTTGCTTTTGGTTGGAGGGAAAAATGCTTCTTCAGGAGAAATGATGGGAAAACTTTCAAAAAAAGGCGTTCAAATTCCTGATGGTTTTACTTTAACCACTAAGGCCTATTGGCATTTTTTGAAAGAAAACAAAATTGATAAAAAACTAAAGGAAATTTTTGAAAAATTTGATCCAAAAAGTTTAAAGAGTTTAAAAGAGACCGGTAGTCAAGCTAGAACCATTATTTTTAAAGCTGATTTCCCCGAAGATTTAAAAAAAGAGATAATTCGGGCTTATCAAAAATTAGAAGAAGAATACGGTCAGAACGTTGAGGTAGCAGTGAGGTCTTCAGGAGTTTCGGAAGATCAACCAGGAGCTTCTTTTGCCGGTCAATTTGAAAGTTTCTTAAATATTTCTGGCGAAAAGAATTTATTGGAAGCAATAAAAAAATGTCTTGCCTCAACCTTCAATGATAGAGTAATTGCCTATCGAAATGAAAAAGGAATTCCCCAATTAACCTTCGCTCTTTCAGTCGGAATCCAGAAGATGGTTAGGTCGGATTTAGCTTCTTCTGGTGTAATTTTTACACTAGACACTGAAACTGGTTTTAAAAATGTTATTTTAATCAATTCAATCTGGGGAGTGGGAGAAATGATTGTTAAAGGGAAAATTACCCCCGATGAATTTTACGTTTTCAAACCAACTCTAAAAGAGAATTATAAATCTATTATTATCAAGGATTTAGGTAGGAAAACAAAAAAACTGGTTTATGATAAAAAGGGTGGCCTGAAAGAAGTTAATGTTTCCCCAAAACAACAACTAAAATTTTCTTTGACTGATGAAGAAATTTTAAAGCTCTCGAGATGGGCCTGCCTGATTGAAGACCATTACCAAATTTCTCAAGATATTGAATGGGCTAAAGATGGCAAAACCGGTAAGCTTTTTATTGTTCAATCAAGGCCAGAAACTGTTTATGCGCCGAAAGAAACGAAATTTTATGAAGAATATGAACTAAAAACTACTAAGAAGCCAATTTTAACTGGCATCGCCATTGGAAGCAAAATAGGTCAAGGAAAAGCAAGAATAATTCCCAATGTTTCGAAAATTGGCCAATTTCAAAAAGGAGAAGTTTTAGTGACAAGAATGACCGACCCAGATTGGGTTTCTATATTTCCACTTGCTTCAGCAATTATCACAGATGAAGGAGGCAGGACCTGTCATAGTGCTATTGTTTCTCGAGAATTGGGATTGCCTTGTATTGTTGGGACAAAAAATGCTACCAAAGCTTTAAAAACCGGCCAATTTGTAACCATAGATTGTACCCGGGGGGCGGAAGGAAGAATTTTTTTAGGTGAAATTCCTTATGAAATTAAAAGATATGAATTAGGAAAAATTCCCAAGTTGAAAACAAAAATAATGATTAATATTGGAGCGCCTGATATCGCTTTTAAAACCTCTTTTTTACCGGTTCGGGGAGTAGGTTTGGCAAGAGAAGAATTTATTATTGCTGAAAAAATTAGAATCCACCCCTTGGCTTTATATCATTTTGGCCAATTAAAGAATAAAAAAATAAAAGCCGAAATTGAGGAGTTAACTCGCGGCTACAGAGACAAAAAAGAATATTTTATTGAGAAGTTAGCCGAAGGAATTGCTCAAATCGGAGCTGCCTTTTTTCCGAGGGAGGTGGTGGTCAGATTTTCTGATTTCAAAACGAATGAATATGCAGCTTTAATCGGAGGAGAAATTTTTGAGCCAAAAGAAGCAAATCCAATGTTGGGTTGGAGAGGAGCCTCCAGATACTACGACGAAAAATTCAAACCGGCATTTGAGATGGAATGTAAAGCAATAAAAAAAGCCAGAGAAGTTTTTGGTTTGAAGAATATTTGGGCAATGATTCCATTCTGTCGAACAGTTGAAGAAGGGGGAAAAGTGCTGGATTTAATGGTAAAAAATGGACTAAAGAGAGGAAAAGACGGTTTAAAAGTTATCGTGATGTGTGAAATTCCTTCCAATGTCATCTTGGCTGATAAATTTTTGGAGATTTTTGACGGAATGAGTATTGGCTCAAACGATTTGACTCAACTGGTTTTAGGATTAGATAGAGATTCAGCTCAAGTTTCTAAGGTCGGCGATGAGAGAAATGGGGCGGTAAAAGAAATGATTGCCAAAGTAATTCGAGAATGTAAAAAAAGAAAAAAATATTGCGGAATCTGCGGAGATGCCCCTTCTTCATATATAGAATTTGCCCAATTTCTAATGGATTGTGGAATTCCCTCAATGTCTTTATCGCCAGATGCAGTGATGAAAACGATACTTAATCTTTCCAAAAAGAAAAAATGATTTTAGATACATTTAAATCTCTTTCTAAGAATTCATCAATTTATGTAAATATTGATCTATTTTTTCGTCAGAAAATAAAATCTTTAATAATCAAAAATTACAAATCTCTCAGAAGATTTAATCACCGGTGGTTAAAAATAAATTATAGTACTTTAAGTTGGGAATTTCGAAAAGCACAATATCATCCTTTGCCACGATTGTTAAAAATCGCTGAGATTCTAAAAATTGATAAAGAAGAAGTTTTTGAAAACATTAGAGGATTTAGGGCCTCGGGTTCGCATAGAAAGAGTGTTTTAATTTTGCCTCGGGAGATTAAAGTTAATGAAAATTTTGTTGAAGGTTACGCTTTATATATAGCAGGGGGTGATACTGGATTAAGTGGTGAAACTCGTCCTAGAAAATTAAGATTTACAAATTCTGAGTTAGGAGTAATTAAATTTTTTATTCAATGGTTAAATACTCATTTTCCAAGTACTAATTTTTATCTTAATGTTATTTCACCCCCTGGAATGACAATTCAAGGAGATTCCTTTAATCAAATTAGTAAAGAATTAGATTTAAATATTAATCAAGTGAAATTAAGAAATGACTATTATAATAAAAAAATAAAATATAGAGTCTGTTGCGATAGCGCAATTTTAATTGATTTAATTCTCTCCCTGGAAAGAACAATTAAAAAAATATGCTTCAATGATAAAAAATTAGCAGCAGCCTATATCAAAGGAATGATGATTGGTGAGGGAACAGCTTATTTCAATAGAAGTAGATATGTTAGAATTGAAATGAGAAATGAAAAGGAAATAAAATATATTTATAAATTATTTAGATTGTTAGGGTATAGTTGCAAACCATCTTTGCGAAGCAACAGAGAGAACATGTGGAGTATTTATATCGGAGCTAAACAACTAAAAAAGTTTTATGATGAAATCAGTTTTGGAGTTCACCAAGAAAGGCAGAAAATTTTGGAAGCCGCAGTTAACAAAAAGTTAAGAGTTAATCAATATGTTTAATTAAAAAGGGAATAGAGTCAATGTCATTAAACCCAGATACAGTAATTAAAACGACCCTAGATATTGCGAAAAAAGAGAAATTGCTAAAAAGTCGAATAAAATAAGTTATAATAAAATTAGATGAAGACAATGGCAAAAATTACTTTAAGTATAATAAAAGCTGATGTTGGAAGTATTGGCGGGCATTTAAAACCGAGCCAGAAACTTTTGCAAACTGTAGAAAATTACATTAAAACCAAGGGGAAAAATTTAATAATTGATTCTTACGTAGGGCATACCGGAGATGATATTGCTATATTGAGCACCCATAAAAAGGGGATTCTAAATAAGGAAATTCATAAACTCTGTTGGAATGCATTTTTAGAGGGAACAAAGATAGCTAAAAAACAGGGTCTTTATGGGGCGGGCCAGGATTTATTAAAAGAGAGTTTTTCGGGAAACATTAAGGGAATGGGGCCTCAAGTTTGCGAACTTGAATTTGAAGAGAGACCGGCTGAACCATTTTTAATGTTCGCTGCCGACAAAACTGAGCCTGGAGCCTATAACCTTCCTTTATATTTGGGATTTTGTGATCCGATGTATAGTTCAGGTTTAATACTTTCCCCGGAAATAAAAAAAGGATTTAAATTCAGAATTATGGATGTGGCTTACACGACCGCAGAAAAAACCATTGAATTGGTAGCTCCGGAAGAAATTTACGATATTGCTGCTCTTTTACGGGATAACAGTCGTTTTGTAGTAGAATCAATTTGGTCAAGAGAGGCAGGAGAACAAGCAGTAGCAGTTTCAACTACCCGACTTCATAACATTGCCGGAAAATATGTTGGCAAAGACGACCCGGTAATGCTGGTGAGGGTTCAAAAGAATTTTCCTGCCACCGGGGAGATTTTGTCCCCTTATGCTATGTCTCCTTATGTGGCCGGCTTTATGCGCGGTTCTCACTGGGGACCATTGATGCCGGTAAAGAAAAACTCTTCGATTTCTTTCTTTGATGGACCCCCTTCGGTTTCTTGCTTGGCTTTTTGTGTTAAAAATGGAAAATTAACCGAGCCGGTTGACGCTTTTGATCATCCTTTTTGGGACGAGGTTCGCAAGCACAGCTCGAAAAAAGCAATAGAAATAAGAAGGCAAGGTTTTTCCGGGGCAGCTATGCTCCCAATGTCGGAACTGGAATATACCGGAGTAATGGAAGTCCTTAAAAAGCTTGAAAAAAGATTTAAAATTAAGTAAGATATAAATAAATATATGCCTAAACCAAAACTAAAAAGGGTGGGAGTTTTAACGGGGGGCGGAGATTGCCCGGGATTAAATGCGGCGATTAGGGCGATAGTTAAAAGGGGAAAGCAACTGGGATTTAAAATCATAGGAATCAGAGATGGCTGGAAGGGCCTGGTAGAAAGAGTAGATTTTGAGAAGTTAAACGAGAATCGGGTTCGGGGAATTTTGGATAGGGGAGGAACCATACTGGGCAGTTCGAGAACCAATCCCTTAAAGATTGAAAACGGAATCAAAAAGATAATTGATAATTTCAAGAAATTGAAATTAGACGCTTTAATTGCTATCGGCGGAGATGATACCTTGGGCGTTGCTAAGAAACTTCCTAAAAATTTTCCTATCGTTGGCATTCCTAAAACTGTTGATAATGATTTAAAGGGGACGGATTTCTGTATTGGTTTTTGGACCGCAGTTCAGACTGCCACCGAAGCTATCGATCGACTTCATTCTACTGCCGAATCCCATCACCGGGTGATGGTTTTAGAGGTCATGGGCAGACATTTTGGCTGGATTGCGGTTTATGCAGGATTAGCCGGCGGAGCAGATTATATTTTAATTCCGGAAACCCCAATTGATATCGAGAAAGTTTGTCAGACGATTAGAGAAAGAACAAGAAAGGGAAAAAGTTTTAGCATTATTGTAGTTTCAGAAGGAGCAAAATTAAAGGGTAAATTGGTTTCTAAAACCGGTCAGGCCGATGCCTTCGGTCATTTACAACTGGGAGGAATTGGAGATCAGGTTGCAGATTTAATCAAAGAAAAAACAGGGTTCGAAACCAGGGCAACTAATATCGGACACATTTTAAGGGGCGGTACCCCGGTTGCTTTTGATAGAATTTTAGGGACAAGGTTTGGGGTAAAAGCAATTGAACAGGTTTCCAAAAAACAGTTCCAAAGAGCAGTCATACTAAAAGGGGATAAAATTTTATCTGTTCCTTTTTCTAAAATAAAAGGGGGAAGGAAGATTGATCCGGAGGTTTATCGAGTGGCTTCAATATTTTTCCACTAATAATATGGAAAATGATATTGAAAAATTGGTTTATCAAGTAATATTTAAAAAAAGTAAAAGGGCCGAAAAAGAAATTCGGAAAAGAGCTAAAGTTCAGGGAATAAAATTAACCTCAACCCAGAAATTGTATGAGGCTAAGGTTCAAAATAAGTGGTCCGGTTTTTTTACTGTTCCGGCTATTAATATCAGAACCTTAACTTTTGATACGGCCCGGGCCGTTTTAAGACAAGCAATAAAACAAAGAGTGGGAGCTTTTGTTTTCGAGCTGGCCAGATCAGAAATTGATTATACGGATCAGCCAATGTCAGAATATGTTCCGGTTATTTTAGCGGCGGCCATTAAAGAAGGATTTAAGGGATATTTATTTTTTCAAGGAGACCATTTTCAAGTCAAGGCCGAGAAATTTTTTTCAGAAAAAAAATCTCAAGAAATCGAAGCGCTTAAAAAGTTGATTAAAGATTCAATTGAGGCAGGGGTTTATAATATTGACATTGACAGTTCTACTTTGGTCAGATTAGACAAAGAAGACTTACCGGAACAACAAAAATTCAACTACGAACTTACCGCTCAGCTTACTTCTTTCATTAGATCTTTAGAACCTCGGGGTATTACCATTTCAGTGGGGGGAGAGGTAGGCGAGATTGGGGGGAAAAATAGTACTCCTGAAGACCTCCGGGTTTTTATGGAAGGATACAATCGGGAACTTGCCAAATTCGGAGATATTAAGGGATTAATCAAAATTGCGGTTCAAACCGGTGCTACTCACGGAGGGATTGTTGGTCCTTCGGGTAAGCTCATAAAAGCCGATGTAGACTTTGAAACCCTTAAAAAACTTTCTAGTCGAGCCCTGAAATATGGCATGGCCGGAGCCGTTCAGCACGGGGCTTCTACCTTGTCCGAGGAGTATTTCGATAAGTTCCCGGAAACAGGAGCTGTGGAAATTCATCTGGCAACTGCTTTCCAAAATATAGTTTTAGATTCCCCTTATTTTCCGAAAGATCTTAAGGAAAAAATTTATAATTGGTTAATACAAGAACAGGTTTTCGAGAAAAAACTAGATCAAACCGAGGAGCAATTTATATATAAGACAAGAAAAAAGGCTTTGGGTCCATTTAAAAAAGAGATTTTAAAAATCCCTCAAAAAAATATTGATAAAATTTCTGAAGAGTTAGAAAAAAAATTTGTCCTACTTTTTCAGAAATTAGGGGTAGCTGATACCCTTGAAATTGTAAATAAATTTTATTCTAAATAAACCATGTTAACCCTACCGGTAAAAGTCCGTAAAGATGATGAAAAGCCTGCCGCTCTTAGAAAGAAGGGCGAGTTGCTTGGAGTTCTATACGGACCAAAGATTAAAAATAAGTCTCTGAAATTGGATTATAAAACCTTCGAAAAAATATATAGCGAAGCTGGTTTAAGCAGTTTAATTTTTCTCGATGTTGGGGGAGAAAAATCTCCGGTTTTAATTCACGATGTTCAAAAAGACTCCCTAACTTCCAAATTTTTACATGTTGATTTTTATCAACCTAGACTTGAGGAAAAAATAGAAGCCAAAATTCCTCTAATTTTTGAGGGTGAACTTCGGGCAGTAAAGGATTTGGGCGGAACCTTAATCAAAAATATTCAAGAATTAGAAGTAAAAGCCCTTCCTCAAAACCTTCCCAAAGAAATCATAATTAATGTAGAAGACCTAAAGGCATTAGGAGATAATATTTTAATCAAAGATCTCAAGTTGCCAAAAGAAGTTGAAATTTTAAGAGAGCCGGATGAAATCGTGGCCTTTATTTCTGCTCCGGAGAAAGTGGAAGAAGAATTAAAAAAGCCAATTGAGGAAAAAGTAGAAGAGGTAGAAAAAGTGGGAGAAAAAGAGAAGGGAGAAAAAGAGGTAGAAGAAAAAGAGGAGAAAGGAGAAGAAAAAGCCCGAAAATAATTAATGATAAATTGAAAAATTTTCGGTATGAGCCGGTGCATTTTTAAAAAAAATTCATTATTTGTTCAGCTTTCATTTTTTATTTTTCTCTTTTCTCTGTTTTTGTTCCAATGGAGAGTTGAGGTTATAGCCGAGTCTCCTGATTTATCACAGATTTGCGAATCGAGTGAGGAAATTGACAAAAAATGTGCAGAGATTTCTGCCGTAGAATGCCGGGAGTTTTTAGAAAAATGTCAGGAATATCTTGCCCAAAAGCAGGTTCAAATTGAAAAAGATATTACCAAAACACAAAAAGAAAAGAAAACTCTCGAAAACCAGATTTATGTTCTGAGTAATCAAATAAAGAATTTAGCTTACCAAATTTATCAGTCCAATGTGGTAATTAAAGATTTGAGTCTTCAAATTAAGGATACCCAATTCAGTATTGAAACCACCGTGTTAAAAATCGAAGATTCCGGAAGAAAATTAACCAATATTTTGAGAGCAATTTACGAAGAGGACCAAAAATCAATGGTGGAAATTTTTTTAGCCGAAGCCCGACTTTCTGATTTTTTTGAAAACTTAGTCGCCCTGGAAGAATTATCTTCAAAAAATCGCAAGCTTTTAGAAAACATAAAAGAAATGAGGTCTTATCTTGAGTCTCAAAAACAATCTTTGGATGAAGAAAAGCAGGACTTGGAGAACCTGGTAACCATTCAAACCCTTCAACAGAAAGAAAGTGAAAAAACAAAAAAAGAAAGGGAATACTTTCTGGGGTTAACCGAGGCAGAATATCAGAAATATCTCAAAGCAAAAGAAGAAACAGAAAAGAGAGCAGCTGAAATTAGGGCAAGAATTTTTGAGTTAATTGGAGTGCCGGAAGCCCCTACCTTTGGAGAGGCCTATGATATTGCCAAATATGTGGAGTCAATCACCGGAGTGAGACCGGCTTTTCTTTTGGCAGTAATGACTCAAGAATCGAATATCGGAAAAAATGTCGGCCAGTGTTATTTAAAAAACCCTAAAACCGGAGACGGAGTTGTGGCCCATAACGGAAAAGAAGTTTCCGGGGTAATGAAACCAATGGGACTGTCGGGCAGAAAGGGAGACGTGGATGATTTTTTAACAATTACGGCAGAATTGGGAAGAGATCCCTACAACACTCCGGTATCCTGTCCAATGAGTTATGGATACGGTGGGGCAATGGGCCCGGCTCAGTTTATCCCCACAACCTGGATGCTTTATCGAGACAAAGTTAAGGGGATTACCGGAAAAACTGCCGACCCTTGGAATATTAAAGACGCTTTTTTGGCTGCCGCCCTTTATTTGGCAGATTACGGAGCAACAAAACAGACTTATAATGCCGAATGGAAGGCAGCAATGATTTATTTTTCCGGTAGCACCAATTTAAGTTATCGCTTTTACGGAGATTCGGTAATGAAAATTACCGCTGAATACGAAGAAGACATTAAAGAGATTGAAGGGCTTTGATGATGGGTTCCAACCTTCCTTCCATAATATCTTCAATATTGTGCCAGCTTTTTTTAATCCGGTGGTCAGTCACTCTATCTTGAGGAAAATTATAGGTTCTGATTTTTTCTGCCCTTTTAGCCCAACCAATTTGGGTTTTTCTTTTTTCGCTAAGCTTTTCAAATTCTGCCATTTCTTTTCTTTTCAAAAGCCTAGCTTCTAAAATACTTATGGCATTTTCTTTGTTCTGGATCTGGTTTCTCTCAGTTTGGGAAGTAACGACAATTCCAGTTGGAAGATGGGTGATTCTTACAGCTGTATGTCTTTTTTGAAGATATTGGCCACCAGGGCCTGAAGCACCATAAAAATCAATTTTTAAATCCCTGGGGTTAATTTTAATCTGAGCTTTTTTTGGTTTGGGTAAGATCGCAACCGTTGCTGTCGAGGTATGAATTCTTCCTGATTTTTCGGTTGCTGGAATTCTTTGGACTCGATGAACCCCGCCTTCATGCTGCATTTTGGAGAAAACATTTCCATTTTTAAGTTCAAAAGTAATTTCTTTAAAACCACTGAGTTCGGTGGGTCGAGAGTCAAGAATTTTTTGTTTCCAACTCTGTATTGTAGCGTATTTTAAATACATTCGAAATAAATCTCCGGCAAATAAAGACGCTTCTTCTCCTCCGGTGCCGGCTCGAATTTCAACAATTACTGACTCTCCACTAAAATTTTGTAAGACAAAATTTGAGCTGAAACTTTCCTCTTTCTTTAATAAAGTCTCCAATTCTTTCTTTGAATTTTTTTCTTTTTCAGCGAAAATTTTTATCTCTGCCTCGGCTAAAGATAATAATTCCGGGTCTTTTTCAGTAGAAAGAATTTCTTTGTTTTCTTGGATTTTTTGCTCAAGATCTTTAATTTCTTTTTCTTTTTCAATGATTTTTTCAAAATAATCCCTTTTTTTTAAGAGATTTTCAAATTTTTCTCGATTAGAAATCAACTCAGGATCACTGAGTTGGGTTAAAATATCTTCGTATTCTTGCTTAATTGCGTTTATATCAATCATTCGAATATTATTTCTTCTTTTTCTTTTTTGCCATTTCTGTTTTTTGGGCTAATCTCTTTCTAAATTTTTCCACCCTGCCCATAACATCTACCATTTTTTCTTTTCCGGTGTAAAAAGGATGACACCGGAAACAAATTTCCGTCTCTATTTCTTCTTTAGTCGATCCAACTTCAAAAGTATTTCCGCAGGCGCAGCGGACGCGAGCATTGGGATAGTATTTGGGATGAATATCTTTTTTCATAAATATTAGAATATAGAATATTTAAGATAATAATAACACCAATATTGCTTTTTGTAAACCTACCCAAGTTTTACAAAATAAAATTTGGGCAGGTAAATGGAGCCGATTTTCGGCTTCAGGGTTTAATTATTGTTCCCTTAAACTTCTTAAATACGGAGTATTCAAGGTTCTGTCGAGCTCCGCCGACTGGCGGAGCGAGCAGGTTCTTATTTTTTAAAATTTGCTCTAAGTTTTTTAAATTAGTTCCTTTAGTTACAATTATGGTCATTTTTAGCTTTGAAGCAAGGCGGGCAGCGATAGGATCGATGGGGACTTTCATTCCCGGCTTCCACTTTGACCCAATTAGTTTGCAATACTTGGCCCAGGTTATTTCTTTTATTGGTTTTGCTCTTTTACCCCCACACCAAATTTTAGTGTGGGGGTCTTTTTCATAAACATAATCAATGTTTGAGGCATTAATTATTTTTCGAGCCTTAAATCTTTCAGCCAACAATACTGCATCGTAATCGGTGGACCAGCCCGGTCTCCAGCCGGAGCCAATAAAGACATTATAATTTCCTCCGTTTATTTGTTTTAAGGGATTATCCAAAACAATAGGATAAGCCTCTTTTTTGAAAATAGTTCGAATCAAATGAGCGTTAAGTCTGGTGGCATGAATGCCAATCCAATCTTTATCTTCATCGGATATTTTTGTAATCTCAGAAGCAGCCTTTTGATAATCCCGGCAGATTTTTCCGCCACCGGCAACAATTACAAATCGATATCCCCTTTTAAGGAATTTTAAAATCAATCTTCTAAATTTTTTTAGAAAATCTACTTGAATTTTTCCGGGATTAATTATAGATCCGCCCAGGCTAATAACAACAATTTCTTTTTGAGAAGGCGAAAATTTGGGCATCATTTTAACTATATCAAATGTAATTGAAAAAGAAAAGTTTTAAAAAGGGCTTTCCTGGTTTTAGACCAAAATTAAAGAATACCAAACCGATTTTCAAGCCTGTGGATTTCCTGTGGAAAACAAATAACTAACTTTTGACTAAATTTGGGTTGACCCCGCACCTTTTCCAGCGAAAGTTTGAGGTTATGGAAGGATATAAGGCGAAGCCCCGCACCTTTTGTAGCTTATTTTAAAGGTAATTAGTAATTTTTAAGAAATAATTTTTTGAGAAATTAACAAAAGGTGCGGGGCTCTCACTATTTATAAATCAGAAGTCTTTACAAGAAAAGGTGCGGGGTTGACAGGGGGGCTGGGTGGATTATAATGAAGATGTAGTGGGGGATTGTGGATAACTATGGGGATAAGTACCTTATTTGGGGGAAAACTCAAGTAAAATAAAAATTTTAGTTTTTTTAATATGTTCATCGGTGAATATATTTATTCAATAGATAATAAAAAAAGGCTGGCCATACCAAGCAAGTTTCGGCCGTCTTTAGGCAAAAAAGCAGTAATTACCAGAGGGTTGGATAACAGTCTGGTAATTTATTCTTTGGAGGAGTGGCAAAAAGTAGCCAAAAAATTGGAAAACTTGCCTAATTCTCAAGCAGACAGCCGAGGTTTCACCAGGATTATGCTTTCGGGAGCGGCCGAAGTCCAACTTGATAAACTGGGACGAATTTTAATCCCGGATTATCTTAAAGGTTATGCTTTTTTTAAAAAAGGCGTAGCTATAATTGGTCTTTCTAATCGAATTGAAATCTGGGCCGAGGAAAGGTGGCAAGAATACAAACAAAGAATGGAAAAAGAGGTGGGGGATATGGCCGAGAGATTAAAAGAACTTGGAATTTAAAATGCACATTGCGGTTTTAAAAAAAGAGGTCCTGAAATATTTAGATCCAAAACCAGATGAAAATTTTATTGATTGTACAATCGGAGAAGCCGGCCACGCCTTAGCTATTTTAGAAAGAAATGGACCGAGAGGGAAAGTTTTGGGAATAGACCAAGACCCGGAAATAATTGAAAATTGTAAATTGAAAATTGAAAATTTTAGCGATAGATTGATTCTTGTCTGTGACAACTTTGCAAATTTAAAGGAGATCGTTAAAAGATATAACTTTAAGAGAGTTTCCGGAATTCTATTCGATTTGGGAATTTCAAGCTGGCATCTGGAAAAAAGCGGTAGGGGATTCTCATTTTTAAGAGCAGAGCCCCTAGATATGAGATATCATATTAGTACATTTTTTAGAGGCCTTTCGAAAACGTACTATAGTTTAACTGCGGAGGAAATCGTTAATAATTGGCCCGGGTCAGAGATTGAAAGAATTTTAAAAGAGTACGGAGAGGAAAAATTTGCCAAAAGAATTGCCAGAGGGATTATAAATTCTCGAAAAACAAAGCCAATTAAAACCACCTTTCAATTAGTAGAGATTATAAAAAAAGCAATACCGAGTTGGGACTGGCGGAGAAGAATTCACTTTGCCACTAAAACTTTCCAGGCTCTAAGAATCGTCGTCAACGACGAATTAAATAATTTAAAAAAAGGATTGGGGCAGGCTTTAGAAATTTTAAGCCCGGGAGGAAAATTGGTAGTAATTTCATTTCATTCTCTTGAAGATAGAATTGTTAAAAATTTTTTAAAAGAGCGAGCCAGGGAGGGATTGCCTGCCCCGTACTCAAACAAAGTTTGTAGTTCGGGGCTCAAAATTTTAACAAAAAAACCAATTAGACCGACATTCGAGGAAATTAAAACAAACCCCCGGGCAAGGTCGGCTAAATTAAGAGCAGCCATCAAAACAACCAACAATCCATAACTTGGTATTTAACATGGGTTCTTATATTTTATCTTATTCTATTTCTCAAAAGGTGGTAGCTGTGCCTAAATTTCCGCGAATAAGTTTTAGAATTTTTTGGATTGCAAGTCTAACCCTTATTTTCTTTCTTTTATTTTTTAATATTTTTCAAATTAATAAAATAACCCAGGCTTCTTTCTTAATTACGGGGCTAGGAGGGGAAACCCAAGAACTTTATCAACAAAATAAAATTTTAGAAAGTAACTTTCTAAAAAATAATTCTTTAGGAAATTTAGAGAATTTAGTTGGGGGTTTGGGCTTTGAAAAAGTAGAAAAAGTAGACTACATTCAAGTAAGGGAAGGTGCGATAGTTACGAAATAAGAACCTGCCTCGCTTACGCTCGGCAGAACCTTGATTCGCTAAGGTATAGACATATAATCTTGAATTAAGAACCTGCCTCGCTTACGCTCGGC
>PCWJ01000031.1:14279-25137 GCA_002787295.1 Candidatus Nealsonbacteria bacterium CG11_big_fil_rev_8_21_14_0_20_37_68
CAGCCGCCCCCGAAGGGGGCGAGCCTCGCCCAGAAAATTCTGGGCGGGAACCTTGAATGCTTCGCATTTAAGCACTAAAGTTTCCTAAAGTTAATGAGGAACTGGAGGCCTAATTTAATTTTAATTTTTATTATTTTATTTGGAGCTACCATCACAGGCAAGCTTTTTTTTCTTCAGATTTTACATCATGATTTTTATAGTGCTCTGGCTCAAGGTCAGCATATTGTTTTTCCCGAGATTAAAGGGGATAGGGGAAAAATCTATCTTCAGGACAAGGATGGAAATTTATACCCCTTAGTAATAAATAAAACTGAAAAACTTTGTTTTGTCTTCTTAAAAGAGATAAATGATAAAGATGGAGTGGCAAAAATTTTAAGCGAAACTTTAAATTTGGACAAAGAAGATCTTTTGTCAAAGTTTAAAAAGGAAAATGCCAATTTTTTAATATTAAAGGAGAATTTAACCCTCCAAGAAATAAAAAATTTAGAAGATTTGCAGAGTTCTATTCCCGGTCTTCATTTGGCTGATCAAAAAATTCGAGAATATCCTTATCAGGATTTTGCTTCCCACTTAATTGGATTTGTGAACAAAGATGGGGTTGGGCAATACGGAATTGAGCAGTATTACGACGAGATTTTAAAGGGTAAGGAACAATTTTTAGAAGGGGAAAGGGGGCCGTTTGGATATTTGTTTTTTTCTAACACAGAAGACTTGGCTGGTTCTGACTTAATTTTAACCGTAGATTATAATATTCAATTCCAGGCAGAAAAATTATTAGATAAAGCCCGAGAGAATCTAAACATTGAAGGTGGTCAGATTGTGGTGATGGATCCTGTTTCCGGCAAAATTTTAGCCCTGGCCCATTTTCCCAAGTTTAATCCTAATCTTTATTTTAAAGAGGAATTGGAGATATTTAATAACGGAGCCATTCAAAAACTTTTTGAGCCGGGTTCGATTTTTAAACCAATTACAATGGCTGGTGCTTTGAATGAAGGCAAAATCACTCCTCAAACCACTTATCGAGATCCGGGAATAATAGAAATTGGAGGATGGCCCATTTATAATTATGATCATAGAGTATATCCGGGCGAAATTACGATGACCGAAGTTCTAGAGAAATCAATTAATACCGGAGCGGTATTTGCCGAAAGTCAACTGGGACATCAAAAATTTTTAGAATACATCGAAAATTTTAAAATTTTTGAAAAAACCGGGATTGACTTACCGGGAGAAATTTTTTCTTCCAATGAAGAATTTAAAAAAGGATACGAAATAAACTTTACTACAGCCAGTTTTGGTCAGGGAATTGCTATGAACCCTTTGCAGTTAGCTAGAGCATTTTGTGCCATTGCTAACGGAGGGAAAATAGTAAAACCTTATCTGGTGGAAAAAATTAAAAAAAATGGTAAAATAATTGAAACTCAACCCGAAGTGCAAAAAAAGGAAGTTATTTCTCCAGAGACCTCCTCTAAACTTACTGCAATGCTGATTAGCGTAGTAAAAGGTGCTTTTGCCAGGAGGGCCCAAATCCCCGGGTATTATATTGCCGGGAAAACCGGAACCGCCCAGATGCCTTGGTCGACCTTAGGAGAAGATAGAGTAGGTTATTCCGATAAAACCTGGCAGAGCTTTATCGGGTATGCCCCGGCCTTTGACCCTAAATTTTTGATTTTAATAAAACTGGACAATCCCCAAACCAAAACCGCCGAATATTCGGCAGTGCCAATTTTCCAAGAATTAGCAAAGTATATTATCGATTATTATCAGATACCCCCGGACTACGAATAACGCGATGCCAATATGCTAATGCATACTAATTATACGAATAATTTATTGGTATCATTAGTATTAATTCGTATATTAGTATCGATACTTTATGAATTTTTTATTCAAACTTAACTTTTCTCTAAAAAAACCCAACGTTATTATTGTGACCGGTTTGAGTCGTCAGACTGCTGCTGAAGCTATTTTCCAGGTCTTGAAGTCCCATTTTAAGGTTGAGAAAATGTCAGGAAATAAACTTCCCTGGAGATTTAAAAAGGATGAAATCTTAATTTACCCAATTGATTTGGTAAAAAATCTGGCTGCCAGAAATTTCCAATTTTTAATAAAAAAGTCGAAATTACCAATTTTAGTGGTAACTAATCTCGGTGATATTCCGCCAGATAAAACTTTTTTTGCCGGAGAAAATGAAAGAATAAAAGAAATAGCGAAATTGGCAGAAAGTTTGCCTCTTTTGGGTTATTTAATTTTAAATTTGGACGATGAAACGGTAAGAGAATTGAAAAATAAAACTAAAGCTCATTTTTTAACCTTCGGCTTGCAGGAAATAGCAGATTTCAAGGCTACCGATATTGTTTTGACCCAGTTTCCCTCTCCCGGAACGAATTTTAAATTAAATTATCATGGAAATATCGTTCCAATTTGGCTAAAAAACCTTTTTGGTAAAGAGCAAATTTATGCCAGCTTAGCTTCAGTTGCGGTAGGTAATTTATTGGGTTTAAATTTGGTTGAAATTTCCCAAAGCCTAAAATCGTATCAAGGTCTTCCAGGGAAAATGAGATTAATTAAAGGAATAAAAAACTCTATGATTTTAGACGATTCCGAATCGGCAACTTCTTTTTCGATGGCCGAAGCCTTAGAAATCTTAGCAGGGATTTTGGGGTTTAAAAGAAAAGTTGCTGTTTTGGGAGATATAATCGGGATTGGTAAATATACAATTGAAGCACATGAAGCGATGGGAGAAAGGGTGGCCAGGTCTGCCGAGTTACTTTTTACTTTTGGGGAGCGAGCAAGATTTATTGCCAAAGGTGCCCGGGAAAAAGGAATGCCGGAAGAAAAAATTTTCCAATTTAATACCGTTGATGAAGGAAAGTTAAAACTTCAAGATGAGCTAAGAGAAGGAGATTTAATTTTAATTGACGGCTCAAAAGAAATGAAAATGGAAAAGATAATTGAAGAAATCAAAGCTGTTTAAGGTTCTACCTTAAACATGAGGGCTGTAATAAAATAAGCTAATTTTCGTCATAAATAAGAGTATGGAAAGTTTAATCTCTAAAGTCTATTTCATCCTCAAAGCCACCGATCAGCGGACCGGTTGAGTTTTCAATTAAATAATCTTTTGAAGATTCAGCCGGTCCTCAGGATCGTCTTTTTTCATTTTAGGCATCCGCCAAAAAGCGGAGAAAGGAGAAAAATGTAGTTCTTTTTTGTAGTTCTTTTTAATTCCATCGGGAAAGTTAATCTAATCCAAAAAAAAGGAGGGCATAGTGAAAGGTAGGATAGATCATCCAGAAGTAATCAATGGAGAGGTAAATTGTCCAAATTGTGGCAAAAAGATAAAAATAAATCCGGGGAAATGTCCTTGTGGTGTAAAGATCCATCTTTATAGAAAGAGAGGTAAGATTGTAAGAATGACCTGGTGTGGTCCAGGGAATCATTAGGGCAGTAGCTCTACTAGCTCTACTGCCAAGGGCCGCCTCAACCAAGCCGAGGCGGCCTTTATATTGATAGACAAAATAAAAATTTTGTGTTAAATTAGAAATGATGCCGCTTTCGTCTAGTGGCTTAGGACGCGAGATTCTCATTCTCGTAACACCGGTTCGACTCCGGTAGGCGGCGCAGGAATCTTCTTTCAAATTTAATAAACGAAACGCGATGTGTCTATACAAAAGGTCTTAGGCGTTGCCTTGCGGTGACCCCAAGGCCTTTTTCTAACGGTGATTTACTTCATTAACTAAACCATGGTATAGTTAATTAAGCAGAATATATGACAAAATATTATGACAAAATATAAGTATTATTTTAAGAAGCCACGGTCAGAAATCGTTAATGATATTCTTCTCTGGTTATTTATAGCCGGCGCAATTAGCATCGCGGCAACGTCACCTTATTTTGGCATAAATGCTTGGCGGGCGTTTCGAAAAAAGAAATATCCAAAGCGGAAATTTTCTGATACTTTTACAAGATTACAGAGAAAAAAAGTAATCATTGTGGAGAAAAGGGGACATGAGGTTAGGGTTTCCCTTACCCCGGAAGGACGCAAACTCGCAGGATACATGCAAATTGATTCTTTAAAAATTAAAAGACCAGCGAAATGGGACAAAAAATGGAGGCTTGTTTTGTTTGATATTGCCCAATTGAAATCAGTACACCGCAATGCTTTTCGGACAAAATTGAAAGAACTGGGATTTGTGCTTCTTCAAAAAAGTGTTTGGTTGCACGCTTTTGACTGCAAAGATGAAATTGAGTTATTAAAAGATTTCTTTGGATTAAATAATAATGAGGTTTGCTTAATAACAACAGAAACAATACCGAACGAAGGAAAATTTAAGAAATATTTCGCCATTTAATTCTGCTTAATTCCCAATACCATGGTATTCTAAATTAAGCAGGTTGGGGGAAAGGAAGAAAGAAAAAGAGAAAAAAGGGGTTGCGTTAGCCCCATTTTTTATTAGAACTTCTTGAGGGAATAACTTCTCTTAATGATTAATGGATATGGATTAAAAATTTCTCACGGGGTAGAATAAAATAATGGCGGAAATTTTTTGGCACAATTTATCAATAGAGGAGATAGCTAAATTACAAAGAACTAACTTAAAAGAGGGTTTATCAGAGGAAGAGGTTCAATCGCGGCAACGAGAATTTGGTAAAAATAAACTTCCAGAAGAAAAACCTCCTTCTAAATTGAGTCTATTTTTAGCTCAATTCAAGAGTATTTTGATTTTTATTTTAATTGTTGCTGGATTTTTTACCCTCATTTATCAAAAATACACCGATACTGTTGCTATTTTCCTTATTGTTTTAATAAATGCCACAATTGGTTTTTATCAAGAATACAGGGCTTCAAAGATTTTAGAGGAATTAAAAAAAATTATTAAAATTGAAGCCAGAATAACAAGGGAGGGAAATCAAAAAATTTTAGATTCAGAAGAACTTGTCCCTGGCGACATCATTGTTTTAACTGCCGGAGACAAGGTTCCGGCTGATGGAAGGGTTATTGAAAGTCAAAATTTGAAACTCAATGAGATGGTTTTGACAGGGGAGTTTTTCTCTTCTTTAAAACATTCGGAGATTTTGCCAGAAGAGACAATTTTGGCTGACAGGGAAAACATGGTTTATATGGGAACAGTGGTTGAAGAAGGACAAGGAAAGGCAATAGTGACAGAAACTGGTTCAAATACTGAAATTGGAAAGATTGCCGGAATGATTAAGGAGAAGGAGAAAAGGACGCCTTTGCAAAGGAAAATAAGAAAATTGGGTTTTGAAATTGCCACCATCGTTGGAATTTTAGTCGCATTTATCTTTTTTGTTGGTTTGAATGTAGAAAAGGATATTTTTTTACTCTTTGAAACGGCGGTGGCAGTAGCTGTTGGAGCGATTCCAGAAGGATTACCAGTGGCAATAACTGTCATTTTGGCTTTAGGTGCCCAAAGAATTTTAAGAAAAAAAGGATTGGTGAGAAAATTGGCTTCAGTCGAGACATTGGGCTCAACGACAATAATTTGTGCCGACAAAACCTTAACTTTAACCGAAGGGAGAATGGAAGTAGATGAGGTGATTGGCGACCGATTTTTGGCTCTAAAAGCGGCTGCTTTAACTTCGGAAGCTTTTGTTGAAAATCCCCAAGACCCAAAAGAAAAATGGATTTTAAGAGGAAGACCAACTGAAAAGGCATTATTGAAAGCAGCTATTGAAATCGGAATTAATCAGAAAAAAGAATATGAAAAAAAGCAAATTGAAAAATTGCCCTTTAGCCCTAAAAATAAATTTGCTGCCGCTCTTTATAAAGAAGATAATAAAATGGTTCTTTATGTTTGTGGCGCTCCGGAAAAAATTTTAGAACTTTCTAATTTAACAGATGAAGAAAAAAGAGATTTAGAGAAAAGATTAAATGAATTAGCCGAAAAAGGCTTAAGAGTGGTCGCCTCCGCCTACCGCAAAATTAATCATAACGAGAACAGTTCTCGTTATGTTGAAAGTTTATGTCGAGGTTTAAATTTTGTTGGTTTTATTACTTTAAAAGATCCAATTCGGCCAAAAGTAAAGGAGGCAATGGGAATTTGTCGCCAGGCCAAAATGAGACCAATTATTATCACTGGAGATCATAAATTAACTGCCAAGGCGGTGGCAGAGGAGCTTGGTTTTAAAATAGGTGAGGAAAATATTTTAGAAGGGAAAGAATTAGATAAATTATCAGATGAAGAATTTGAAAAGATTTTACCTCAAATTCAAATTTATGCCAGGGTCGAACCCCGCCATAAAATGAGAATTGTTGAAGCCTGGCAAGAGAGAGGAGAGGTGGTGGCAATGACTGGCGATGGAGTAAATGACGCCCCGGCATTAAAAAAAGCCGATATTGGAGTGGCTTTAGGTTCCGGGACAGAGGTGGCAAAAGAGGCTTCCGATTTGGTCTTGTTGAATGACAGTTTTTCAGTGATTGAAGAGGCAATCAGGGAGGGGAGGAGAGTAATGGATAATGCCAGAAAGGCAATTTTGTTTATGTGTGCCGAATGCTTTTCAGAGATAATTTTGGTTTTTGGCGCTTTTCTTTTTGGCTTGCCATTACCAATTTTGCCAGTCCAAATTTTATGGCAAAACCTAATTGAAGGAAGTCCCCAGGGAATGGCTTTTGCCTTTGAGCCAGAAGAAAAGGGAATAATGAAGAGAAAACCAGAAGATCCAAAACTTCCACTGATTAGCAGAGAAATAAAGTATTTAATTTTGTTTGGTGGAATTTTAGCTAATATTTTGCTTTTGTTAATTTTCTTTTTACTGTATAAATTTTCAAATTATGACATCAGCCATTTAAGAACAATTTCTTTTGTGGGATTAGCCCTGGGTTCTTTTTTCTATCTTTATTCTTGTAAAAACTTTAGAAAAAACATCTGGGAATATGATATTTTCTCAAATAAAATTTTAAATTTAACCCTCCTTTTTGGCATTTTAATGATTTTAACCGCAGTCTATCTGCCAATCTTTCAAATTTTACTTCGCACTTATCCTTTAAATCTCTTTGACTGGTCAATCCTTTTTGCCTTCGGCTTGGTAAATTTAGGATTATTCGAGCTCATTAAATATATTTTAAAAACAAAATCGAAGGCAACACCCTCTTTGTCGAAAAACTAGAATAACAACATTAATAAGATTCTTTTTATTTGAAAAATCTTGTATAATTAAGAAATGAAAATTATTTATGCCATTGCCACTCTTTCTGGCACGATTATTGGGGTTGGTCTTTTTTCTTTACCTTACATTACTTCTAAAGTCGGCTTTTGGGTAATACTCGGCTATTTTTTGGTTTTGGGAACTTTGGTCATCTTGGTGCATTTATTTTTTGGTGAGTTGGCCCTGAAAACTCCTGATTTTAAAAGATTGCCCGGCTTCGCTTCTTACTATTTGGGAAATTGGGGTGAGAGAATAGCTTTAATTTCAACAATTTTGGGAGTCTTTGGCGCAATTTTAGCTTATTTAATTGTTGGTGGAGAATTCTTGACTAATTTACTTTCTCCGGTTTTTGGCGGAAACAATCTTTTATATACTCTTTTATATTTTTCCCTTGGCGCTAGTTTAATCTTTTTTGGGATCAAAGCAATTTCCAAAGTTGAATTCTGGGGTCTGATTTTATTTTTCGTTATTTTATTTTTAATATTTCTTAAAGGGAAATATCTCATAAACATCGAAAACTTATTTTTAATTAGAAATTGGGAATTAGGAATTAGAAATTGGTTCTTGCCTTACGGTCCCATCCTCTTTTCTCTCTGGGGAGCGAGTCTGATTCCCGAAGTGGAGGAAATGTTAAGAGAAAACAAAAAATTGTTGCCTAAAATAATTTTAATTTCCATTTTAATTCCAATTTTAGTTTATCTCTTTTTTATTTATTTAATTTTGGGAATTACCGGGCCCCAAACAACCGAATCAGCATTGAGTGGCCTTAGAAATTTTTTAGGAGATAGGATAGTTTCTTTAGCCCTTTTTTTCGGAGTTCTAACCACTTTTACCTCCTTTATTGCCTTAGGACTGACCCTAAAAAAAGTTTTTTGGTATGATTTAAAAATAGAAAAGAATATAGCTTTCGCAATTACTTGTTTCATTCCTTTAACTCTTTTTTTGATAGGGATAAAGCAGTTTATTCCAATCATCTCTTTTGTCGGAGCAACAATGCTTGGAATTGATGGAATTTTGATTTTGTTAATGTACCGCAAAATTAAACCGAAAAATTTTTTAGTTTATCCTTTGTTTTTAATCCTTTTTGGCGGAATCATTTATGAAATAATCTATTTTTTAAAGTAAATTATGTTTTGGCTTTATATTTTAATTTTTATTGGTTCTTTCGCTATACTTTTCTTCTCGAGCAATTTTTTAGTTGATGCTTTAACAAAAATATCTAAATTTATTGGCTGGAAGGAATTTGTGGTTTCCTTTTTTATTATGGCATTTGCCACCACCATTCCGAATTTTTTCGTTGGCATAATTTCCGCCCTAAATAAAGTTCCCCAACTTGCTTTGAGCGATGTTGTCGGAACCAATATTGCTGACCTTACTTTGATTTTGGCTCTTGCTGCCTTAGTTTCTAAAAGGGGGCTTTCTGTTCCGAGCCGAACGGTTCAGGGAAGTTCTATCTTTACCATTGGAGTTGCCATCTTACCCTTAATTCTGATGTTGGACGGCAATCTTTCCAGGGCAGACGGAGTTATGTTATTAATCGCCTTTATTATTTATCTCGTCTGGTTGTTTAATAAAGGAGAAAGATTCCGGAAAATCTATAATGGAATTCCAGATAAATTAGGCCGGAAGTTTTTTTTAAAAAATATATTTTTACTTATTTTTTCTATTATCTTATTACTGATATCTGCCCAGGGGATTGTTAAATCGGTCTTATTTTTCTCAGAATATTTTCATTTACCCTTGACCTTGATTGGTATTTTAATTGTTGGGTTGGGCACCGCTCTCCCGGAAAGCTCCTTTACTTTACAGGCAGCGCGAAAAGGTCAGGATTGGATGGTAGCGGGAAACGTTATGGGCTCAGTAATAATGACAACGACGCTTGTTTTGGGAATAGTAGTCTTAATTTCTCCAATTCAAGTTTCTAATTTATCGCCGTTTGTAATTGGAAGAATATTCTTGGCAATTTCGGCGATATTTTTCCTTATATTCATCCGAACCGGACGGAAAATCACCAGAAAAGAAGCTCTCTTTTTACTCGGAATTTATCTTACCTTCGTCTTAGTTGAAATTTTAACCCAATTTTAACAGTCCGAGAAACGTTCTCGGACTGTTATTAAACGGGTTGATTTTTTAATCAGGCCATGATATTATGGAAAATAGTCCCATGGAACAATTCATAAATCCGTTTTTAGTTTTAGTTTGTGTTGGTCTGACAATAGCGGTAATTCTTCTATTACTCAAAAGAAAGCCCCAAAAAGAGGATTCTTCTTTAACTATTCTCCAGCAGCAGCTAAACCAAATTCATCAGGTTCTGGATGATAGGTTGTCTGAGTCAACCAAAGTTATACAGACACAATTTGGTCAGAGTGCCAAAATTATCCAAGACGTGACTGAAAAATTAACCAGACTTGACGAGACGAACAAACAGGTAATTAGTTTTACCGAACAATTACAATCGTTAGAAAACATTTTGCAAAACCCCAAACAGCGAGGTGTTCTGGGGGAGTATTATTTAGAAGAGCTATTAAAGAATGTTTTTAGCCCCAATCAGTATCAGATGCAGTATGAGTTTAAAGACGGCCAGGTGGTTGATGCAGTGATATTTTTAAGGGATAAAATTATTCCCATCGATTCAAAATTTTCTTTAGAAACTTATAATAGAATCATCGAAGAGCAAGATAGCGACAAAAAAGAACAATTAGAGAAAATATTCAAACAGGACTTAAAAAATCGAATCGACGAAACGTCTAAATATATCAAGCCCGCAGAAAAAACTTTAGATTTTGCCTTTATGTTTATTCCATCCGAAGCTATTTATTATGATTTGTTGGTTAATAAAATTGGGGCGGTAAAAAGCAATACCAGAGACTTAATTGATTATGCGGTAAGAGAAAAACACGTTCATATAGTTTCTCCGACTTCCTTTTATGCTTATTTACAAACAATTTTACAGGGCTTGCGGGCTATGCAGATTGAAGAGTCGGCTAAAGAAATTCGAAAAAGGGTAGAGACGCTGGGACGGCATTTGATTGGTTATGAAAATTGTTTACAAAAACTCGGAAATAATCTAAGTACGGTTGTAAATAGTTATAATAACACCTATCAGGAATTTGGTAAGATTGATAAAGATGTAGCAAAAATTACTCAAAAACAATCTAAAATAGAAATTAAGCGGTTAGAAAAACCATCTTCCGAAGAATAAAAATACATGTTAGCCGTTGTTAAAACCGGAGGCAAACAATACATTGTTTCTCCGGGGCAAAAAATAAAAATTGAGAAAGTTGAAAAAAAAGAAGGGGAAGAGATAACCTTCTCGGAAGTTTTGCTTTTGCAAAAAGGGAAAACCTTAGAAATTGGTACCCCTTTAGTTGGGGCCGCAAAAGTGGTTGGAAAAGTTTTAAAGCAGGGGAAGCAGAAGAAAGTAATTATTTTTAAATACAAACCAAAAAAACGCTACAAAATAAAAAAGGGTCATCGTCAACCCTTTACCGAAGTAGAAATCTTGAAAATTTCTAATATCTAATTAGTCATTTTCTACCCTCGAGGGCAGAAGAGAGAGTTTCCTCGTCGGCGTATTCGAGTTCTCCTCCGACTGGCAAACCCCGGCCAAGCCGGGTTATTTTTTTACCAAAAGATTTTAATATTCTTTCAAGATAGAGAGCCGTTGTTTCTCCTTCGGTCGTGGGATTTA